>CAYGMD010000004.1:0-58885 GCA_964350785.1 uncultured Acidobacterium sp. | reverse complement strand
CGAACTGGTTGAGCTTGCGCTCCTGTGCCCGCCAGTCGAACCCCGTGCGCCAGTAAGCAACGAGCTGACGCAGGTAGCCGATGTCGGTGCCAAGGGTCCAGCCGTCGCCCTGCAGCGGTTCCGGAAGGCGCGGGTTGGCGAGCCGCGCCTTCAGGTCGGTGAGGGCCGCGTCAGGAATACGGATGGTGAACGGCCGAATGGCCTCGGTCGCCGCCGGTTGTGCCGAGGCCGCCCACGGCAGTGCCAGCAGGGCAGCCACGATGCCGAGATTGCGAAAGCCGCGCGACAGGGTAATCACGGCCGGCATTGTACGCCCGGTGGCGGTGACGATCCCGGGTTGTGTTAGATTCACGGGATTCCCGTTTCTCATAGAGGCCTATGTTCACACTTCAGCGATCGCTCGTCGTCTCGTTCCTGCTGTTCGGCCTGGCGGCGTCGGTCTCGGCCCAGGGCCGCGGCGTGTTGCCGCCCGTACCCACGCCCACCGACGTCAAGCCCGGCAGCATTACCTGCGACGAATGTCCGTATCCCTATCCCAGCTCGTACCTGGACATCCGGGTCTACACGCAGGACGTGCGCATCTCGTACATGGACGTGGCGCCGCAAGGCACGCCGAACGGCCACACCGCGATGCTGCTGCACGGCAACAACTTCGGCGGCTTCTATTTCAAGGCCATCATCGACGGCCTGACCAAGGAAGGCTTCCGCGTCATCGTCCCCGACCAGATTGGCTACGGCCGCTCGTCGAAGCCGATTGCGCCGTACAACTTCAACACCCAGGCCCGCAACACGTCCCTCATCCTACAGCACCTGAAAATCGAAAAGGTGGCGGTGATTGGCCACTCGATGGGCGGCATGCTGGCGGCGCGCTTCGCCACGCAGTATCCGAAGATGGTCGAGCGGATCGTAATCTACAACCCGATCGGGCTGACCGACGGCCGGTTCGACCGGCCCATGCCGAACATCGACGACGCCTACAAGAACACGCTGACCAGCACCGACTACCAGAGCACCCGCAACAGCCTGAGCCGCTACGTGGCCCACAACCCCAAGGCGTGGAACCAGGAGTTCGAAACCTACACGCGCGTGCGCTACTCGTGGACCCTCAGCGCCGACTGGCCGCGCCTCGCCATGGTGCAGGCCCTGATTGGCCAGATGCTGTATCAGGATCCGGTCGTGTATGACTGGGCGCACATCCAGGTGCCGACGCTCGCGTTTGGCGGCGCCGACGACATGCTGCTGGGCACGGCGGCGGCGTTCCAGGAGCGCATGGCCGACATCGCCAAGACCGTTCCCAACGGCAACGGCAAGCTGCTGCTGTTGCCGGGCCTCGGCCACGTGCCGCACCTCGAGGCGCCCGACAAGGTGCTGCCGCCGCTCGTCGCCTTCCTGAAAGAGGGCGTGAAATAGCCGCTCGCACGGCGCGGTGTTACCGTCGCGCGAACCACTCCTCGCGCGACTGGCCCCAGATATCGATCCGCGACTCCTGGTACGGCGCCGGCAGGGTGCCGGGGCCAAGGTTGCGCGAGCCAAGCTTGCGGGCCACCTGTTGCGATGGCGTGTTCGCGGGATCGATGCTGTGGATGACGTCGGTCCAGCCGAGGTGATCGAACGCCCAGTTGGTGGCGGCCTCGGCGCCTTCGGGCGCGTAGCCCTTGCCCCAGCAATCGCGCACGATGGCCCAGCCGATCTCGGTGCCGGGCCAGCCGTCCGGCATCCACGGTCCCAGGCGGCCGATCCACCGGCCGCTCGATTTCTCGATCACCGAGAACATGGCGAAGCCGGTGGCGTGCCACGCGCCGATCATGGTCATGAGGCCACGCCATGACACCGAGCGCGGCATCACGCCGCCGATGAAGCGGGCGGCGTCGGGATCCATCATCATCTCCGCCCACGGGTCGAGATCCGCGGCGCGGGGCACGCGCAGCAGCAGCCGCGGCGTTTCCAGTTGCAGGCCATCCAGATTCATCCCGCCATTATCCCGCGCTCGTCCCGCGTAAGCATTTTCCGTACACGTAAGTGTCCCGCACGGCCGGTATGGGCATTTGCCGCGAAATCGGGCAGGCACGCGGTTTGCTTTCTAGCCCGAGGAGGTACACCTGTATGAAGCAGTCATTCACCCCGGCCGTGATCGCGGCGTTGGTCGGTGCGGTCGCGCTGTGGGGTTGCGGTGGCGGCGGCGGGTCGGCGGCGGCCACGCCGACGTCGCCCACGTCCACCGCAACCGCATCGGCGCCTACGCCTCCGCCCTCGCCCACGCCGGCGCCCACGACTACGGCGGCCACCGTGACCGTCGCCATCGTCGGGTCGAGCGGCAACCGCGCGTTCGAGCCCAATCCCGTGCGCGCCAACACCGGCGACACCGTGATGTTCCGCAACAGCGACCGTGTGACGCATCACCTGGTCATGGATGATGGCTCGGCCGACCTGGGCGCCGTCGCGCCCGGCGCCGTGTCGCGCGGCTTCACGGTGCGCAGCGCCTCGGCCTTGAACTTCCACTGCACGGTGCATTCGTCGATGGTCGGCAGCATCAACGGCGCGGCGGCGCCGGAGCCGCCGGCGTGCCTCGACCCCTACGGCTATGGCTGCTAGCGCGCCGGCCGCCGCCACGTACCGGGCGACGGCCTGACCCCCGGCTTGCCCGGCCCCGCCGAGTGCCGTCGGCGTGGCCGCCGGCCCGATGTTCGTCGCATACTAGAAACGTGACCTTTCACCGCCCCTCGGTCACGGATGCCGTCCAGCGGTCTTCGCCGCTCGGCCTCACCGATCATGCCGCCCTGTTGCCGGCCGTCGAGTTCCGGAACGTGTCGCTGGCGTTCGACGAGAAGGTGGTCCTGCGCGACCTCAGCTTCGCCATCCCGCGCGGCGACATGCGGATTCTGCTGGGCCGCAGCGGGTCGGGCAAGTCGGTCCTGCTCAAGTTGATTCTCGGCCTGCTGCGGCCCGACACGGGAACCGTGCTGGTCAACGGCCGCGAAGTGGACCACCTGCCCGAGCGCGACCTGCTCGAAGTGCGCGGCGACATCGGCATGGTGTTCCAGGAGAACGCGCTGTTCGACTCGCTGACCGTGGCCCAGAACGTCGGCTATCGCCTGTCGGAACAGGCGGCGATGCCCCCGGACCAGGTGGATGGCCGCGTGGCCGAGGTGCTCCAGTTCATCGGCCTGGCCGAGTACGCCGGCCGGCTGCCGGCGGAGTTGTCGGGCGGTCAGCGCCGGCGCGTCGCCATCGCGCGGGCGATGGCCCCGGCGCCCGGCATCCTGCTGTTCGACGACCCGATCACCGGACTCGACCCGCTGATTGCGGCGACCATCGACAACGAGATCGTGAAGCTGCGCGACCTGGAACACGTCACGTCGATCCTGGTGACCCACCAGATCCGCGATGCGTTCTACGTGGCCACGCATCGCGCCGTGCGCCACGACGGCGTGGTGCAGGTGGTGAGCGCCGATGCCGCCACGCTGCCGCACGTGGAGTTCATGGTGCTGCACGAGGGCCGGATCCACTTCCAGGGCAGTGCCGCCGGCCTGCTGGCCTCGCCCGATCCGTACCTCAAGGAATACCTGTTGCTGACGCTGCCGCCCTGGTAGCCGAGCGGAGAGGCACCGTCACAATTGGCCATAGAGCCACGACTTCTCGACCCACACTTTGGCGAGATGCCACCGCCACGCCGGTGGCCGCAGGGTGACCTGCGGCTTCGGCTCCGCGTAGAAGTCGCCGCCGCCCATGCCGGCCTGGCCGCCGCCGATTTCAATGAAGCAGTCGCCGTGGCCATCGAAGCGAGCCGATTCGGTGTGGCCGGCAATGGCATGGGCGATGTTGTCGGCGACCACCCTGGCCTGGCCGTGGGCAAACACGCCGGCCTTCGGCAGCGGCTTGCCCATCGCCAACGGGATCGAGACGACATCGCCGATCGCGTAGACGTGGGGCCATGGCGTCTGGAGGGTGTGGCGGTCCACGGCCATCCACCCGCTGTCGCCCGCCAAGCCGCTGTCGCGAATCACTGCCGGTGCGCGGTGAGGCGGCACGTAGGCGAGCAGATCGAACTCGACATCGACGCCGTTCGCAAATGTCAGGCGCTTCCCGCCGGCGTCGACCGCCGTCACTTGATGCCCGGGATGATAGGGGATGTCCTTCGCGGCGAGCAACTGGGTGACAGCGCTCGAGACGTGGGGCCCCGCCACGCCCATTGGTGCCGGCTCCGCGGCGTAGACCTCAACCTGGACGGCATCGCGCCGCCCCTGTTTGCGGTGCCAGCCGTCGATCAGCATGGCGGCCTCATACGGTGCCGCCGGGCACTTGTAGGCGGGCGCGGCCGTGAGGACGATGATGCGACCGGTCCGCACCTGCTGAAGGGCGGTCCACAACGCCTCGGCGCCGGCGCGCGTGTAAAAGTTGTGGCCGGCCTCGGCGAGGCCCGGAATCGATTCCGGGGACAAGTCGGCGCCTAACGCGATGACCAGGTAGTCGCAGGCGATGTCCTGTCCGTCGACGGCCACCGTTCGCCGATCGGGATCGATGCGCTCGATGTGGCCAATGCGGACGTCGATGCCCTTGCGCGTCAGGCGCGCCAGCGGCCGGGTGATTGCCTCGCCGGTCCGCTGGCCAACCATGAGCCACAGGAGCGATGGCGCGAACACATGATCGCGCATGCGATCGATCAGCACCACGCGGTGCTCCTTCGGCAGTTGTTTGCGGAGCGCCCGCGCGGCCGCGATACCGCCAACGCCGGCACCGAGAATCACGACTGTTTGTGAGCCCGCCATCGGTCGCCTCCTTTGCTGCCGGACGTGCGCGTCATCTGTGCCATCTGCCTAGAACACGAGCGTGCGGTTCGCCCACTGGACCCAGTCGGTCAACTCCTCGAGCGTGCTGCGACGGGTGGCTCCCGCGAGCTCGCCATCGGCGATGCCTCTCGCGTCCATACACGAGCCGCACACGCCGATTTCCCCGCCGTGACGGCCGACGGCGTGCAGCATCAGCTCGGTGTTGTAGTACCCCGTCGGCACCTTCTGGCCCTTCTTGGCGCAGCTCGCGGCGTCGCCGATCAGGAAGATCTTCACGGCCTCGCCTTCGCGTTTGGACAGCGCCCCGGCGAGGCGGAGACCGTTGTAGCTGCGTTCGGTGCCATACGGCGGGTCGTTCAGGATGAAGAGGGTATTAGGCATGGGGGCTCTCCGGTTTCATTGGTAGCGTTTCCGCCATCCGCACCGCGGACACGAGGCCTGACATGAACGTGAGTGCCGCGACCACCCACAAGGCGACGGTGAGACCGAACAGGTCGGCGGTCAGACCTGCGAGCAGCGCGCCGATCGCGTAACCGAGGTCGCGCCACAGGCGATACACGCCGACCGCGGAGGCACGCCACCTGGGGTGGGCAACATCGCCAATGGCCGCCAGCAGCGCGGGATAGACCATCGCCGTCCCGATGCCCAGCAACAAGCCGCCGGCGACAAAGCCGGCGATTGACTGCGCCATCGTCACCACGCCGATGCCGCCCGCCTGAAGCCACATGCCCCAGACGATGAGCGGCTTGCGGCCGATGCGATCGGAGAGCGCACCGGTCGCCAGCTGGCCCACGCCCCAACTGGCGGGATAAACCGCGGCCAGCATCCCGACTTGCGCCAGGTTCATGCCGGCGGCCGCAAACACCAGGGGGAAGAGGCCCCAGGCCATCCCGTCGTTCAGGTTGTTGACGAGGCCGGCCTGGCTGATGCTCGACAGGTTGCGGTCGAGCAGCGTCGTGCGCCAGAACACCTCGCGCGGCGACGGGATGCCTTCCCGGGGCGGCGCGCCGGCGAGCGTGGATTCGTGCGCGACATGATGATGGGTCTCGCGGACGAGAACGGCCGACAGCGCCAACCCGACGGCGACGTACGCGACACCAAGGTAGAACGGCTGCGGGCGCAGGCCGTAGCGGGTCGCGACCCAGCCCGTGGCGAGCGCGCTCGCCGCCACCGCCAGGTAGCCGGCGAACTCGTTGATCCCCATCGCCAGGCCGCGTTGCTGCGAGCCGGCCAGGTCGATCTTCATGATCACCGTGGTTGACCAGGTCAGACCCTGGCTGATGCCGAGGAAGAGGTTGGCCGCCAACACCCAGTTCCAGGTCGGCGCCCACATCAGCAGGAACGGGACCGGCGCGGCAACCAGCCATCCGGCCACCAGCACATGTTGGCGTCCCCAGCGATCCGACAGGCGGCCGGCGCCGTAGTTGGTGAGCGCCTTCGCGACGCCAAACACCACGATGAACGACAACACGGCGGTGCGGGCGGCGAGGTGAAACTCCTGTTCGGCGATTGCCGGCAGGATGCTCCGTTCGAGGCCGACCATGGCGCCGACAAACGCATTGACCACCACCAGCAGTGAAAACTGCCCGAGGTTTTCGCGCAGCCCAAGCCGGATGGCAGCGGTCCCAGGCGGCGGTGTTGCGGTCATGGACGTGCGCCCTGGCGGCGACCCTTGATGGTGTCGATGTGCCATCCCCTGGCACGCCATTCCGGCACGCCCTGCGAGATCGCATGCGCCCGGTAGCCCTTCGCCCGCAGCAGGGTCACTGCCTCGCTGGCCATCACGCAGTAGGGCCCTCGGCAGTAGGCGACGATCTCGCGGTGCCTGGGGAGTTCGCGGATGCGCTGCTTGAGTTCGCCGAGGGGCATGGAGATGGCGCCGGGGAGGTGACCGGCGGCGAACTCGGGGCCCGGGCGGACGTCGACCACGGTGACCTCGCCCGAGCGCACCTTGCGGATCAGGTCTTCCTGCCCGACGGCATCGAGCACCCCGCGGTGGTCGAGGTAGTCGCGACGCACGCGGTCGATGTCGGCCATGCGCGCGTGAGCCAGCGTTCGCAGGCGGAGCACGAAATCGCCGACCAGCGCGTCGGTCAGGCGATAGGTGACGTAAAGGCCCGTCTTTTCGGTGTCGACCAGGCGGGCGCGGCGCAACACCTGCAGGTGATGCGACGTGTTGGCGATGCTGTGCGCGATCTCGCCGGCGACGGCTTCGACGGTGCGCGGCGCCTGCGCCAGCAGGTCGAGAATCTCGAGGCGCACAGGGTCCGAGGCGGCCTTGCCGACCTGGGCGATCAGGCCGTAGATGGCGCTTTTGAAGCGGGCGGGAGTGGCCGGGCGCATCATATTCAAATATCCACTTGAATATATGCCACGCCGCGCCCCCACCGTCAACTCGCGGCGCAACCGACGGCCGGTGGTCTGCTCGGCTGGCGACGGAGGTGTCGCATTTCCGGGGCGGCGATGGCGGCCGTACTGCTACTGGGCTTCGGCGTGACCGCGAATGTGCGCGGGCGCGACATCGGCTCGTTCGTCGAAGACGCCGAGCAGCGGATCCGGGACGAGGTGGCCACCCCGGCCGGCTACTGGACCGCGTGGGGAGGGCAGTTCGAGCAATTGCTCTCAGCGCGTGCGCGATTGCAGGTGGTCGTGCCGGTCGCGCTGTTGCTGATTGTCCTGCTGCTGTTTGCCACCTTCGGCAACATGAAGGACGTCCTTGTGTTCAACGGCGCGCTGGCGCGACTGCGCCCGGTGCTGATGACGGCGCTCGTGGCGTCACTGGGGTTCCTGCCGATGGCACTGGCCACGGGGACCGGCGCCGAGGTCCAGCGCCCGCTCGCCACCGTCGTTGTCGGCGCCATCCTGTCGTCGACGCTGCTGACCTTGCTCGTGCTGCCGGTGCTGTACCGGTTGTTCACCCGGGACGCCGTCTCGCCGGATTCGTCATTGGTGACCGAAGGCTAGCCTTAGCTGTTCGCGAATCGCCGCTGAGGACGGAACTCCGCCCGGGTAGAGCCGTCAGGTCGGCGCCGCGTGCGGGACCGCCGGCGCGTCCATCCCGAAGAGATCGCGGTCTCCGTAGAGCACCGTCGGTGTGCCGTAGCCACCGCGCGGGTCCGACGGCGCAAGAGTCTCGGCATCAATGAATTGATAGTCGGCGGGCAGGCCGAGCCCGTTCAGGGCGTCATCCAGGTTGGCCCGCATGGTGACGGTGTTCACGCAACCATCACGGGTGAGAAAGACGAGGTGCTTCATCGCATCATCCGGCAGGGCACCCGCTGCCGGCGGCTTCGCGCAGCCGCCGAGGAGGCTCACGACCCAGAGGGCGAGCGCGAGATGGCGTAAAGGGCCGGCAGCCACCTGCATAGCGTAAACTCCGTACTCAGGTACGGGGTCAACACCTTTATGGCGATGAGCACTGTCCACAGGTCGATCGGGGCCTTGGCCATAGCCATGGCCGCGGGCGTCGGCGTCGAGACCATCCGCTATTACCCAACGGCCACGTCAGCGCGACCTCGTCATCGTCAGCGAAGCAGCTCCCGGCGGTGCTTGGGTTCAATCAGGCGGTCATCGCCGGTAGCCGAAGCCTACGGTAACCACGGCGACCGTGGCGCTGCCGCCATTGCCGAACACCACGAGTGCGCGCGCGTCGGGCCTGCCGACCGCATATCCGGCGCCGGCCCCAGGCCCGCGGCCGGCCATCCCGACCACACCATCCAGCGTCAATCGGCTCTCGACATCGACCGATACCGAGCCTGCGACCGCCGCTCCCGTGTCGGAAGTGCCGGTCGACAGCCCCGGTGCGACGGCGAAGCTCGTCCTGATTTGTGCGGTGGCAGGTGTGGCAACGAGTGCGACGACTGCGATGACGATAAGGCAGGCATGAATGTTCATGATGAATGCCTCTATTGAACCGATGGTCGAAAACGAGAGTTCGACGGCGGGCCGGTGACATTGGCTCCGGCGGACGTTCCACCCTGCCGCTAGCGCCGCTGCCAGGGCGCGGCTGGCAACGGCACGGTCATCGCGATGCGCACCTGGTGTCGGCGCCACATCGCATAGCCGGCGGGTAGCACGAGCAGCGTGAGCACCATGCAGGACCACAAGCCGCCGACCACTGGTGCGGCCGTGCGCGCGGACACGTCGGCGCCCACGCCAGCCTCCCACAGCAACGGCAGCAGACCGAGCACCGTGGTGGCGACGGTCATGATCAGCGGGCGGACGCGGGCGGCGGCGCCCTCGACGACCGCGGCGTCGACATCTTCCGGTCTCTGAATGCGGCCCTCGCGCATGTATCGCGTGAAGGCTTCGTCGAGGTAGACCACCATGACAATCCCGGTCTCGGCGGCGACCCCCGCGACCGCGATCAGTCCGACCCAGACCGCCGTGGACAGGTTGTAGTCCAGATAGGTCAGCAGCCAGACGCTACCCGCGACGGCAAAGGGCAGACTGGACAACACGAGGAAGGTCTGGGGCCATCCCCGCATGGAGAGATACAGCAGCACCACCACGAGGGCCAGGGTGAGCGGGATCACGTAGCGGAGCCTGGCTTCCATCTCGGCGAGGAACTCGTACTGACCGGTCCACTGCAGGCGGTAGCCCGCGGGCAGCGTGAGCTGCGAGGCCACCAGCGCCTTCGCGTCATCCACCCAGCCGCCCAAGTCGCGTTGGGTCTGGTCGATGTCGGCGAACACGTACCCAACGAGCACGCCGTTCTCGTCTTTGATCATCGGCGGACCCGTGGTCACGCGCACGTCGGCGAGTTGTCCGAGGGACACGGAGGCGCCGGGTTGGCGCCACTGTTCCATGAAATCCGGGGATGCCGCGAGGCCCGCCATCGGTGGTGCCGCCCGATCCGGAGGGGTGGACACCGGCTGGCCAGGTTGGCGCCCCCCGCCTCCGGACATCGCGCCGCCCATTCCGCCCGCGGCGCCGCCGGCGCTGGCCACCGTCATGCCGCCGCCCTGGGTGCCGCCGCCGGCGCCGGCATTGGCGCCGCCGAAATCCATCACGCTACCGGTTGACTGGACGGGCACGAGAATGCGGCGCAGGGTTTGCGGGTCGGAGCGTTGGTCGGCCGCGTAGCGCAGGTTGATCGAGAACCGCGCGCGTCCGGCTATCGCCGTCGACACCGTCATCCCTCCGACGGCGGCTTCGACGACATCCTGGACGTCCCGGATGGTGAGGCCGTAGCGCGCAATGGCCTCGCGGTTGGGGGTGATGTCGACGTACTCGCGGCCGGTTTGCCGCTCGGCGAACGTGCTGCGCGTGCCGGGGACCTGGCGCAGCATGCCCTCGAGGGCCACGCTGATGCGCTCGATCTCGGTCAGATCCTCGCCGAACACCTTGATCCCGACCGGCGTCCGGACCCCGGTCGAGAGCATGTCGATTCGCGTGCGGATCGGCGGGGCGATCGCCATCTGGTAGCCGGGCATGCGCAGTGCCGCATCCAGGTCGCGTGACAACTCCGCCAGCGTCCGTGCCTGCTGCTCCGGCCACACGCGACGCAGCCCGCGCTTCGCCCAGTCGGGTGCCCGCGTGCTGTACCAGCGCGGGGTGTACGTCGTGGGCCACTCGGCCCGCGGGCGCAGCGTGATGACCGACTCGATCATGTCCAGCTGGGCCGGATCGGTGGCCGTCTCCGCGCGACCGACCTTGCCGTGCACCGAGGCGATCTCCGGAAACCGCATGACGATTCGATTCTGCGCCGCCAGCGCTCGGCGCGCCTCCTCAATCGCGATGCCTGGAAACGTGGTCGGCATCACCAGCAGCGAGCCCTCGTCGAGGGGCGGCATGAACTCGGAGCCGAGCCGTTGAAACATCGGCACCGTCGCCGCCATGAGCAGCACGGCGGCCGCGACCACCAGGATCCGGAATCGCACGACCAGCACTGCGATCGGCCGGTAGACCGTGCTCAGGATCCGGCTGACCGGATTGGTGGCCTCAGTGCGAAACCGCCCCCGTAACAGGAGCACCATCAGCGGCGGCGCAAGAGTGATGGAGAGAATGGCGGCGGCGAACATCGCGAAGGTCTTGGTGTAGGCCAGGGGCGTAAACAGCCGGCCCGCCTGGCCCGTCAGAGTGAAGATGGGCAGGAAGCTGACCGTGATCAGCAGCAGCGAGAAGAAGATCGGCCGGCCGACCTCCTTGCACGCCTCGACAATCACCTGCTTGCGATCCGACTCCGGGGGCGCCGCCGCGAGGCGGACATGCGCGTTCTCGATCAGCACGATCACCGCGTCGGCCAGTTCGCCGATGGCGATGGCGATGCCGCCAAGCGTCATGATGTTGGACGACAGGCCCAGGTAGCGAATGGCGATGAACGAGAGCAGCACCGACAGCGGCAATACGATCATGACGATCAGCGCCGAGCGGGCGTGGAACAGGAACACCAGGCAGATGACGGTGACGACGACGGCCTGTTGGACCAACGTGTCCTTCAGCGTGTTGACCGAGCCGAGGATCAGTTCCGAGCGGTCATACGTCGGGATCAGGTGGACGCCATCGGGAAGTTGCAGCGTGGCGATTTCGGCTTCGACCGCCTGGATCACCCGTAGCGCATTGGCGCCGATGCGCATGACGACGATCCCGCCCACCGCTTCGCCCGCGCCGTTCCAATCCGCGGCGCCGCGGCGGATTTCCGGTCCGAAGCGAACACTGGCGACATCGCCAAGCCGGACGGGCGTGCCACCTGCGCCGACGGCGACCACGCTCTGTTCGAGGTCGGCCAGCGTCTTGACGTAGCCACGGCCGCGCAGGACGTATTCCCGACCGGCGAGTTCGAGCACGCGGGCGCCGACCTCGGCGTTGGCGTCGCGCACCGACCGGGTGATATCGGTCAGCGTGAGTCCAAACGCGACCAGCCGGTCGGGGCTGAGGACCACCTGATACTGGCGTTCGAAGCCGCCGAGCGAGGCGACTTCCGCCACGCCGGTGACGGCCTGCAACGCCGGCCTGACCGTGAAGTCCTGGAGGGCCCGCAGCTCGGCCAAATCCAAGCGCCCGCTGTCGTCGGTCAGGACGTACTGGTAGACCCACCCCAGGCCACTCGCATCGGGGCCGAGCGTTGGTGACACGTCTGGCGGCAGCAGTTGCCGCACGCGCCCCAACTGCTCGAGGACGCGCGTGCGGGCCCAGTAGATGTCCGTGCCGTCGGCGAAGATCGCGTAGGTGAAGCTCATCCCGAACATCGAATACCCGCGCACGGTCTTGATGCCCGGCGTGCTTTGCAGGGCGCGAACCAACGGATAGGTGATCTGGTCCTCGACCAGGTCGGGGCTGCGCCCCATCCACTCGGTGTAGACGATGACCTGCGGGTCAGAGAGATCCGGGAGGGCATCGAGGGGCGTCTTGCGGACTGAATCCACCGCCCAGAGCGACAGCACCAGCACCGCCCCGAAGACCACCCACCGATGGCGAACCGACAGTTCGATGATGCGTTCAACCATGATCGTTACTGCTTATGGCCCGCGTGCGGGTCAGCCGGCGCCGCCGTCGGTTTCGTCGTCGTCGTTGGGGCGCCGTGGCCGTTGTGACCGCCGGTACCCCCGGTGGCGCGCAGCCGGCTCTCCGAATCGAGCAGGAACACGCCCGCCGCCACGACGCGTTCGCCCTCGTCGAGACCGGTGCGGATCTCGACGCGATTGGCGAGCTGCACGCCCGGCGTGACCACGCGCGGCTCGAAGCGGTCTCCCGTGGCCACGAAGACGTGCTGCTGCACCCCGGTGTCCACCACGGCATCCCGGGGAACGGTGATCACCGATGGGCCCGTCGATTCGAAGGCCACGGTGCCATACAGCCCCGGCCTGAGCGCGCCCCTGGGATTGGCCGCCGACAAGCGGACCCGCAACGTGCGCGTCCGCTCGGACAGCGTCGGATAGATGAAGTCGATTCGCGCGCCAAACGGCAGCTGGCCCGAGGCCGGAAAATCAATCTGCGCCCGGGTGCCGATGCGCACGGAGGCAATGTGGCTTTCCGGTACCTCGGCGAGAATCCACACGCGCGACAGGTCGGCAATGGTCAGCAGGGTGGTCGACGGATCGACCGAGGTGCCGACCGTCACGCCGCGGTTGATGACCACGCCGCCGCGGGGCGCGGCAACGGTGAACAGGCGCTTGGGCTCGCCGGATTGCTCGATGGCGGCGATGTCCGCCGGCGTCATGCCGAGCACGCCCAGCCGGGTGCGCCCGCCGGCCACCACCATGCTGGTGAGGCCCGAAGCCGAGGTCGCCTTGCGGATGGCCAGGTACTCGGTCTGGGACGAAAAAAGTTCCTGCGAGAAGATGTGTGCGAGCGGCTGCCCGGCGCGCACCACTTCGCCGGTGGTACTGACGTCGAGATGCTCCACCCAGCCCGAAACCCGCGTGTGCACGTGGAAAATCCGGGATTCATCGGGTACCACCGTGGCCACGGCTCGCACCACTTCGGTCAACGATTCGCGCGTCGCCGCCTCCAGGCGGATGCCGAGCTGTTGCACGGTGGACGGCGTGACGTCGATCGCCACCCGACTGCCGGTGGAGCCGGGGTCGGCGGCCGACGCCGCCGGCCCGCCGCCCGCCGACATGGCCGCCAGCGGCGCGGGCGCGAATGGCCACGCGTTGCGGGAGCGCTGGATCCATAGCCCCGCACTGAAGACGGCCGCGGTCACGGCGACCGCGGCGAGGGCCGATGTGAGCCTGGTGAAATGTGTCATGGGATGATCGCCTCGTACGATCCGATGGTGCGTCCGAGCCGCGCCCACGCAAGTCCAAGAGCGGTATCGGCGGTGATCAGGTCAGACTGGACCAGCCAGAGGGCCTGGACGGCTTCGATCACGCTGACCAGCGGCAACTGCCCCGCGGTGTAACCAGCAATGGCCGGCTCGATCACCATCCGGGCGCGGGGCAACACCTCGCGGCTGAGCGAGGTTTGCCGGGCGCGGGCGGCCTGGAGCTGATTGACGGCGACTGCCGCGTCGCCCTCGATCATCCGGGTCATCGCCTGCAAGTCCGCCTCGGACATGAGGCGCATGGCCTGCGCCTCGGCGACGCCGGCGCGCAACTTGCCGCGCCAGATCGGCAGGGTGACACCCACCATGGCCATCCACCCGCGACCCTCGGCCATCGTGTAAGCGGGCCCCGTGCGAATGGTCGCCATCGGCCGGTACATGTCCTGCATCACCAGCACGTCGGCCTCGGCGCGAGCAACCTCGGCGCGTCCGCCCACCAGTTCGGGTCGCGCCGCGAGTGCGGCCTTGATCGCCGCCCAGGCTGGAATCGGGTTGGCGAACGTGAGCGGCGCGAGATCCGGCACCGGCAGATCCGTGTCCAGGGCCAGGCTGGCATTCAGCATCGCTTCCGCGCTCCGCACCTCGCCCGCGAGCGACCTGGCGGCCGCCTCCAGCCGCGCCACCTCGACTTCGGCGCGCAGGACGTCGGCCTGGGACGCCGTGCCTGCCGAGTACCGCGCGTTCGCGGCGGCCACGATGTCGCGGGCGAATCCGATTTGTTCATCGACCAGCGCCGTCGTCAGGCGGCGTTCCTGCAGCATCAGGAAGGCGTTGGCGGCCTGGATTCCTACATCCAGCGTGGTCCGGTCCACGTCGGCTCGCAGCCGGTCGAGGTCGGCCAGGGCCGAGGCGCGGCGATGGCGCCGGATCCCGGACAGCGGGATCTGTTGTTCGACGGTGACGCTGACGTCAGCGCCGCCCCACATGAACGGCAGGTGATCGAGCGAGGGTGCGATCATCGGGTCGTCGAGCGCGGCCACGATCGTGGGCCGCGCTTCCGCGGCGAGCGAACGCGCGCGCGCGGCCCGGATCTCGTCCCGCCGTTCGCCGGCGACGCGGATGACATCGGCGAGGCTGAGCGGCGTCGGGAGCACCGGCGCCGCCTGGGCGGCAGCCGCAACCGGCCTGATCATCGCCAGAATGGCGAGAGCGACGACGAATCGAACGAGTCGGAAGAGTCTCATGGCGAATGCCGCAAACGCGGGCCTCACTTCGAATTGGGGTTGCCAACTGCGGTCGAGATCGCCCCGTGCCGGCGACAGCGCGGATCCCAGGTGCAGCCGCACCGCAGGCGGACGATCCTGCTCGGATCGGCGGCGGCGGGACAGACTCAGATTCTGAGGATGGTTGAGAGAGGTGGTGGGCCGAACGCCCCGGCACGCCCGAGCTCGCGGCCATGGCGGCCGTTGGTAGACCGACGGGCAGACTCGCGGCTGTGCCCCGGAAGGGCATGGGCCCAATTCGGGGACGACATCTTCGTCAGCAGATCCCTGGCGACCGTCGCTGGAACGCCGGCCTCGACATCCACACAGCAGTCACCGGCAGTAAGGATCGGTGATTGCTTCGGGCTTTCGTGCCGGCACTCGTTGGTGGCGGCCTGCGTGCCACACCAAGCCTGGCACAGGACGCTGGCGTCTGGGCCAGCGGCCAAGGTCAGCACGGTGAGAAAGACGAAGGCTCGAAACATAGGCGGGTGCCGCCAACTCCAGAGAGCAAGAATGGGGCCAACCGGGCCTGTGGTTCATGACCGCGATAAACCACGGCTCTGTGAGCGCGCCCATGACCGCCAAGAATCGCGCGCGAAGTATTCCGTGGAGCTGCCAAAAATCCCCCACGCTCAGTAGGTCATGTTGGCCATCATCCTCTCGCGCTCGGCTATCACGGCAGGGTCATTACCGCCATCTCAGTCTTGGTGGGACCAGCGGTCAGCCTTCACGTACGCGGTCCCGAATCGCGGGTATCACGTGTCGCTTGCAGCACGCGGGCATCTCAGCGCGTAGGATCTCGAGCGCGCGTGCGGCCTTGTCAAGGAAGTCGGACGACGACTCGACCGTGGACAGCCGGGGGTGCGACGCCCACGCGTGTGCAATGCGCGCATCGATCTCGAAGGCGGTGGCCGCTGACTCTGTTCGCAGCGGATTTTGCTGATTGTAGCCGTGCTCCAGGGCGGGCGTGCGCAAGTGGATGACCGCATCGTAGCGGCTGAACTCCCGGTCGAGGGTCGTGCCCACGGCCGCCCAGAACTCCTCGGCCGGTCCCGGCCAATAGGCCACACCGTCGACGGTCCCGCGGTCGCAGAGGACGATGGCCGGGTTGTGGACGTCCCCGACCGCCTCCAGTTCCCGCTGGATATGGAAGATGGCGCGCTGCGCGGCGCGCCGACACCCGTCGTCGTTCTCGCGCGGAAAGCCACCGCCGAACACGACGCCGGCCGCCTCGGGCAAGACCTTGACGTGCGCACAGAACGATTGCCGGATCAATTCGAGCAGGGCCGTCTTGCCCGCGCCCGGACCACCTGTCAGCACGACGCGTCGCCGCTCATGCACCTCGCTGCACTCGCACGTCGCCATCTATTCCTCCCGTGACTGGGCCTGGGCGCCGCTCGATCAGGTCGAGTGCGGCACGCTGCTCACGGGGCCATGACCTCCGCCCCGCCGTGTCCCAGTGGCAAGAACGCTGCCACCATGGAACGCCGTCTGTCATCCCTCTTCTCTCGCTCGGCCCATCGCGCGCCGGCCCCCACATCAACCGCCCGACGATCGACAACATCATGGCTACCGGTTTCGCCGTCGACCGCGAGGAGAATGTACTGTCCGACATCCTTAAACTCGTCGCCGCGTATCCATAGCTGTCACCCCCTCCAGCGAAAGTCCAGGTGCTGATCGTACCTGGTTGAAGGGATGACTCCGCCGGTGGTAGTCCAGGGCCGATACCGGGTAGGATGCGTGGCAACCCATGCGTTCGCCACTGCTGACCGGCTGGCTCCTCCTAACCGCGCTCGCCTGCGGCCGTTCCTCGCCGCCGGCCGCCGCCGCGACGACGCTGGTCATCGCGCAGGGCGGTGATCCCGGCGCCCTCAATCCCGCCGTGACCACCTCGGGCAACACCCATCCCGTCACCGACCAGATCTTCAACGGCCTGGTCGGTCTCGATCAGCAGCTCAATCCAGTCCCCGAGCTGGCCGAGTCGTGGCAGGTTGAGGACGACGGCCGCACCTATCGATTCCGTCTGCGGCGGGGGGTGATGTGGCATGACGGCGCGCCGTTTACCGCAGCCGACGTGAAGTTCACGTTCGAACAGGCGTTGTTGAAGTATCACTCCCGCACGCGGGCGGCGCTCGAGGGGCTGCTGCTGACGGTTGACACACCAGACGCGCACACCGCGGTATTCCGTCTGAAGCGAGCCTACAGCCCGCTGCTGCAGCGACTGGACGTGGTCGAGGCGTCGATCATTCCGCAGCATCAATACGCCGGTCACGATTTGCTGAGCGGCGCTCCGACCCGGCACCCGATCGGCACCGGCCCGTTTCGCTTCGTCAGCTACTCGCCGGGGAGCACGGTCATCCTCGAGCGCAACCCCAACTACTTCCGAGCCGGCGTTCCCGGCGTGGATCGACTGGTATTCCGTGTCTTCCCGAATCCCTCGATGGCGGTGGCCGCACTCGAGAACGGCGAGGTCGACTACGTCGGCAGCCTCCCGGGCGCCGATGCCGAACGGCTGCGCGCGACGCCGGGAATTGCCGTCGTTGCCGGCACCGGCGGGTCCGGAGGATCCCTCTGTCAGGATGTGCTGATCCCGAACCTGACGCGGAAGCCGTTTAACGACATTCGCGTCCGGCGCGCGTTCGCGCACGCCATCGACAAGGAATTCATCGTCAACCGTGTCTATTTTGGGCAGGGGACACCGGCGACCGGGCCGATAAGCCACTTGCTGTCGTGGGCCTACACGGCCGAGACCCGGCAGTATCACCACGACCCGGCCGCTGCCAGGCGGCTGCTGGACCAGGCCGGATTGCCGCCGGCACATGGTGGCGAGCGGTTCGCGATTACCTTTACGCATGCGCAAAATCAACAGCGCCTCGCGCAGGCGCTGCGCCAACAACTGGGTGAGGTCGGCATCACACTGAACCTGCAGACGCTGGACTTCAACGCCGCCGTCGACCAGGTGTTTGTCAAGAAGGCCTTCGACCTGGGCTTTGCCTCGTTCTGCAACGGCGCCGATCCCGACATCGGCGTCCGCCGCGTGTACGTGTCGTCGAACATCGGCCCGTTTCCGTTCTCCAATGGCGCCGGTTACCGAAACGCCCGGATCGATCAATTGTTTGATCTCGGGTCCGAGCCGCTCGATCGCGCCGCGCGGCGTCGTCCCTACGTGGAGATTCAGCAGATCCTGGCCGAGGACGTGCCGTACTTCTGGCTGATTGATTCCGAAGGGCTGCGGGCGCACCGGACCGCGTTCACCGGCTTTCGGTTGTGGACCGGCGCCTTTCTGGAGGGTGTGACGCCGGCGGGCGCCCGCTGATGACGCCGCGGCCGGCCTGGTCGTGGCTGGGACGGCGGCTGGTGCTGGCGCTGCCGGTCGTGGCCGGCGTGACCGCGCTGACGTTCGTGCTGATTCATCTCGCGCCGGGCGACCCGATCTATGCGTTGGCGGGCGACGGCGGCAGCCCCGCCTATTACGCCGACATGCGCGCCCGCTACGGTCTCGACCGTCCGCTGCCGGCGCAGTTCGCCACTTATGCCGGTTTGGTGTTCAGCGGCGAGCTCGGCTATTCGTTCATGTTCCAGGCGCCGGTGTCGCGCGTGATTCTCGAGCACCTGCCCGCCTCGCTGCTGCTCGGCATGACGGCGTTGCTGGTGGCGGTGGCTGGTGGGGTCCCGCTCGGGGCGCTGTGTGCGGCGGCGCCGGGGACATGGTTCGACCGTGCGGTCGTGCTGACGACCTCGACGATCTATGCGGCGCCGGTGTTCTGGACCGGCCAGTTGCTGATGCTGCTGCTCGCTCTGAAGCTGGGGTGGCTGCCGGTGGCCGGGATGAACTCGGCGCGCGTGACGCCGGCCGGTGCGGCATACGCCGCCGACGTGGCGCGCCACCTGGTGCTGCCCGCTTTGACCCTCGCCCTGCCGTTCGCTGCCATCATCGTCAGCGTGACCCGCGCCAGCGTGATCGGCATGCTCCGCGAGCCGTTCATCACCGCCGCGGCTGCCCGCGGCGCGTCGCGCTGGCGGCTGGTCGCCTGGCACGCCGTTCCGAACGCCGCCCCGCCGATCGCCGCGTTGATCGGTCAGCACGCCGCGGAGATTGCTGCCGGCGCCGCGCTGACCGAGTCGTTGTTCGGCTGGCCCGGTATGGGCTACCTGGTCCTGCATGCCTCGTTGCATCGGGACTACCCGCTCGTCACCGGGGCCTTCATTCTGATCTCGGCCGGCGTCGTGATGGTGAATTTCGCCACCGACGCCGCCTGTGCCTGGCTGGATCCGCGTGCCCGCCTCCTCTAAAGCCGGCGCCGCCGTGTTGGCGGCGCTCGCGCTGGTCGCCCTGCTGGCGCCATGGCTCGCTGGAATCGAGCCCTCCGCCATTGCCGGTGAGGCGCTGCATCCTCCCAGTGGCCGGTATTGGTTCGGAACCGACGACCTCGGGCGCGACTTGTTCTCGGGCATCTTGTACGGCGCCCGGACGTCACTGGTGGTGGGCCTGGTTTCGGCCACGCTGTCGCTGGTGGTCGCGATGCTCGTGGGCGGCACTGCCGCCGTTGGCGGCGGGGCACTCGATCAGGTCTTGATGCGAGCCACGGAGTTCGTGCAGGCGCTGCCGAGGTTCTTTCTGATCCTGGTGGTCGTCAGCCTGTTTGGCAGCGTCCACGCCGTCATCATCCTCGTGATTGGCTTGACCGCCTGGCCGGCGACCGCCCGGGTGTTCCGCGCCCAGGTGCACAACGTGCTGGCGCGGGATTTCGTGCTGGCCGCACGGGCGTCGGGCGGGTCGGACGCGGGCATCCTGCGCCGGCACGTGCTGCCGCACGCCGCGCCGGTGCTGGCCGCGCAGGCGTCGTCCACCATTGCCGGGGCCATCCTCGCGGAGGCAGGGCTCAGTTTCCTCGGGCTGGGCGATCCCAGCGTCATCAGCTGGGGGGCCTTGCTCGGCGGCGCGCAACACTTTGTTCGCGACGCGTGGTGGCTGGCGGTCTTTCCCGGGATCGCGATCACGTTGACGGTGCTGGCGTGCCACCTCGTGGCCGACGCGGTCGTGCGGTCGGGGCCGCGCAGCTAGCTGCTAGCCCGCGGCGATGAGGTCGGTGGTGAGCCTCCGCATGGCGGTCACGCTCGCGGTGGCGGGGCTGAAGTCCAGTGGCGGTTGGCCCGCCCGTTCGGCGTCGGCCAGACCCAGGTCGTAGGGAATTTCGCCGATGATCGTCATCTTGTGGACCGCGCAGAATTCCGAGAGGGCATCGTGATCGGCGGCAGTGCGGACCTTGTTGAGAATCGCGCTGACCTCGGCGATGCCGAGTTCCCTGGCCAGGTCCGACACGCGACGGGCGGTTTCCATCGATCGATAGTAAGGTTCGACCACGGCGAGAAAGCGTGACACGTGCTTGCCGGTGCCGCGCGACAGATGTTCGAGGCCGGCTTCCATGTCGACCACGATATCGAAAGCGTCGGGTGCCTTGCTGACCAGCTCGCCGAGAAAGCCACGGACCGTGGCATGGGCTCCGCACATTCAACCGGCGCCGCCGTGGCCAACGGCTCCCATCACGACCAGTCGAACGCCGTCCGGGGCCCGCGTGCCGTATTCCTCGAGCACCTCCATTGGGTCGCGCATGAAGGTGGAAGTGATCGAGCCGTCGGGCCGAGTCTCCCGCTTCAGCAACGAGCGCGGTAACGCGACGATTTGCTGGACGCGATCGGGCTGTAACCCGAGCGTGGTGGCGAGGTTGGGGTTGGTGTCGGCATCGACGGCAACCACCGGCCGGCCGGCCTGGGCCAGGAGCCGCGCCAAGGTCCCCGCAATGGTGGTCTTCCCGCTTCCGCCTTTACCGGCTATTGCGATGCGCATGTGTCCTACAATCCCCTGATGCCCGCGTCGACAGCGCCGCCGGTCGAGGCTCCCCCGTGCGGCTGTGGCACGCCAGGCACCGCGATGCCATGGACCTGCTATTGCTCCGTCGAGGATCTGATGCGGGTGATCCGGCGGCGGTATTCGCTCGCCCTGATGAACGCGATCCATGTCCACCAGCCGGCGCGGTTCCGCGAGCTATCGGCGATGCTACCCCAAGCCAGCTCGTCGACGCTCGCGGAAACGCTGGCGGCGCTTGCAGCCGCGCATCTCGTGGCTCATGTCACCGCCGAGGCGGCACCCATCAGCACCTATGCGCTGACGGCGAGCGGCGAGAAACTGCTGAGCCGGCTGCGGCGCCTGCTCGACGATATCCAACACTAAAGCTTCGATCAACCAAAGTAGGCTTGTTTGCCAGCTGCTTCCTCCGTATAGTCAGCGTGCCCGTGGTTGGTTCGGCTGAAGCCGGACTTCACAGCAATGACGCAACGGACCGCGATCAAGGTGACCGGACTGGTGCAAGGGGTTGGTTTTCGCCCCTTTGTCTACGCGCTCGCCACGGAACTCGGCCTCCGGGGCTTCGTGCAGAATCGAGGCGCTCAGGTCTTCGTTGACGTCGAAGGCGCCCCCGCCGCGTTGCGCGCTTTCGTCGATCGGCTGACGCTGTCGCCCCCGCCGATGGCCGCAGTCGAGCGGGTGCGGTGCGCGCCCCTCCCCCCTGCCAACCACCGGCAGTTCGTGATCGCCGGCAGCGAGACAACGCCGGGGAGCGACATCTGCGTGCCGCCCGACGTGGCGACCTGTGATGCCTGCCTGGCCGAACTATTCGATCCCGCCAACCGGCGCCATCGCCACCCGTTCATTACCTGCACACAGTGCGGACCACGGTTTTCGATTATCCGGCAGCTGCCATACGATCGCGCCGGCACCACGATGGGCTCGTTCCCGATGTGCGGTCGTTGCCGGGCCGAGTACACCGACCCCGGCAATCGACGCTTTCATGCCCAGGCCATCGCCTGCCCCGACTGCGGGCCGTCCCTGCAGGCCACGGGGCAGGGCGACCGCGCCGTTAACGGCGACGCGCTCGCGTTGGCCGTGCAGACCCTGCTCGGCGGGGGCATCGTCGCCGTCAAGGGCATCGGCGGATTTCACCTCGCCTGTGATGCCACTGACGAGACGGCCGTGGCCGAACTGCGCCGGCGCAAAGGCCGCGACCGCCGGCCGTTGGCGGTGATGATGCCGGAAGCCGCCGGGCGCCGCCTGGCGGCGGCCGCCGGAGCGGCGGCGGCCGGCGCCCTGACGTCACCCGCGCGGCCCATTGTGCTGGTCGCGCGGTCGGCCTTCGCCGCGGGCGACGCCCCGCGTCTGGCTCGCAATGTCGCGGCGGCGTCGCCGGCGGTCGGCCTGTTCCTGCCCTACACGCCCATTCATCACCTTCTCTTGCACGACGCCAATCGGCCGCTGGTCATGACCAGCGGAAATCGCAGCGACGAGCCGATGGTGTACGACGACGCGGCGGCGGCGCACCTGGGTGAGCTCGCCGACCTGTTCCTGACCCACGACCGCGGCATTGCGACGCGGTGCGACGACAGCGTGGTCAGTGCCCACGGCCGACAGGTCGCGGTGGTGCGCCGGGCCCGCGGTCATGCGCCCGTGCGCCTGCGGCTGACTGAAGCCGCGCGCCTCAATGTGCTGGCCGTCGGCGGACACCAGAAGAACACGTTCTGCCTCGCGGCAGGAACGGCGGCCTACTTGTCGCCGCACGTCGGCACCCTTGACAGTGCGGCGTCTTGCCAGGCGCTCACCGCGGCCGTCGGGCAGATGGGCGCGCTGCTGAACATCGAGCCGGAAGTCGTCGCCCACGATCGGCATCCCGACTACGGATCGACACGATTCGCTCTGGCGTGGCCGGCGGCCCGGCGGATCGCGGTCCAGCACCATCACGCGCACGTCTTATCCTGCGTGGCGGAGCATGCCTGCACCGAACCGGTCATCGGCGTGGCGTTTGATGGCGCCGGGCTCGGGACCGACGGCGCCATCTGGGGCGGCGAATTCCTGGTCGTCGAAGGCACGACCTGCCGTCGCGCCGCGCACCTGGCGTATGTCCCGCTTCCAGGCGGCGATGTCGCCGCTCGCGAACCGTGGCGAATGGCGGTCGCCCACCTCACCGCGGCCTACGGCCCGGAACTTGGGCCCTGCGGCGGCGGGATCGCCCAACGGGTGACGCCGTCCCGGCTGGCCTTCGTACAGCAGATGGTTGCGCGGGGCGTGTGCTCACCACCGACGTCGAGCATGGGCCGGTTATTCGATGCGGTGGCGGCGTTGATGGGAGTGCGGGACGTGGCCGGATTTGAAGGTGAGGCGGCGATGGAACTCGAAGCCATGGCCTCGCCGGCGACGTCCCTCGCCTACCGGTTCGCCACGGTTACCGACACCGACGTCTGGACCATCGACGCTGCGCCGGTGATTCGGCGGATTGCGGCGGATACCGCCGCCGGCCGTTCGCGGGGTGACATCGCCCGGGCGTTTCACGGCGCTGTCGCCGACATGATTGCCGCCGTCGCGGCCGGGATTGCCCGGCAAACCGGGGTGCGTCGCGTGGCGTTGACCGGCGGCGTGTTTCAGAATGCGCTGCTCAGCCGGTTGGCCGCGCACGCCGTGGCTGCCCAGGGGCTGGCGGTGCTCGAGCACCACGCGATTCCGTGCAACGACGGCGGGCTGTCGTTGGGGCAGGCGCTGTTCGCCGCGCGAGCAGTCAACACCCACGTCACCAACGGGGAACAAGTCGCATGTGCTTAGGCATTCCGGGGCGGGTCGCCGAGTTCGTAGACGAGGCGAGGCAACTCGCCAAGGTTGACGTCGCCTGCGTCAGGCGCACCATCCATGTCGGCCTGCTGTTGCCCGAAGGACTCGAAGTTGGTGATTGGGTCCTGATTCACGTCGGCTTCGCCATCAGCAAGATCGATGAAGACGAAGCCAGGCGGACGATTGCGTTCCTCGAGGAGCTGGGCGAAACCTACGAACGCGAGATGGACGAACTGTCGGCGAGCAAGATCGAATGATGACCACCGGTGCCGCCTCGATCGTCGCCGATCACGTCGCCCGCAGCGTCGCCGCGACCGCTGGCTTCTTCGATACCCACAGCCGGCGCGTGTCGGAGTGCTGCCAGCAGATGGCCGCCCGTTTCGGGCGCGGCGGCCTGCTACTGGTCATGGGAGAGGGCGCGCAGGCCAGTGACGCGCAGCACGTGGCCGTCGAGTTTGTCCACCCGGTGATTGTCGGCAAGCGAGCCTTGCCCGCGGTCGCGGTGCCGCCGGATGCCGGTGTCGGCCCGGCGGACATCCTCCTGGCCTTGAGCGTCAACGCCCTCGAGCCGCGGATCGCGGCCGCGATCGCCGCCGCGCGCGCGCAAGGCGCCCTCACGGTGCTGGTGCGCGGCACCGGCAGTCCGGGCCCCTCGCTGGCGGAGTTCGACTTTCGCGTGCCGGACGACGATGGGCTGATCATCCAGGAAGTGTCGGAAACGCTCTATCACGTGCTCTGGGAGCTGGTGCACGTGTTCCTCGACGCGGCCGACGCCCCCGGCGTCGCGTTCCTGCCGGCCACGCCGCGTGCCGCCACCGACCTGATAGCCGAGGTGCAGGCGTCGACGCTGGCCAAGGCGCGCGAGATCGGCGCGCTGCGCCGCTGCATCGACACACGCGAGGGGGCGCGCCTGATCGAGGCCGGGCGGGCGGTGGCCGCCCGCCTGCAGCGAACCGGCAAGCTGCTGGCCTGCGGCAACGGCGGCAGCGCGACCGATGCGCAGGACCTGGCGGCCGATTGCCGCGAGCCGGCGCGGTCCGGGTGGCGCCGCCTGCCGGCGATGGCCCTGACCAGCGACGTTGGCATCATCACCGCGATCGGCAACGACGTCGGCTTCGATCACGTGTTCTCGCGGCAGGTGATCGCCTTCGGCCGTCCGGATGACGTCGCCGTGGCCTTCTCCACCAGCGGCGCCTCGCGCAACCTGGTGAGGGCGATCGCTGAGGCGCGGGCGCGCGGCCTGCTGACGGTCGCCATGAGCGGTGGTGACGGCGGCGAATTGGCCCGCCCCGGGCTGGCCGATTTCTGTTTTACCGTCGACAGCGAACAGTTGCCGCGCATCCAGGAAGTGCACGCGACGATGTGGCATGCGCTGTTGGCGGTGGTGCAGGAGGAGCGCCCATGAGCGGCCAACCCGCCCTGCGCTACGTCGACGAATACCGCCGACCCGAACTGATGGGCGCGTTGGTCAAGGAGATCGAGCAGCGGTCGGCAGGCCGCACCCTGAAGATCATGGAGGTGTGCGGCGGTCACACGCACGCCATCTACAAACACGGCCTCGAAGACCTGCTGCCGAAGTCGATCGACCTGGTGCACGGCCCCGGCTGCCCGGTGTGCGTCATCCCGATGGGACGAATCGATGACGCGATTGCGCTGGCCAGGCAACCCGGCGTGATCTTCACGACCTTCGGCGACATGATGCGGGTACCCGGCTCGCGGGGCAGCCTGCTCGACGCCAAGGCCGAAGGCGCCGATGTGCGCTTCGTCTACTCGCCGCTCGACGCGTTGAAGCTGGCGCGCCAGCACCCCGACCGGCAGGTGGTGTTGTTCGCGATTGGGTTCGAAACGACCGCGCCCTCCACCGCTGCCACCGTGCTGCGGGCGCGCGCCGAGGGCCGGCGCAACTTCTCGGTGTTCTGCAACCACGTGATCATCGTCCCGGCCATCAAGGCGATTCTCGATTCGCCCGGCATGCAGTTGCGCGGGTTCATCGGCCCCGGCCATGTCAGCACGATCATCGGCCTGCGCCCCTTTGACTTCGTGCCCGAGCGCTACGGCCTGCCGATGGTGGTCTCGGGATTCGAGCCCACCGATATCCTGCAGTCGATCGTCATGATCCTGCGGCAGCTCGACGCACAACGGCCGTCGGTCGAGAATCAGTACGCCCGCGTGGTGCGCGCCGGCGGCAGCGCCGGCGGGCTGGCCGTGCTGGCTGAAACCATGGAGTTGCGTCCGTTCTTCGAGTGGCGCGGCCTGGGCTTCATCTCGCAGAGCGCCCTGAAACTGCGGCCGGAGTTCGCGGAGTGGGATGCCGAGGCCCGCTTCGAGGTGCCGGGCGTGCGCGTCACCGATCCCAAGGCGTGCCAGTGCGGCGAGGTGCTCAAGGGCGTGATCAAGCCGTGGGAGTGCAAGGTGTTCGGGACCGCCTGCACCCCGGACCGCCCAATCGGCACCTGCATGGTGTCGCCGGAGGGCGCGTGCGCCGCCTACTTCACCTACGGCCGCTACTCGTTGATGCGACAGGCGGGCCAGGAAGTGCCGGTGTCGTCGTGACGGTGCCCGGCTCCGCGTTGCCGGCGCAGATCGAACGGCTCGACCGCGCGCGCGTGGCCCGGCGGTTGCGCGAACCCATGCGCGAAGAGCGCATCACGCTGAGCCACGGTGCCGGCGGCAAGGCCAGCCACAGCCTGATCGACGGGATGATCCTGCCGGCGCTCGGTGCCGCCGCGACGGTGAACGACGAGGACAGCGCGGTGGTGTCGCTCGCCGGGCTCGGCGCCCGGCTGGCCTTCACGACCGACTCGTACGTCGTCAGCCCGCTGTTCTTCCCCGGCGGCGACATCGGCTCAATGGCGGTGCATGGCACGATCAACGACCTCGCCATGTCCGGCGCGCAGCCCCTGTGCCTGTCGCTGGCGTTCATTCTGGAGGAGGGGCTCGAGGTCGAGGTCCTGCAGTCGGTGGTCCGCGCCGTCGGCGAGGCCGCGCTCGCGGCCGGTGTGACGATCGCGACCGGCGATACCAAGGTCGTGCCGCGTGGCAAAGCCGACCGGCTGTTCATCAATACCAGCGGGATTGGCCTGGTGGCCGAGGGGTGGTCGCGGTCAGCCCGGAACGTGAGGCCCGGTGACTGCGTCCTGCTCAGCGGCTTCATCGGCGACCACGGCATGGCCGTGATGCTGGCCCGCGAGGCGCTCGAGATCGAGGCCGACATCCGGAGCGACTCGGCGCCGCTGCATCGGATGGTCGCCGACGTGCTGACGGCGGCGCCGTCGACCCGCGCCTTCAAGGACCCGACGCGCGGCGGGGTCGCCACCACCCTGAACGAGCTGGCCCGCCAGGCCGGCGTCGCGATTGCCATCGACGAACGGCGCATCCCGGTGCGCGCCGATGTGCGGGCCGCGTGCGAAATGCTGGGGCTCGACCCGCTGCATATCGCCAACGAAGGGAAGCTGATCGCCATTGTCCCGCCCGCCGAGGCCGGCGCGGCCCTGGCCGCGATGCGCGCGGCCGCCCACGGCGGGGAGGCGGCGATGATCGGCGAGGTACTGGCCGGCCCGCAGGACATGGTGCTGCTCAGGACCGAGGCCGGTGGCTCGCGCGTGCTCGACATGCTGGTCGGTGATCCGCTCCCGCGGATCTGTTGACAACAAGGGAGGGGTGATGGCGCCCGAAACCGCGAGCGGAACGATCAAGGCGACGCAGGAGCCGACCGCCGCATCGCTGCCACAGAAGAAGCGCGAGCGGTTGCCGCTGGGGCCGCTCAAGAACATCCATGTCTACTGGCTCGCCGGCATGAGCTGCGATGGCTGCTCGATTGCGGTCACCGGCGCCACCAATCCCGGGATTGAGGGGCTGTTGCACGGCACGGTCCCGGCGATGCCGAAGATGCTGCTGCACCATCCGGTGCTGGCGGTCGAGGCGGGCGCGGCGTTCGTGAAGACGTTTCATGACGCGTGGCGGGGCAATCTCGAGGGTGAACCCTACGTGGTGGTGTTCGAGGGATCGGTCGCCGACGAGCGAATCGCGCAGCGCACGGGTGGCTACTTCTCGGCGATGGGCGTGGAGGCCATTGAGGGCGACGACGGGCACGGCCAGCCGGTGCCCACTGCGACCTGGCTGTCGCGGCTGGCGCCGGGCGCCGCGGCCACCATCGCGATCGGCACGTGCGCGACCTGGGGCGGAATCCCCGCGGCGGAGGGCAATCCCACCGGCTCGATGAGCGTGATGGATCACCTGGGCGCCGAGTATCGGAGTGCGCTCGGGCTGCCGGTGATCAACATTCCGGGCTGCGCGCCGGTCGGCGACAACTTCACCGAGACGGTGTTCGCCATCCTGCTGTTCCTGCAGGGCCTCGGCCCGCTGCCCACGTTCGACGAGCTCGGCCGGCCGGCCTGGCTGTTCAAGGAAACCGTGCACCAGGGTTGCACGCGCGCCGGCTATTACGAGGAGGGCACCTTCGCCCACGCCTATGGCGACCCCGAGTGCCTGGTGGAGCTTGGCTGCTGGGGTCCGGTCGTCAACTGCAACATCGTCAAGCGCGGCGCCATCAATCACATGGGTGGCTGCATGAAGGCCGGCGGCGTGTGCATCGGCTGCACCATGCCGGGGTTTCCCGACAAATTCTCGCCGTTCTTCAAGACCCCGCCGGGTGCGGAGCTGTCGACGTTCGCGTCACAGGGGGTCGGCACCGTGATGCGCCGCCTGCGGCGGCTGTCGAATCGCGAGAGCAACCGCACGTCGCGATGGGACCGGCAGGGGCATGTGCCGAGCGGCTGGGCCCACGTCCAGAGCCAGACGGTGATGGACAAGGCGATCAAGTTCTTCTACCAGAAGTGGCAGCACCTGAACGCCAAGGCACCCGGGCGCCCGCCCGGCAGCGAGGAGCGGCTGTGGGGCGGCGACCGGCCTGGCGTCCGCAGCGACTATGACGACGACAGCGCGGTGCGCGATGGAGGCGAACCATGAGCGACGCGGAACTGTGGGCCGCCTGGCGGACGTGGATCGTGGTGGCGACCGTGGTCGTGCTGTTGGCGGCCGCGCTGCTGCTCACCATTCTGGTGACGGCGCGGAAGATTCTGCACGAGGCGGTGCGGGCGCTCAATGCGGTCGAGATCATCCGCAAGAACACGCAACCCACCTGGGAACTGCAGACCACCAACGAGGTGGCGGAGCGCATTCTGGCGACCGTCGAAGCGATCGAAGCCAAGGGTGGCGCACTGGTCAGCGCCCTGGACGGGCAAACGGCCAGGAGGTCGTGACATGCCAAGCGAAGCCGCAGTCACCCAGGTCTGGATCTGGAGCCTGGTCATCTATTTCGTCGTGGTGGGCGTGGTCGCCCTGCTGTTGACGCTGATTTTGGTGGCCACCAGGCGGATCAAGGCGGGCGCCGCGGCGATCTGGGTGGTCGGCCAGAAGGTGGCGAACAACACCATCCAGATTCCGTTGCTGGCGCGGACCAATCACGTGGTGACCAAGATCCTGGAGTCGGCGGTGCGCACTGCGGGCGCGGTTGCCGCGGTCGAGCATCACGCCGGGTCGTGCCCGCATTGCCCGGAGTGTGTCACCGGCGCGAAGCCAGGAGGGGCACGATGAACACCTTTGTCGTCCTGATGAGCGTGACCCTGGCGGGCGTCGCCGCGCTGTTCATTGCCCTGGCCCTGTTCGTGCGGGCCATCGTCCGCGAACTGGAAGGAATTGGCGGGCCCGCGACGCGTTTCGTGCGCCCGGTCAACTACCTCTCGAAGATCCGGCTCGGCCTGCGGGCGATCGAGGTGGAAACCGGTTACATCGTTCCGCAGGTCACGCAATTGAACCAGACGCTGACGGCGATTCGTGACGGCCTGCGGGCCATCGACGGCAGCCTGGGCGGCGTCATTATCAACGTGCAACGACAAGACCAGCGATGACGGAGGGTGGCATGTTTCCGGACACCGTATTCACCATCTGGATGATCACCGTCGGGTTGGCGCTCGCGGTCTTCGTGCCGCTGTCGGTCTACATGCTGGCCAGCCTGTTGCGGGCAACCCGCTCGATTGAGCGCTACGCGCACGATGCGGTGGCCCCCGCGCAGGCGATTGCAGCCAGCACCGCGGCCATTCCCGCGCTCGACGGGACGATCGCGGTCGCCACCGACATCCTCGCCGCCGCCGAAGGCGTGGCGCACAAGCTGGGGACCATTGCCACCGTGCTCGAAGCGCGGGCGGGGAAAGGCTAGCCATGTTGCTCACGCTGACGCTCGTCACCGTCGCGCTCGTGGTGGTGGCCCTGGCCGGATTTCTTGCGCTGGTGGCGGTGTCGCTGCTGCGCGCCCGGCGCAGCCTGACCGCGATTGCCGATGGCCTGGAGGCCGTCGCCGGCCACACCACGCCGCTCGAACAGAAACTCGTCACGATCAACGGCGCGCTCAGTGCGCTGGCCGGTGGTCTCGACGCCGCCGACACCAACCTGGGTCGCGCGGCCCGCGCGTTCCGCCTGTAGAGGACCCGCCATGTGCTTCAAGAACCTGCCCGTTGAGTTCGACCAGGCCGGCCGGCCCTTCCTCAGGGAAGGCGTCGCCGACCCCTATGCCGCGGTGACGGGCGCGCCGCCGGCCGGGGTGCCGCTGCAGCTCTCCCACGACAAGGTCGAGGAATTGATGCGCCGCAACGGCCACATCAAGTCGGTGGACTTCGATCCGGTCACGCGCATCGCCGGCGCGCTCGCGCTGCACACGGTGGCCGACCTGAAAGATCGGCGGGTGCTGGAGGCCCGCTCGATGGCCACGCTGTTCCGCGGCTACGAGGTGATCATGATCGGCCGCGATCCGCGCGATGCGATTTTCATCACCAGCCGGGCCTGCGGGGTGTGCGGCGGCGTGCACTCCACGTGCTCCGCCCTGGCGATCGAGATGGCGATTGGCTGCCGGCCGCCGAAGCTGGGCATCGCGATCCGCAACCTCGCGCTGGCGCTGGAGTTTCTCTACGATCACCCGCTGCACCTGCACCTGCTGGCCGGGCCGGACTACTCGTCGGCGATGATCGAACCGACCAATCCCGCGTTGTTGGCCCGCGCCCGCAAGACCGAGGCCAGGTATCCGGACGTGCACGGCTACCGGACCATCGGCGACCTGATGGACGATCTCAACCCGTTGTCGGGCCGTCTCTACCTCGAGGCGCTCCACATGACGCGGGTCGCGCGCGAGGCCTACGTGCTGATTTGCGGCAAATACCCGCATCCGCAGACGATCGTGCCGGGCGGCATGAGCTCGACCATCGACCTGACGGTGATGAACGAGATGTTCATCCGGCTGGCGCAATTTTTCGACTACTCGAAGAAGATTGCCCGCATCTGGGACGAGATCACGGAGTTCTTCTACGACGCCGACCCCAACTACAAGAAAGTGGGCGCCCGCCGGATGAACATGATCGACACCGGCATCTTCGATCACCAGGACGCCTACGACGCCACCTACGCCAGGGCCGGGGCCTGGGGCGACCAGCGGTGGGCGACGCCCGGCGCGATCGTTGACGGCAAACTGGTGACCACGGACCTCCACAACCTCAACATGGGGCTGGAGGAATTTGTCGAGCACTCCTATTACGACGAGTGGACCGGCGCCGCCCGGCGCTTTCCCACCGATCCGGCCGGCAAGCCGCTCTCGCCGTACCATCCGTGGAACAAGGTCACCAAGCCGCGCCCGCAGGGGCAGAACTGGAAGGAGAAGTACACCTGGGACACCGCCCCCCGGTGGGACCGCCTGGCCATGGAGGCCGGCTGTTACTCGCGCCTGTGCAGCACGGCGATGGCGCAGAAGGTCGCGGCCAGTCCGTTCATGGAATCGACCGGACATTCCATGAAGTTCCTGGTGCCCAAGGGCGCCCTGCCGGAAATGGAACTCGAGTGGCAGGTGCCGGGCGTCTGGAATGCGTTCGAGCGCAACCGCGCCCGCGCCTATTGCGTGCCGTTCACCGCGATGATCGCGCTCATCAACTGGCGCGCGGCGATGGAGGAACTCAAGCTGGGACACTCGCAGACCAGCACGCCGTTCGAAATTCCCAAGAGCGGCGAGCGGTTGGGTGTCGGCTTCTGGGGGGCGGGACGCGGCTACCTGACCCATCACCTGGTCCTCGATCGCGGCGCGGTGGCCAATTACCAGATCATCACGCCCTCGACCTGGAACGCCTCGCCGACCGATCGCTGGGGTCAGCCCGGGCCGTACGAGGAGGCGGTGATCAATACGCCGCTGCTCGAGGAGTCGGACGACCCCAAGCAGTTCACCGGCATCGACGTGCTGCGGACGGTGCGCAGTTTCGACCCGTGCATGCCGTGCACGACTCACATTCACACCGAGGGCGCGGTCGTCACCCGCGAAGTCAACACGTGCGCGTGCGCACTCGACGGATGACGCGGGTGCTGATTGGCGGCGTCGGCTACCGCAACCTGCGCGATCACTCGTTCGGCGTGGTCCTGGTCGATGGCCTCGATACCGGCGGCTGGCCGCCAGGGGTGTCGGTCGAAGACCTCAGCTATAACCCGATTGCCGTCGTCCAGCGGCTGCAGGACGACCCACCCGATCGGCGGTTCGCTCTCGCGGTCATGGCCGGCGCGCTCCAGCGGCCCGGCCGCCCCCCCGGCACGTTGGCGGTGTATCGATGGGACAATGTCATGCCGGCGCCGCTCGGCATCCACGAGGCAATCACTGAAGCGGTGACCGGAATCATCTCGCTGGACAACACGCTCGTGGTGGCCCGTCATTTCGATGTGCTGCCGGCCACCGTGGTCGTGCTCGAAGTGGAGCCCGACGCTCACGAGTTCGGGTCGGAGCTGACTCCCGCGGTTGCCGCCGCGCTGATTCGGGCCCGCGAACTGGTAAAGCAGCTTGCGGTCGAGCCGGCAGCGGCGGCATTGATCCCCGAAGGGGCGATTCCCGACTCGCGGAGCCGCCATTCCGGCGTGGTGTTCGCACAGGTGAGTGATGACCGTCCCCGAATCCACTGAGTCGGCGGCCGCGCGCGACGTCCTGGCCGACGTGGAGTCGGCGATCGGCACATTGCAGGCGCACCCGGATGCCGCAGTTCGCGAGGCCGCGGCGCGCCTGCTGGAGGGCATTGACGCGGTGCATCGTGCCGGCCTCACCCACCTGGTGCACGCGATTCACGGCCTGACCGGCGACACGCTGATCAACCGGCTGATCGCCGACCCGGCGATCCGCATGCTGCTGATGTCGTACGACCTGATCGCCGTGGACCGGCGGCTCCAGGCCGAAGAAGCGCTCGACACGGTCCGCGGCCACCTGCACGAGCACGGCGTCGACGTCGAAATCCAGGACGTGGTTGGGGGCGTGGTCTACGTCCGCTTACACATGCCGCCGGCCATCGCCCCGGCCGGCCCGACGCTGGCGTCGGTGCGTGCCGACCTCGAAGCGGCCCTGCGCGAGTTTCTCCTCGGCTTCCAGGAGCTGGAGTTCCGCGATCGCGATCCTGGCCACGCGATTGCGCCGACGGCAATTCTGCCGCTCGACGCCCTGCGGCGCGCCAACCGGCCGGTGTATCACGATGCCCTTGACGTCGATGACGTGCCGGACGGCACCATGCGCGCGGCCATGGTCAACGACATCTCGATTCTGTTCGCGCGAGTGGCCGGCGAACTGTATGCCATTCGTAACCAGTGCGGTGACAGCCCGCTGCCGCTGGACCTCGGAACGCTCGAGGGCACCCAGGTGCGTTGTTCGTGGCACGGCTGCCGCTATGACCTGCGGACCGGCCGGCAGCTCGATGGTGACGGGCGGGTCCAGGTCGTGCCGGTCACCACCGCGGCGGGTCGCATCCGCGTGGCGACCAGCGTTGAAACCGGTGCGCGATCGTGAGGCGCGTGCTGGTGGCCGCCTTTGGCAACGAACTGCGCGGGGACGACGGGTTTGGCATTGCGGTGCTGCGGCGGATCGAGGGCTCACGGTTCGAGCCGGATCGCGTGAGGTTGCTGGAAGTGGGCACCGCCGGGCTCAGGTTGGCGCAGGAACTGCTGACACCCTGTGACCGGCTCATCGTGATCGACGCCATGGCCCGGGGCGGCAAGCCAGGCACGGTGTACGTGGTGCAGGTCGAGGAGGTACTGCCGGCCACCAGTGTCGACATGCACCTGGCCGTGCCGGCGCAGGCGCTCGCCGTGGCGAAGGCACTGGGGGCCTTGCCGGCCGAGACGTTCATGATTGGCTGCGAGCCGGACGGCGTGGATGAATTGACCACTGAGTTGTCAGCGCCGGTTCGTGCCGCAGTCGAGGTGGCCGCGCGCCACGTACACACTTTGATCGGATAGCGAGATGACCAACGACCCTGCCGGCGACATCGCGCGGCGCGATGAAGTGCTTGAGATGCTCTACTGGATTGAAGGCGAGGGCTTCAGCGGCGCCTCGACGCTCGACGCCATCGCCCGCTTCCTGACCCACAATCGTGAGGCCGTGGCGCGAACGCTCGACGATCTGGTCGCGCGCGGCGACACCACCCACAGCGCCGTGACCGGGGCATACCGGCTGACCGACGCTGGCCGCCGGGAGGCCGCCCGCCGGTTTGCGGAGGAGTTTTCGCCGCTGCTCAGCCAGGGCCACGGCGAGTGCAGCGATCCCAATTGCGACTGCCACTCCAGTGCGGGGGGGCCCGCTGAGTGCCACGCTCGCGGACGATGAAGTCACGCCACGCGAGGGGTGCCGGCGGGACGCCGCGGTGCCGTCCCGGGCCTGAGTCAGGCTACACGGCGGGCGCGTACGCGGTCGCCGTCCTTCAAGTCGCGCAGCGTCTGGAACGGGCCCGACACGATTGTCGCGCCCTCTGCCACGCCGTCCACCTCGATCGACAAGCCGCCGATGATGCCGGTCGTCACCGGCGTGAACGTCACGTCGCCGTCGCGCATCACGAACACCCCGGTCGTGCCGTTCTTCTCGACCACCGCCTGCAGCGGCACCGCCAGCGCATTCTTTCGCTCGGCCACCAGGATTTCGGTGTCGCAGGTCAGGCCGGGGCGAAGGGTTGACGCCGGGCCATCGAGCCGCACCCTGATCCGGAACTCGCGCGCGCCGGCCTGGGTGCCCACCTGGGGGAGCGCGCTGGCGCCAATCTCCACCACGCGGCCGGTGAACTTCTGCAGCGGCAAGGCTTCGAGCGTGACGGTGGCAGGGAAGCCATTCGACAGTCGCATGACGTCTGCCTCGGCCACCTTCACTTCCGCGTTCACCGCGCTCAGGTCAGACACGGTCATCAGGATGGTGCCGGGCTGGTTCTGCACGCCCATCACCACCATCTCACCCTGCTCGACGTCGAGGCGGGTGACGACGCCGTCGATGGGCGCCGTGATCTCGGTCTTGGCGAGGGCATCGTTGGCGCGCGTGCGTTCGGCCCGGCCCTGGGCAATGCGGCGCTCGGCGCTCGCCAGCGCCTGCTGCGCCCGCTCGAGACTCGCGGCGGCCGCCGCCACCTGCGCCGCCGTCGTGGTGCCGGCCATGCTCGCCTTGTCGAACTCGGATTGCGGCAGCAGGTCGGCCCGCTGCAGTTCCTGCGCGCGGGCCCACGCCGCGGCGGCCTCTTTCTCCCGCGAACGCGCTTCGTCGAGCGAGGCCTGGGCCGCCTTCACCTGGGTGGCCGCCGCGCGGGCGTCGGCCTCGAGGGCGCCGACCGACGCCGCGGCGGCATCGGCCGACGAGGAGGCCTGCACCGGATCGATTCGGGCCAGCACCTGGCCGGCCTTGACCGGGTCGCCTTCCTTGACCATCAACTCGACGAGGCGGCCCATCACGGCCGAGCCGATGTCGGCATACCGGGTCGCGACGATTTCGCCCGATGCCGTCACAAACGACTGCAATGCCTCGACCCGCGCCACCGGCGCCGTGTCGACGGCGATGCCCGCGTTGCCCGAGCGAGTGGCATAAACCACCACCGCGCCGATTGCCACCAGAACCCCGACCCCGATCACCATCCGACGACTCATATCCACCTATGACGCTCTTCCGGGACGCGGCGTCCCCATTCAGCGTCTAATGTACCTGTTATGTGGTTCGAATCGTTGCGGCAGGGCGCGGCCGCGCTGACGGCCTTTCCCATGCGATCGGCGCTGGGCGGGCTGGCCATTGCCGTGGCCGTGGCCACGATCGTGACCGTGGTCACCGCCCTCGACGGCGTGCGCCTCTATGCCGAAGCGACCACCGCGCGGACCTTTGGGTCCGATACGTTCGTGATGGCGCAGGTGGCCGCGTCGAGCCGCGTGTCGCGGCGCGAGCTGCGCGAGCAACTGGCGCGCAACCCGCCCATCCGCCGCGGCGACATGGGGTTTCTCGATCGCTATGCCGGGGGCGAGGTGCTGTATGCGCCCAGCGCGCAGACCCGCGCCGAGGTCTCGTCGGGCGCGCGCAACCTGGAAGACGCCATGGTCACCGGCACCACGTCCGCGCTGGCCGAGATTCGCGACCTGGGCCTCGCGCGCGGGCGCTTCTTTCGCCCGGCCGAGGACGTGGGCGGCGACGCCGTCGCCGTGATTGGCGCCGAGGTCGCCGACACGCTGTATCCGGGCGCCAATCCTCTTGGGCAGGCGCTGCGCGTCAGCGGCCGCCGGTTCACCGTGATCGGCGTGCAGGCGCGGCTGGGCAGCGCCGGCACAGGGACGCTGGACAAGTACGTCTGGATTCCGCTGCGCGCCTACGAACGCGCGTTCGGCGCGCCGCGCACCCTCCAGGTGTTTGGCAAGGCGGCGCCGGGCGTCGCGGCCGCGACCGGCGAGGGCCGCGCCCGCACGTCGATGCGCGCCAGGCGGGCGCTGCGGCCGGGCGCGCCCGACACGTTCGACGTGTTGACGCCCGATGCCGCGCGCAGCTTCGTGGCCTCGTTGTCGCAGCGGATTGGCGCCGCGGCCGGCCCGATCTCGCTGATGGCGCTGCTGGCGGCGATCGTGGTGGTGACCAACACGGTGCTGGTGTCGGTGACCCAGCGGACCCGCGAGATCGGCGTGCGCCGCGCCCTCGGCGCGCCGGCGCGCCGCATCGTCCAGGAGATTCTCGCCGAGTCGGTCTTGTTGTCGATTGCCGGCGGCGCGGCCGGCGCGCTGGCCGCGTGGGCGCTGCTGGCGACGCTCGAGTACGCGCTGGAACTGCCCCTGCACGTGGCGCCCCAGACCCTGGTCGTCGCCATCACGGCGGCGGCGGGCAGCGGCATGGTCGCCGCCTGGTATCCGGCCACGCGCGCGGTGGCGCTCGACGTGGTCGCGGCGATTCGAGCTGAATGAGCATGGGCCACCGCAGCGCCAGCTGGTTCACCCAACTCGCCGAAGCCCGCAGCCTCGCCGCCGACTCGCTGCGCGCCCAGAAGGCGCGCTCGGGCCTCGCCATTCTCGGCGTCGTCATCGGCATTGTCACGGTCGTCCTGGTGTCGTCGACGCTGGTCGGCCTGCGCAATAGCGTGGCGCTGCTGTTCCGGGAACTGGGCACCGAAAACATCTTCGCGTATCACCTGAACGGCGAGCCGTACGCGGCCCCGACCGAGCTCGACGTCGCCCGCCCGCAGTTGAAGGAGGAGTACGCGCGCGAGCTCGAGCGGCTGGGGCCGTCGATTCGCGACGTCGGCATCGAGCTGATCGTGCCGGCCGTCACCAGCACGCGCGTGATCACGGCGCGGGCCGGCGCCAACGAGCTCGACACCGTGCTGGTCGAAGGGGTGTCGTCGAATTTCTTCGACGTGGTCGGCGCGGCGTTCACGGGGGGGCGGCCGTTCACCCCCACCGAGGAGCGCGCCCGCGGCCAGGTGGCGGTGATCGGCGCCAACGTCGCCAAGGCGCTGTTCGCGGGCGGCCCCGCCGTCGGCAACTCGTTCCTGCTCGGTGGCGATCGCTATTACGTGGTGGGCGAGCTCGCCCCCAGGCAGGGCACGTTCTTCGGCGAGAACCGCAACGACAGCGTCGTGGCCATCCCGGTCCAGACGGCGCGGCGCAAGTTCCCCGACGCGCGCAACATGGTGCTCTACATTCGCGCCCGTCCCGGCCTGCGCGACCAGGCGCGCGAAGAGGCGGAAACCATCCTGCGCCTGCTGCGCCATGTGCCGACCGGCGCCGAGAGCAACTTCTCGATGAACACCGCCGATCAGATCATCGCCCAGTTCGATCGCCTCGGCGTGCAGATCTTCATCGCCACCGTGGCGCTGGCGGGCATCAGCCTGGTGATTGGCGGCATCGGCATTGCCAACGTGATGGTGATCAGCGTGACCGAGCGGACGCGCGAGATTGGCGTGCGCCTGGCGATTGGCGCGCGCCGGGCCGAGGTGCGGCGGCAGTTCCTGATTGAAGCCGCCATCCTGAGCGGCGCGGGCGGCCTGCTGGGCGTGACGGTGGCGACCCTGATCGGCGTGCTGGTGGCGTTGGTCGCGCCGACGTTCCCGGCGGCGCCCCCGCTGTGGGCGGTCACGGCCGGCCTGCTGACCTCGATTGCGGTCGGCGTGGTCGCCGGCTATTGGCCGGCCCGCAAAGCCGCTGGCTTGGATCCCGTGGACGCCTTGCGCTACGAGTAGAAGAGCAACAGGAGGTCAGGAGGTCAGGAGAAAATACTTCTCATGATCTCTTTATCTCTTGTTGGCCGGGTTGTTCGCGAATGTGGCGCCCAGCGCCCGGCCTTCGTTGACCTTATCTCGCAGCCGCCTGATGAACCGAGCAGCGATTCCGGGCGAGTAGCCTCCCGCCCGGAACGCGTCGTGCCACTGTTGTTCGCTTAACCGCCCCAGCCAGTCGCACGCCCACTCGACGTCGGCCGGGGTGATGCGCTCTTGCACCAGCTCCTGGTACCACCCGCGGTTCGCAAAGGTGACGTGGCCGTTGCTGATGCCGGTCAGGAACCCGGTGTTCTCGAACGCGCCAACATGGTTCTTGCGGGGCGCGAAGCGATGGTCGTCGCCGAGCGCCGCGCCGAGGTCGCGCACCGCGTACCACTGCTCGACCAGGTCGCCCTTGCGGTGCTGGTAGAGCGTGTTGTTGCTGTTCTTCAGGTCGGTGCTGTTGAGCATCATCAGCATGACGAGCAGTCCCTGGTACGGCTTGGTGCCGACGAACGGGTTGTCCTCCCAGCGCCACTCGCCTTCATCGGTCAAGCCGTCGGTCTTGAGCCGGAAGCGGCCGCCGGCCATGGTCCGCGTGCCCAGGTCGTCCTTCAGCTTGAACGCGGGGAGGTAATAGACCGGCGGCTGCGGGTAGCCGACCGCCGAGAGCAGGCGCGACACCGTCACTTCGACCGGCCCCTCGGAATCCACGTCGCCGGGATAGGGCAGCTTCACGCTCCACTCGCGGTCCTGGCCGTCCGTCACCGTCATCCCCAGGTTGACGCCGGAGTGCTTGTATTCGACAAGCGTAAAGGTGTCGGTGGGCGCGGGCGCGTGCTCGCGGCCCCACGGGCCGTAGAACAGGTCGCGCGCCGCCAGGTCGGTGGGCTCCTGCCAGATGATGGCGCCGGGAATCGGGGCCGAGGGCTGCAGGGCCGGCCGCTTGGCCTTGGCGCAGGACACGGCCGTGACCACGGCGAGCCCGGCGGCGAAGATCGTGAGTTTCGTGCGAGTCATGTCGATCTCCTCGTCAGGGGACGAACGGCGTCGGCGCCGTTCGTCGCCACGTGCGCGTCAACGCCAGCGGTTCGCTCAGGCTGAACAGCAGGCGCCAGCCCTCGGCGCCGTGGGCGGCGTCGACGCGCGCAATCGTGTCGCGGCGGGTGTGGAAGCGCAGGCCGGCGCCCAGCGACTGCTTGCCGAGATCCAGGTCGCGCCACCGGCCGGCCACGTTGCCGGCGTCGGCGAAGACCACGGCATCGAGGTGGGTGAACATGGCGACGCGCACTTCCGCGTTGGCCAGCAGGAGGTTGTCATCGCGGAAGCGGAAATCGCTGAACGAGCGCAGCGAGTGGCTGCTGCCGAGCGTCGGTTGCAGGTAGAACGGCACGCTTTGGCCGGGGCCGGTTTCCGAGGCGACGACCCAGCCGCGCATGGCCAGGACCACGCGGGACCCGGCGAGCGGGAGGAAGCCGGCGACCTCGGATTCGTAGCGCGTGAAGCTGAATGCGCCGCTGTCGCGATCGGTGAAGCGTGACGCCGCCACGCGCACCAGGCCGCCGCGGGTCGGATGGTTGGGGAAGTCGCGCTGGTCGGCGACCAGCGACACTTCGCCGTGGGCAAACTGCGGCTCGGGCGCCTGCGTGTAGCGAACCGCCGGGCTGAGGATGCCGGCATTGGCGTTCACCGTCAGCCAGCGCACCAGCGGCACCGTGGCGTAGCCGACGACGTCCTGCGAGCGCAGGTGATAGCTGGCAAGCGCGTCCTCACTCGAATCGGGACCTTCGCCAAACGTCTTCACGGCGCGGAAGTCCTGCCAGCGGTACATCGTGCCCAGGGTCAAGCGGCTGCGGAGCAGCTTCGGGAACTCGAGGCGCGCCTGCGCCATCTTGTAGCCGCGCCACGACACGCCGGCTGAGCCATCGATGAAGATGCTGTCTTGCTTGTACCAGTGGCGGTAACCGGGACCGATCGTGATCCAGCCGGCGCCTTGAATGGGACTCTTGGTGCTGAGATAAAAGCCGTTGGAGCTGCCGCCGCTGCCGAGGTGGCGATCGGCAAACACGGCGGCGCGTTCCATCCACGCCGGCTCGGCCAGGAAGCCCTGCGGTGCGACGACATCGGCAGCCACAGGGACAGCCTGTGGCGCCGGCTGTCCTTGCTGGGCAACGGCGGTGGCAGAAAGGCCGGTCGCCAGCAGCACGGTCAGGCCGGCGACGGCCCAAAAGCGCGGAATTAAGCGAAGGCAACCCGTCATACCCCCTGCTCTTGCAGGTTGCGCGCCAACCGGCGCGGCCGGGCTACCAGGCGACGGTGGCTTCGTGCTGGCCCGCGAGCGTGTCCCGGGCGGTGACCTTGATGCGCGCCGGCTGCGACATGGACAGCTCGAAGAGCGTGCCGTCCTCCGATCGGAAGTTCGCGAAGTTCAGGTCGGCCGACTGCCCGGTATCGAGTGCCTGCAGCACGTGCACGAAGGCGCCGCCGGTCTCGGTGTCGATGGTGGCGCGCACGTTCAGCAGCGGCCGGCCGGTGTTGTTCTCGATCACCACCGCCGTCTCCGACCGGCGCACCGCGATCCCCGCACCGGGGCCGTCGCCGGCGGCCTTGTCGATGGCGGCGTTCGAACAGGCCGTCAGGGCAAACAGCAGGATGGCTGCGCTCAGTAGTCGCTGCATGGCACGACGAGCTTACCAAATCACCACATCACCACATCACCACATCACGAGATCCGCTAATCTCCCTCCTGTGGACTGCCCCCGCTGCGCCCTGCCCATGACGTCTCATACGGTGGAAGGCCAGCTTGGCCGGGCGGTGACCCTCGACCTGTGCGACCCGTGCCAGGCGATCTGGTTCGATCCGCGCGAGAGCCTGCAGCTCACGCCGGGCGCCACGCTGATGCTGTTCCGCATCATTGGCGAGCATGTCGCAATGCCCCGCGCCATGGACTCGGAGACCGCCAAATGCCCGCAGTGCAAGGCGCGCCTGCGGCGCACCCAAGACATGCAGCGCGCGACGCGGTTCGAGTACTTCAAGTGCCCGCACGACCACGGCCGCCTGACCACCTTCTTCGATTTCCTGAAAGAGAAGGACTTCATCCGGCCGCTCACGCCGCCGCAGGTTGCCGAGTTACGCAAGAGCATCCAGGTGGTGAACTGTTCGAACTGCGGGGCGCCGATCGACCTGGCCCACCGCTCCGACTGCGGCCACTGCGGCTCGCCGCTGTCGATGCTCGACATGAACCAGGCCGAGAAGCTGCTGGCGCGGCTGCGCGAAGCCGACCGCCCCGACAAACCAGTGGACCCGCTCCTGCCGCTCGAGCTGGCGCGCGCCCGCCGGCAGGCCGATGAGGCGTTTGCCGGCCTGCCCCAGGACGCGATGTGGCTCGAACAGGGCTCGTCGTTCGGCCTGGTGGGAGCAGGTTTGTTGGGACTTGTCCGTTGGCTGAAAGACCAGTAGTGCCGGAGGCCTGATTTGAGAGACGTGGGTCTCGTGACCTCCTGAACTCCTGTTAATATCCGGCCATGGGCATCACCGACTTCTTCAAGGGCGAGTTCATTGACGTCATCGAATGGACCGACGACTCGCGCGACACCTTGTCGTACCGCTTCCCGGACGAAGACAAGGCCATCAAGAACGGCGCGCAGCTGATCGTCCGCGAGTCGCAGGTGGCGCAGTTCGTCTACCTTGGCGAATTCGGCGACACGTTCCTGCCGGGCAAGCACACGCTGACGACCGACAACACCCCCATCCTCACCAAGCTCAAGTCGTGGAAGTACGCCTTCAACTCGCCGTTCAAGGCCGACGTCTACTACGTCATCACGCGGCTGTTCACCGGCAACAAGTGGGGCACGTCGAACCCGGTGATGTTGCGCGACGCCGACTTCGGCGTGGCGCGCATCCGCGCGTTCGGCACCTACGACTTCAAGATCGTCGACCCCAAGACCTTCCTGCGCGAGGTCGCCGGCTCGGACCACAACTTCCGGCTCGACGAGTTCGCCGACACCATGCGCTCGCGCGTCGTCAGCCTGTTTACCGATGCCATTGCCACGGCCAAGATCCCGGTGCTGGACGTGGCCGCGCGCTACAGCGAGCTGGGCGACGCGCTGCTGCCGCTGATCAACCCGGCCGTCACCGAGAAGTACGGCCTGGCGATCACCAGCTTCATTGTCGAGAACGTGTCGGTGCCGCTTGAAGTGGAGGCCGCGCTCGACAAGCGCGCCAGCATGACCGCGATCGGCAACCTCAACGACTACGTGAAGTACCAGATGGGCCAGGGCATGGCGGCCGGCGGCAGCGGCGGCAGCGGCGGCGGCGCGGCCGGCACCGCGGCCGAACTGGCGGTCGGGTTCGGCATTGCCCAGCAGATGATGCAGCAGGGCTTCGCCGGCGGCGCGGCGGCGCCCACGGTGGCGGCCGCGCCCGAGTTGCTCGGCCCGGCCGACGCGGCCACGGTGCTGGGCGTGAGCGAGGCCGACGTCATGGCGGTGCTCGAATCGGGCGAGCTGAAGGGCAAGAAGATCGGCGCCTCCTGGCGCATCACCCGCGCGGCCCTCAACAGCTACCTGTCGGAGTAACGGCAGTGTTGCTTGGCCCGCCTCCGGCGGGCGGCGGCTTGAAGCCCGACTAATGAGCGAGGAACCGAAGACTTCAAGCCGCGATGAGGTGTCGGCGCTCGACAAGCACGCCTGCCCGGCGTGCGGCGCGCAGGCGGAGTGGAACCCGTCGAAACAGAAGCTCGTCTGCCCGTTCTGCGGCACCGAGTCCCCGTACGTCATCGACCGCGAACTCGGCAAGGTGGCGGAGAAGGACCTGGCCGCCGCCCTGCGCGACCTGCCCGCCGCCGAGCAGCAGTGGCAGGCGACGCGGCGCAGCGTGCAGTGCCAGAGCTGCCGCGCGGTCATGGTCTACGAAGCCGAGCGGGTCGGCCAGAACTGCGAGTTCTGCGGCTCGCCGGCGCTCGTGGCCTACGACGAGATCAAGTCGCCGATCCGGCCGGAAGGCGTGCTGCCGTTCCGCATCGATCGCAACAAGGTCCGGGACGACATCCGCCGCTGGTGGCGCAGCAAGTGGTTTGCGCCGGGCCGGCTGGCCAAGGCCGCGCTCGTCGACACCGTGCGCAGCCTCTACATCCCGTACTGGACCTTCGACGCGCACGCGCATTGCCCGTGGGAGGCCGAAGCCGGGCACTACTATTACGTCTCCGTTCCAGGGGTCGACAGCAAAGGCCGCCCGGTCATCCGGCGGGAGCGGCGCGTGCGGTGGGAGCCGGCGTCGGGCGTGGTCGAGCACACCTTTGACGATGAGCCGGTGCCCGGGACGCAGGGGTTGCCGATTGACCTGCTGCGGCGGGTCGAGCCGTTTCCCACCCGCGAGCTCGTGCCGTACGACACCGCCTTCCTGTCGGGACACGTCGTCGAGCACTACCAGGTGGTGCTGACCGAGGCGTCGGACCAGTCGCAACAGCAGATGCAGCGGACGCTGGAGCAGCTGTGCGCGCGGCAGGTGCCCGGCGACACGCACCGCAACCTCGTGATCCACCCGACCTTCTCCGGGCAGACTTTCAAGCACATCCTGGTGCCGATCTGGCTGCTGACGTATGTCTTCGGATCGAGGTCATACCAGGTGCTGGTGAACGGCTCCACCGGCCGCATTGCCGGCAAGTACCCGTTGAGCGGCTGGAAGATTGTCTTCACCGTCGTGCTGGTGCTGCTCGGGGCCCTGATCTTCATACTCGTGAGCGAGAGTTGAGCGGCCGCCGCGTCTGCGGCCATAATAACCACGCCATGCCCCGAGCCACTTTCGCCGCCTCCGCCATCGTGATTGCCGTCGCCGGCATCGGCCTCGCTGCCCAACAGGGCCGCAAGCCGGTGAACTGGAAGGAACTGCCGCCGCCGTTCGCCACCGAATCGGTTCGCAACAACCCGACCGTGGTGCCGAAGCCGGGAGGGGCGAAGCTGGACGCGCCCGCCGGGTTCGTGATCGAGGAGTTCATGGCGTTCACCACCGAACGCCCGCGCTTCATGATGCTTGGCCCTGGCAACGAAATCCTGCTGTCGGATACGTCCACACAGGGGTCGGTGTTCGTAATCAAGGACGGCGTGCGCACGCCGATCATCGAGAAGCTCGATCGTCCGTACGGACTGGCGCTCAAGGGCGATCAGCTCTACGTGGCGGAGCCGGCGTCGGTGAAGGTCTATACCTACGACGCCAGGACCATGAGAGTGACCGGAGCGGGGAAGGAGATCATCTCGCTCGCCGGCATGGGCACCGGGCACAACACGCGGACGCTGGCCTTCAATCGCGACGGCTCGAAGCTGTATCTCTCGGTCGGGTCCCAGTCCAACATCGACCTGAACGAACCGCCCATGCGCGCCGCCGTGCACCGCTTCAATCCGGACGGCACCGGCCACGAGACGATCGCGACCGGCCTGCGCAATGCCGTGGGCATGCGGTTCTATCCCGGCACCAATGACCTGTGGGTGTCGGTCCACGAACGCGATGCGCTCGGCGACGACCTGGTTCCCGATTACGTGACCAAGGTGGAACCCGGCGGCTTCTACGGCTGGCCCATCGCCTACATCGGCCCCAACCCCGAGCCGCGCCACAAGGACGTGGACATGGCCAAGGTGAAGAGCACGCTCTATCCCGACGTCATTCTCGGCGGCCATGTCGGCCCGCTCGACATCCTCTTCTACACCGGCACGCAGTTCCCGGCGAAGTATCGCGGCGGCATGTTCGTGGCGCTGCACGGGTCCTGGAACCGCTCGCAGCGGCAGGGCTACAAGATCGCGTTTGTCCCGTTCAAGAACGGCATGGCCACCGCCGGCCCCGAAGACTTCCTGACCGGCTGGATTCTGGCGCCAGACAAGAAGGAAGTGTGGGGCCGTCCCGTCGGCCTGTTGCAGATGCCCGATGGCTCGCTACTGGTCACCGACGATGGCGGCAAGAAGATCTGGCGCGTCAGCTATAAGGGCTGACGGTCGCCGTTGAAGGCGATCCTGATCCACGGCAACGGCGGCTGCACGGCCGCCGACGCCTGGTTGCCCTGGTTGGAATGCGAGCTGCTCGCGCTTGGGCTCGACGTCATCAACCATACCTTTCCCGATAATGTGAAGGCGCGGGCCAGCGTGTGGCTGCCGTACCTCGAGTCGCTCGATGCCGACGAGCAGACGATCCTGGTGGGCCACTCGTCCGGTGCGGTGGCGGCCATGCGCTACGCCGAGACGCATCAACTCCTGGGGTCGGTGCTGGTGAGCGTGTGCCACACCGATCTGGGCGACGCGTTCGAGGCGGCCAGCGGCTACTACCGCGACCCGTGGCAGTGGCACCGGATCCGCGAGAACCAGCAGTGGATCGGCATTTTCCACTCGACCGACGATCCCCTCATCCCCACGGCCGAAGCCCGCCACGTGGCGGCGCAGTTGAAGGGCAGCTACTTCGAGCTCCAGGATCGCGGCCACTTCATCAACTCACGCGAGTTCCCCGAAGCGTTCGACTTCATCCGCCGCAAGCTGATCTAACCATCGCGTCGGCCGCACTGGCAAAGCCGCGGCAATGCTCCAGGTATCACCCGCTGTGGACCGCCGAACGCGACTCGACCAAGTACCACCGCATGCCGGCGTTTGCCGAGGCCTTGCCGGCGATCCGCATTCGCCTGGACTTGCGGCGGCCGGCGGCATGGCGCCTCCATGAGCTTCGGCCGGCCTCAGCCGCCATGCTTTAATACTCCCGTGACTCGTTTCGAATCCGCACTCGTCTACGCCAACCAGGTTCATCAGGGGCAAATTCGCAAAGGCACCGGCATCCCCTACATGGCCCACATTCTCGGCGTGGCCGCGATCGCGATGGAGTACGGGGCGGACGAGGATGAAGCGGTCGGCGCGCTGCTGCACGACGCCGCGGAAGACGGCGGCGGCGAGGCGCGTCTGGCCGAGATCCGCGCCCGGTTCGGCGACGCCGTCGGCGACATCGTCCTGGGCTGCAGCGACAGCCTGGTCGAGCACCCCGAAGACAAGCTGCCGTGGCGCGACCGCAAGGTGAGCTACATCGCGCACCTCGAAGGCGCCAGCCAGTCCGTGTGCCTGGTGTCGGCGGCCGACAAGCTGCACAACGTGCGGTCGATCGTCCGCGACCTGCGCCAGCACGGCGACGAGATGTGGGAGCGGTTCCAGGGCAAGCGCGAGGGCACGCTGTGGTACTACGAAGCGGTGGCCGACGCGCTCAGCCGGCGCTACCGTTCGCCGCTGACGCGCGACCTGCAGCGGGAAGTGGAGGAGCTACTGCAGTTGGCCGACAAGGCCTGACGTGAGTTCCTTCGTCCGCGTCGATCCTGGTCGACAGCAACGAGGTTGACGACACCGAAGGCGCGGGCCTGGGCGTGCGGCGCCGCGCTGCCTCGGTAGCTGCCGCTTACTTCACCTGCAACGTTTCCAGGTAATCCACCAGCGAGTCGATGCGGCGCTTCACCGCGTCCTTGTTGTCGGATCCCATTGAGGCGAGAAACGTCGTGCCCCACTGCGGCATGTCGCCGCCGCCGTGGCCCTTCACCTTCTGGCTGCCGTCGATGATCTGGAACACCATGTCGCGCGGAAAGGTGCCGCCGTTGTTCTTGCTCAGCAGCGTCAGGTCCGCGGGCTTGGGGTTGAGCGTGGCCGCCAGCGTGCCGGTACCTTTGGCGTCCTTGCCGTGACAGGCGACGCAGTATTGGGCGAAGTTGTTGGCGCCGGTAATCGCGAGCGACGCCCGGGTGGGCGATTCCTGGGCGGTAATGGTTGTTTGGGCACCGAACGCGCCGGCAATTACCAGCGTCAGGCCGAATCCACAGAGTGTCAGTCGCATAGTCGCTCTCCAATCCGGTGCATTGCATGACCGGTGCCAGCGGGATTTTCCACGAAAACCATGTTCACAGCGCGGTCCGATGGGGAAAAAGCCGCGCATCGAGAAATTCCTCACGGTGTGGCCGCTGGAGCGACGCGGCGTTTGGTGGCCTGTTCGAAGGCGTAGGCCAGTTCGATGAGCTTCGGTTCGCTGCACTGTGCGCCGACGAAACCGACGCCGAAGGGGGCTGGCTTCGCGTTGAACCCGGCCGGGAACGGTTGGGCCGGCGCGTTCGGCACCACGCCGAAGGGCACCGCCACAATCGGATAGCCGGCACGCGCCGCGACGCCGGCGCCGCTGCCGCCGGGCGTGATGATCGCGTCCAGCTTGTGGGCCTTCAGCACCGCGTCGATCCCCTGGTCGCGGCTGAGGCGATGGTCCCTGGCGTGGTCGGCGTCGTAACGGGCTTTGTCGGCGACCAGGTCCATTTCGTCCGAGATGTCGAGCCGCGATTGGTTGTACCTGATGGCGCCTGCCTTGGCGTGCTCCAGGTTCCAGTTGCGCAGCTCGGTCAATGTCTTGACCGGCGCCGCCGGCCCGAGGCTGGCGAGCCAGGCGTTGAAGTCGCGCTTCATGCCGTACTTGAAGGCCACCGTGCACTCGCTGTCCTTGCTCTTGGCGTGCTCCGCGCCGGCGCAGAAATCAAACAGCGGGAAGCTGTCGTTGGCGTTGGCCGCGACAAAGCTGGGCAGGTCGGCGGGGTCCACGATCGTGGCGCCCTGCGCCTTGAGGACGGTGATCGCGTCCGCCATCACTTTGGCCTGGTCGGGGTTGAGCCCGCCGCGCGGCGACGTCTCGCCGGGCAGCGAGACCCGATCGATATAGAACGCGCGCGGCACGCCAATGCGCGCCCCCTTCAGTCCGCCGGCATTGAGGAACTTCGTGTAGTCGCGCCCGGGCGGCGGCGTGCACGTCCGGGTGGCCGCGTCGTTGGGATCCGGCGCCGCGCCTTCCATGGCGCCCAGCATGATCGCCGCGTCGGCCACGGTCCGGGTCATCGGGCCGGCGGTGTCGTGATCGGCCGTGATCGGGATCACGCCGTGGCGGCTGATGCGGCCGATAGTCGGGCGGATGCCGACCAGCATGTTCGCGTTCGACGGGCTGATGATTGATCCGCCCGTGTCGGAACCGACGCTGGCCGCCCACAGGTTGGCGGCCGTGCCGATGCCGGAACTGGAGCCGCCGGTTTGCAGCGCCGGCCGGCCGTCGCCGGGCTCGGGCCGCGGGTCGGGGCGAGGATCGTAAGGGTTGAAGGCAAAGCCGCCGACCGCGTTGTAGTTGCCCGGCATGGCGGTGGGATTGCCGGCGACCCAGTTCGCCAGTTCCGTCAGGCCGGTCTTGGCGATGATGATGGCGCCGGCGGCCGTGAGGTTCTTCGTCAACGTGGCCTCGTACGGCGGCACGTAGCCGGCAAACGCGAGCGCGCCGCCGGTCGTCGGCATGTTGGTGGTGTGGATGTTGTCTTTGAGCGCCACCGGAATGCCGTGGAGCGGGCCACGCAGCTTGCCCTGCGCCCGCTCGCGATCCAGCACGTCGGCCTCCTGCAGCGCCATGGGGTTCACCGCCAGTGCCGCGTTCAGGCGGTCCTCGTACAACGCCAGCCGGATCAGGTATTGCTCCACCAGTTGGCGCGACGTCACCTGGCCCCTGGCCATGGCCGCCTGCATCTGCGGAATCGTGGCTTCGACGACCGAGAAGCGCTGCTGGCCCGCGGGCGTGAGCGCGAAGACCGACACAAGCAAGGCGAGAGTGATGGTGGCCCGTTTCATAGCGGGTATTCTAGTAGCGATGGACATTACTTTCGAGCATGCCTGTCATCTCGTCGGCGGCGCGCTGCGCGGCTCCGCGCGCCGGGACATCGTCGCCGATGCCGTGCGGGCCCCGAACCTGGGCGCGGCGCTGCTGCGGCTGCGTGACAGCATGCGCGCCAACGAGTTCAAGTCGGCGACCCCGCCGGTCTTCATGGACCGGATGATTCGCGCCTACGACGGCCGCACTCGCGGCGAAGGCTTTCATGTCCTGCACGACTGGGACGGCGTCTCCCAGCAGGTCAACCCCGACATCATTCCCGTCGACGTGCTGCATTTCCTGATCGAGCAGCGCGGCACGGAACCGGCCACCGAAATCGAGCTGGCGATCCTGCTCGACTACTATTTCGCCCACGTCCTGCAGCTCCTGAGCCTGCGCGTGTGGGACGATGGCGATCCGGATTGCAACATGGATCTCGTGCAGGAGCTGCTGGCCGAGCTGCAGGGACCCAACGGCAGCGGCCAGCGGTTTGCCGCCGATGCCGAAACGCTGCTGCTGATCGGCACCTCGCACTACGAGCTGGACGAACGCGGCTTTGAAACCCTCCTGGTCAAGGTCCGCACGCTCAACGAAGAGCACCAGTCGCGCATTGGCCTCGGCCACGCCGCCAGCATGGGGTGCCACCTGCGCTTTGGCTTCGAGGCGCAGTGCGGCCGCGACACCGTGGCGCTGCGCGACGACAACGTCGCCGACTATCCGTGGTTGTGCTTTGCGCTGGCGGCGGTGATGCGCGAATACGATCGGCAAGTCGGCCCGGGCCCCAAGCCCCAAGTCCCAAGCCCCGTATTGACCGAGGCGCTGCTGAACGGCCTGACGCCTGATGCGCGCGCCTTCGTCGGCGCGCCGCCCGCGTCGCTGGTCCACTCGGCCGGCGACCGCGCGCGGTTCCTCGAGCTGTTCATCAAACACAAGCCGGCGCTGCTGGCGGCCTTCGAACGCCACCGGCCGACCGAGACCGCCTATTCACCGCTCTCGTTCTTCTTCAACTTCTCGCACAACGTCGTCAAGGGCACCGTCGTCGACGCGCTGCTCTGGGGCGAGGCGTGGGACCTGGGGTTGAACGACTTGCTGACGGGCATGCCGCGGGAGGGGATCGAAGACGGGTCGCAGCAACTGCTTGCCGCGACCCTGATGGGCTACGCGCGGTCGAACCCGGACCGCATTCGCGGCCAGCTGATGCCGGTCATCGTCTACGACCCACAAGCCGGGAGGCGAGCTTTCACGGTGGCCCTGGAAAAGCTCGCGCAGCCATGATTTGGTGATCTCGCGAAGTGGAGAGTTCGAGATTCCAGATCTCGAGATCACCACTCCACGAGATCGCGAAATCATCGTCGCGAAGCCCTCCAAGGCACTTGACCCGAGGGCGTAGTGATCGTTCCCTCGATCTGGCTGCCGTGGACCTTGCCGGTGAAGTTCAGTCCGCCGGCGATGAAGCTGATGTCGACGCCGCGCAGCGCCGTGCCCGGGATGGTGTAGGTCGCGCCGGCGATGGTCACGGTGCCCTTGATCATCTGGTAGTCCTGCGTGATGGTCATGGCGCCGTTCGCCATCTGCCAGGTGCCCGCGGCCCTGGCCGGCACAATCCACAGCAGCGCCTCGCACCAGCTCGAGCAATCGGTGCTTTCATCCAGCTGGAAGCGTTCATCGGGCTCCCAGCCGTCGATGCCGAACGTGTTGCCGACAATGCGCGAGCCGGGCTGCATGGCGAGGAACTTCGGCGCCAGCTTGTTCAGGTTGACCGGCAACAGGAACAGCGCCAGCACGGTCGCCTTCGAGATGTCGGCGGCGTACATGTCGCCCTCGACAAATTGCGCCTTGTCGGCGACGCCGGCTTCGGCCGCGAGCTTGCGCGACAACGCCACCATGTCGGGGTTGAACTCGACGCCGAGCCCGCGCGCCCCCAGCCTGGCCGCGGCGATGATGTTGCGGCCGTCGCCGGATCCCAGGTCCATCACGAAGTCGTTGCGCGTGACCCGGGCCATCTCGAGCATCTTGTTGACCATGGCCGGCGGCGACGGCACCCACACCACGTCCTTGCCGGCTTGCCCGCTCTTGGGCTCGAACGGCTTCTGGGGCTCCTGGGCGTGCGTGATGCCGCCGAGCACGAACACAAGTGCGAGACAGAGATGCTTCATATGATTCTGGACCCTCAGACTAAGCCACAGAGACTCAGAGACACCGAGCCGAAGTTCGCTGGCGGCGCTTCGCGCCGCGGGTCTGATGACGAACGGCGAAAAATGAGTCTCCCAGAGTCGCCGCGGACTCATTTTGTCGCGGTTCGCCATCAGACCGACAGGCCGGCTGAAGGCCGGCCTCAGCGAACTTGCCCCTGCGGCTCTGTGACTCTGTGCCTCTGTGGCAAATATTCGTCCTAACTCCCGGCTTTGATCAGGTCCGCCATCGTCGCGATGGTCCCGTGCAGAGGCACGATGCGGCCGACAGCGAGCTTGCGCGTCTGGATATTCTGCAACAGGTTGGCCGCGTATGGATTGACGGCGCTGCCGGGGCTGAACGCATCCACTTCGATCAGCACGCGGTCGCGCGGAACATACGCCATCAGCATGGTGTCGGAGTGCGGGTTGCCGGCGACATGGTACAGCGTCAGCGCCATGGCGGCGTCCTTGAACTCGCGTTCGCCGTCCACGGTTTCCACCGTGACCGCCTTCGGGTTCTTGGCCAGGGCATCCGGTTGGCGGGTGTGGGGTCGCTTGGCCATGCGCTCGACCCACTCGCGGTTGCCGGCCTGCGTGATCACGGTCATCCCCTCGGCAATCGCCGCGCGCATGCCGGCCGTGTGATCGAAATGGTGGTGCGTGGTCACGAGCTGGGTGAGCGGCTTGCCGGGCACGGTCTCGCGGGCCCTGGCGATCACCGCCAGTGTGCGCGCCTCGCTCTGTGGCGCGTCGATCAGCATCAGGTGGTCGCTGAACTCGATGAGCGCGCTGTGATGGGATTGGCCACCGAGCAGCCACACGCCCTTGCCAATGGCGGTCACCACCACGTTTGGCACGGCGGGGGCCGGTGGGGCGGCGGCAGCGGCCGGCGCCGCGAGCTCCCCGGCTGCGTCGTCGAGGGTCTGCGCGGCCGCCTGCAGTTCCCAGGTCGTGAACTCATCCACCTTGCCGGCCATTTGCGCCGGCAGCTTCATGCCGTTCACGTCCCGGTAATCGGCGAACGTGGTGGTCAGGACGACGTCGCCAAGATTGGGATGGTACGACGGCGACGAAATCGACAGCGGCACGCCGGCGGCGTCGATGGTCATGGTGAACTGGAAGCCCGCCGTCTTGACGTCGGCCTGGCGCACGGCGCCCGCGCTGCGCGCGTTGGCCACCGTGGTCGTCGGCGCTAGCGCCGCGCGCAGCAACGTCAGCGGGTGATGGAAATACTCGGCGCGGCGATCCAACGCCGCCCCCGCTGGCAGCGGCGTGGCCTGGCCCGCGGGGTTGACGTTGAAGGCCACGGCGCCGTCGAGGCCCTGGACCTGGGTCTGCGGTTGCGGCCCCTGGAAGTAGGCAAACTTCGGCGTGCGCGTCTGCTCGACGCGTTGGCGTCGATTCGCGAGGTCGATCTGCCGCTGGTAGCCGGTGACGGCAAACGTCTGCGTCGCCGCCTCGGGCTTCAGGTCCTGGCCGAGGTTGTAGTTGACGCCTTCGCCCGCGATGGTCAGCGTCTTCACCGCGTCAATGCGCTCGCGGCCGCCCAGCGCCGCGGCGGCATCGTTGATGAACTGTTGCTCGGGCGTCGGCCGTGAGCAGCCGTGGAGCGCGAGCGTGGCAAGCAGGACGGCCAATGCCGATCGTGTGGTCATGGTGTGCACCAAGGGAACCGGAACGCGCCAATGCGGCTGGAATAGGCCGTCGCGTCCTTCTTCAAATAGTCGCTGACATACCAGATCGTGCAGTCGTCCACCTGTTCGTGTTGACGGGGCCGTACAGGACCCGGCCCGTGGCATCGAACCGTTTGTCTTTTTTTGTAAAGATGGCCATGCGCGAGTTGACCGTCTGGACCGCGTGGTCCGGCCCCACCGCCAGGGCGTTGTCCGAAGGGTTGCGAAGGGCGGCCGACCCCTGCGGGCCGGCAAAACCGGCGCCCAGGCCGTCGAAACTCTCGGCGATGGCCGGGGCCGGGCCGGGCCCCGGCGGGGTCTGTTCGAGGGCCGGAGGGGCCTGCGCCAGGCCCAGCAGGAACAGGACGCCAATCAATTGGATCGGGCTACGCATGCGCAAGCGTGGCGTCGAGTATATGCGCACCGCTCATCCCACCCCTCACGTAATAGCTCTGTTCGCTGGGCCGGCAATCAGCGACAATGGCGCCCACGTTTGTTTCGGATTGTGTTCACGACGGAGGAAGGTGCGATGACGATTGTTAGGCGGATGTTTGTACTTGTTTGTATGGCCCTGCTGGCCGGTGCCCCCCTGGCACATGCCCAGACGACCGGCTCCATCACCGGGACCGTGACGGATGCCAGCGGCGCGGTGTTGCCGGGTGTGACCATCACTCTAAGCGGCGAGCGCCTGATCGGCGGTCCGCAAACGCAAGTCAGCGACACGACCGGCACCTACCGGTTCGATCGCCTTGCGCCCGGCACCTACGGCGTGAAGTTCGAGCTGCAGGGCTTCCGCTCGGTCGACCGGCCCGACGTGCGCATCAGCGCCGCGTTCGTGGCCACCATCAACGGCAAGATGGAGGTGGGCTCGCTGTCCGAAACCATCACCGTCACGGGCGAGTCGCCGACGGTTGACGTCCGCTCGAACGTCCAGCAGACGGTGATGAACCAGGAAATCCTGGAAGGCATCCCGACCGGCCGCGACCCGTGGTCGCTGGCCAAGCTGATCCCCGGCGTCCAGGTGGCGACCTACGACGTCGGCGGCACCCAGTCGATGCAGCAGAGCAGCATGTCGGCGCACGGCTCGAACACCGCCGACGTCAGCTACAACATCGACGGCGCGACGGTGAACTGGCCCGGCGGCGGCGGCGGCGCGACCATGATGTATTACGACCAGGGCATGTTCGAAGAGGTCAACTACATGACCTCGGCGATCCCGGCCGAGACCCTGGCCGGCGGCGTGTCGATCAACATGGTGACCAAGGACGGCGGCAACAGGTGGAAGGGCAACGCCCGCTACAACTTTGCCAACGACGACCTCCAGGGCGAGAACTGGGCCGAGACGCAGAAGCTCAACCCGACGTTTCTGGGCAACCCGACCCTCAAGACCTACGACTTCAACCTGTCGGGCGGCGGCGCGCTGGTGCAGAACCGCTTGTGGGTGAACGGCACCATCCGCAAGTGGGTCGTGAACAAGCTCGTGAGCGCCCGCAACGACGACGGTTCGCAAGCCCTCGATGACAACGACCTGAAGAACTACTCGGGCAAGCTGGTGGGCCAGCTCAGCACCAACAACAAGCTGTCGGTGTCGTATCTCTGGAACGACAAGATTCGCGGCCACCGCCGCGACAGCAGCGACCTGATCCCGGACATCGCCTCGGTCGTGCAGACCAACCCGGTGCAGACGACGCAGGCGAAGTACACCGGCATCCGCGGCAGCCTGGTGTTCGAGTCGAACTTCAGCGTGATGGACGGGCAGACCAACTACACCTACCAGCCCGACACCGCCGCCGATGCGATTCGCCGGATCGACACCGGCAACACGCGCGTGTGCTGCGCCTCGACCCGCGAGGAGCACCAGCCCAACTCGCGCCACCAGTTCGACAACATCTTCACGTTCGGCAAGAGCGGCATGGGCGGCGAGCACCTGCTTAAGGCCGGCGTGCAGTGGGGCCGCCTCTTCTACGGCTCCGACTACTCCGTGAAGGGTGACCACTGGACGGTCTACAACAACGGCGTGCCGACCTCGGTCCGCCAGTTCAACTCGCCGGCGTTCTCGAAGAACAAGGCGATCGTGACCGGCTTCTTCATCCAGGATTCCTGGTCGATGAACCGCCTGACGCTGAACATCGGCGGCCGCTTCGACAAGTACGTCGGCACGCTGCCCGACCAGTCGAGCCCCGGCGGCACGTTTGCCGGCCCTCGCACGGTGGCCGAAACCGAGGCGATCAACCAGAGCATCGCGGTGTGGCGCGCCGGCGCGTCCTACGACCTCACCGGCAGCGGCCGTACGGCGGTCAAGACCAGCTACAGCCGTTACGGTCTGCAGGTCGGCATCGACCGCGTGACCAACGTCAACCCGCTGACCATCGGCCAGCGCGACTGCGTGTGGACCGACCCGAACGGTGACGGCAAGGTGCAGGCCTCGGAGATCGGTACCTGCCCGGCGGCGTTCAGCGGCGGCACCCAGGTGCAGTACGCGGCCGGCGTCGATTGGCCGTACTCGGACGAGGCGACCGCGGGCATCGAGACGCAACTCCCGGGCGCCGTGCGCGTGGGCGCGATGTTCTACTACCGCACCAACCGCAAGCAGATCGGCCAGGTTGACACCCTGAAGCCGGCCTCGGCGTACACCGCGCACACCATCACGGTCCCGAACGGTCCCGGCGGCACGGTGGCCAACCCGAAGCCGACCACGGCGACGGTCTACAACATCTCCGCGGCCGCGAATGCCGTCACCGCCAGCCTGCGCGACAACGTCGACTACCTCGACACCACTTACAAGGGCATCGAGTTCACCGCCACCAAGCGCTTCTCGCAAAAGTGGCAGATGCAGGCCGGGTTCACCATCGGCAAGAACGAGGGCGGCGTCGCGGCCGGCACCGACCTCAACGATCCGAACAACACGCCGTACCCGACCGGGATCATCGGCAACGACTCCGAGACGGCGCTGCGCCTCTCGGGCAGCTACGAGCTGCCCGGCCGGATCAACCTCGCCGGGTCGATGATCGCCAACAACGGCTATCCCTACGTCTCGACCTACGCGTTGAGCCGGGCGGTGGCCGCCACCCAGGGCATCAGCCTGACGCGCGCCAGCCAGACCATCCAGTTGAGCGAACGTGGCGACGAGCGCTACGACAACGTGACGATGTTCGACATCCGCCTGTCGCGGTCGTTCCGCTTCGGCAGCCGCAGCTTCCAGCCGCAGGTGGACTTCTTCAACATCGGCAACGCCGACACCGCCGTGGGCACCACGACCGCCGTCGGCCCCACCTACCTGCGTCCCACCGAGATCCTGGCGCCGCGCATCATCCGCGTCGGCTTCTCGCTGAACTTCTAACACCGATCGAGACAGCAACGGGCGCGATGCTTCGGCATCGCGCCCGTTCTACGTACCAGAGCCACAGATGACGCGGATTACGCAGACTCTTCCGAGTCATCCACATCACACGATCACCAAATCACCACATCTCCAAGATCACGAGTTCGCTATACTCGCCTCAGAACACGCGCGTAACCGTCCTCCGGGAGGGTCCCATGGGTCTCTTGATTACCTTGCTCGTCGGTGCGCTGGTCGGCTGGCTCGCCAGCCTGCTGATGAAAACCAACAATCAGATGGGCGCCATCGCCAACATCGTGGTCGGCATCGTCGGGGCCTGGCTGGGCGGCGTGCTCGCCGGGTTGCTGGGATTTGTGGCCGTGACGACGCTGTCCGGCATCATCATCGCCATTGCCGGCGCGTGCGTGCTGATCGCGATTCTGAAGGCGTTGAATATTTTCAAGTGACGGGAGGGCGCTTCCCGTCGGGAGGGCACATCCCGTCGGGATCGTCCCCACGAGGCGAAGCCGAGCCCTACGATGGCGCGCAGCGCCGAGCCCGACGGGTGGCGTAAGCCACGAGCCCCACGCGGCGCCTCAGCGCCGCGCCCTCACCGCAAGGCGCCAATGACCTCCTGCGCGCCCACGATCGCGAACAGCAGCAGGATGGCGCCCAGCAGCACGTTGGTGTACCAGGCGTTGTGCGGCACGGGCTCAGTCCACTTCACCTTGTTGTTCATGTAAAGCAGCGTGGCGGCGAGGAACGGCACGAACAGGCTGCCGACGATCGTGTAGATGACGATCACCGCGATCGGCCGGCCGGTGAACGCGAACGGCAACGGCACCAGCGTGATGAAGGCCAGGGCCAGGCGATAGGGCGTGCTCGTCACCTTCACCACCTCGATGCGGTCGGCGGGCGACATCTTCTTCACGATGCCGTAGAAGTCGGCATAGAGGTACGGCACGCTCTGCCACACGCCCAGCAGCGACGCGAACACCGCCGCCCAGAATCCGGCCGAGAAGGCGAAGCGGCCGAAGTTGCCCAGCAGCGCGCCGAGCGCGGCCGCCATCTTCGGCACGGCTTCGGCATCGCGCAGCGCCACGCCGGGCACGAAGAAGGCATCGCTGGCGATCAGCATGATGGAAATGCCGAACAGCGCCGTGAAGATGTAGGCGACGGCGATGTCGCCGCGGACGTAGCCCAGGAAGCCGGCGCCGCGCATCTGCTCCTCGCGCATCCAGTAGTTGTAGGACAGCATCGTGATCGAGCCGCCGACGCCGCCGATCAGCGAGAGCACGTAGGTGCCGCTGCCGGCGGGGATGGTGGGCACCAACAAGCCCTGCACCGCCGGCACCGGGTCGTGCAGCGTGAGGGCCGCGCAGATCAGGATGCTGAAGCCCATGACGCCGACCAGCAGCTTCATCAGCTTCTCGAAATTGCCGTAGCCGCCGAGCCAGACGAAGGCAAAGCCGACCAGGCTGTGGATGACCGCGCCCCACGACTGGGGCACCGCGCCGCCGGTGAGGTTGGCAATGCCGAGCCCGGTGGCGTTGGTCAGCGCGGCACTCACCGCGACCGTCCAGATCACCAGGTAGGCGCCGAAGTACCACTTCACCCAGCCCGGCAGGTGATCGGCCCAGCCCTCGAGCGCGGTCGTGCCGGTCGCCAGCTGCCAGCGGGCAATGCCCTCGCTCAGCACGAACTTGAAGAAGGCGCCGGCGACGATCGCCCACAGCAGCACGACGCCGTAGCGGGCGCCGCCAACAGTGGCCGAGACGACGTCGCCCGAGCCGATGCCGGTGGCGGCGACGACCAGGCCCGGCCCGGCCAGTTTCAGGAAACTGAACTCAGATGGCTTCGACGGATTCGACACGCCGCCGATTATGGCCGCAGATGACACAGATAACACAGACCTGGTGAAGAAAAAGATTCTGAGTCATCGGTGTCAGCTGTGGCCCCGGAGTCGTGTCGGCGTCATTCATCCTGATCGGGCCTGGTTGTCCGCCTGCGCTTGATATCTGCGTGGTGCTTCTTGCCGGCCAGTCGCCGCTCCTTGGCGGCCTTGGTCAGCTTCGTCGGGGTGCGCCGCTTGGGCGGAATGGCGGCCAGCTGGATCAGCTCCATCAAGCGCTCGCGCGCGGCTTCGCGGTTGCGGGCCTGGGTCCGGTGCTCGCGGCTGTCGATCATCAGGACGCCGTCGGTCAGCGCCTTGCGCCCCGCCAGCGCCTTGAGGCGCGACTTCATGTCGGGGGGCAGGGACGAGTTATCGATGTCGAACCGCAGCTCGACGGCCGTGGCGACCTTGTTGACGTTTTGCCCGCCAGGCCCCGACGCCCGGACAAACCGTTCGTCGACGTGGAGGGGAATCCTGAGTGGGGAGGTAAAGAGGGTAGCCATTTGCCTATGTTACTGCCGGGAGTCGGGAGTCGGGAGCCGGGAGCCGGGAGCCGGGAGCCGGCTCGGGAGTCGCCTTTCGACTCCCGACTCCCGACTCCCGATGGATCACGCAAACGGCTTGTCGATCGACGGGCTCGGCTGCGAGAAGTACTGCGCGCCGGTCTCGGTCACGTGGAGGCAGTCCTCCAGCCGGATGCCGAACTCGCCGTAGATGGCAATCATCGGCTCGTTGCTGAAGCACATGCCGGGCGCCAGCGGGGTCTTGTTGCCGCGCACGAAGTTGGTCCACTCGTGGCCGTCGAGGCCAATGCCGTGGCCGGTGCGGTGGGGCAGGCCCGGCACCTTGTAGTCGGGGCCGAAGCCCGCGTCGGTGATCACCTTGCGGGCGGCCGCATCCACGGCTTCGCAGGGCGTGCCCGGCTTGACCACGGCAAAGGCCGCGGCCTGGGCCTTCTTTTCGAGCTCCCAGATCTCGATCTGCCGCGCGCTGGCCTTGCCGAACACGGTCGTGCGCGTGATGTCGGACTGGTAGCCGTCGATGGCGCACCCGCCGTCCACCTGGATCACGTCGCCCTCGGCCAGCTTCTGCGGCTCGATGCTGCCGTGCGGGAAGGCCGTGAACTTGCCGAAGCTGACCGACGCGCTGCCGCCGGGGGCGCCGAGGGCGACGTGATCCAGGTGGACGGCGGGTGCGCCATCGACGGC
>CAYGMD010000003.1:0-61624 GCA_964350785.1 uncultured Acidobacterium sp. | reverse complement strand
GAATCGGCGATCACGATGACCGGACTGAGTGATCACAATGGCCGGAATACGCAAAGCCGCGTGGCTAGATTCTTGGGCTTGGCCTGCCAGCCGTAGCCAACGGATGATGGCATAGGTTGGCGAAGGTTGGTGCGCCCAGCATGATTCGAACATGCGACCTCCTGGTTCGTAGGTTGCTGCAGGTGTTATTTCTCGAAGGTTCTTCGTTGGTTTAGCCCCCACTGAGGACCCGTTGTCACCTGGTGTTCTGGTGGAAATTGTTCACGAATTGTTCACATGCACCGGCCTCGGCGTTCGGTGCGACAATAGATCACGGGAGCCGCGCTGTGACGCCACTGACCAGAATCACGCTTGACCCTGACGTGATGGGGGGCAAACCCTGCATCCGTGGACTGCGCGTCACGGTAGGGATGATCGTCGGCCTCGTGGCCAGCGGGCGGAACACCCCACAGATCCTCGCCGCGTACCCCTACCTGGAAGAGGACGACATCCGCGAGGCGCTGACCTATGCCGCGTGGCGCGTTGAGGAGACCGAGGTCCCGCTCGGCAAGTGATCCGCCTCGTCGTCGACGTTAATTTGTCGCCGCTATGGGTTGACGTTGTCGTCCGCCACGGTTGGCCCGCCGTGCATTGGTCCACCGTTGGCGATCCTCGCGCGAAGGACCGAACAATTACGGCGTGGGCCAGGGAGAACCGGCGCGTCATCTTCACGCACGATCTGGACTTTGGAACATTGCTCGCGTTGACGCGCGAATCCGGTCCGAGCGTCGTCCAAGTTCGCGCTCACGACGTACTCCCGGACCGTATCGGGCCGATGGTCGTCTCGGTGATCCGGACGTACGAATCGCAGCTGGAGGAAGGGGCGATCGTCACAGTGGACGAATCGCGTGGCAAAGTGCGAATCCTGCCGATCGGATCGAAGAAGTCCTAACGAGGCCCTGAGCCTCAGACCGTCGGAGTGTTTACAGCTTGACGGCTCACTCAACTGGCGGCGAGTACCGGATCCAGGTAGCTAGCGAGGCAATACTCTGCGTCCAGTCGTCAATCGCCGTTCGGAACCTACGCGCCAGTCGATCGAGCTCGCGATGCGAATCTCCCTCCGCCGCGCGCCACTCGGGACTGTCCCACGCCCGTGGCACGCGAACGATGCGGAATGCCGAGATCGCGACGGCAGTGAGCGAGATTACTCCATCAGAGTTGCACCGCGAGTGCAGTTCCAGACCGTCGTGGCCGCCGTGGACGGCGAGGATGCGCCCGTCCCTCTCCTTGACCTCGGTAAACACAGCATCAGCCTGCTCCACGACGGCAGCGGTCCATGCGCCGAACACTGACGCCTCTGGGATTGCGGTAGTGGAACCATACGGAAGGCTCGCGCGCAGTGAAAGATCCACTCGCGTCCATCTGGCCTCCGTTCGAGGCGATCGCCTGCTTCGGCCAACGAGTTCGGTGAGAAGATCCTCTTCGGACGTGCACGCGCGAGCAGCGTCAACAGGGCGCCATTTGAAGCCGATCCCGGTCCCTTCAACTATCCGATCGCCGTGTTCCCGGAGTGGCGCGGCAAGGCGTTCTACTTGAACGTTCGATACCGCGCTCGAAGCCGCAGGCCCGAAGATGACTTCGTTGTTCGCCACACGCGGATGACGCTGACCGGTTTCGGCAGATTCGATCTCGCGTACTTTCGCCACACGGACAAGTGGTGCACGGTCTTCCGCGGACTGACGGCGGCGGATTGCTTTCGGGAGATCGAAGAGAACGAGGTTTTCTGGCCCACCATGTAACGGCCGGCCGTTTAGACGAGGCTACCTCTTAGGCGACGTCAAGAAGGGCACGAGGATTCCTTTCCGCGACGAGCAGCAATGTTCGGGCCGCGCCCGACGGTGCACGACGACCTTGCTCCCATTCCAGGAGATTACGCACAGACACTCCAAGTAACGCCGCGAACCGCGGTTGCGACAGACCGGTCTTCTCGCGGATGCGAGTGACCGGCGGCACCTTCACCACGCGTCCGTGTTCGCCTCGCTTGAGCTGACGGATGCCCTCGAGAACCTCCTGGCCGACATTCCGCTTAGCCTTCGGCATCGATCTCCTCCTCCCGTGAAGAGCTTCGTTCCGACGAACGTCACTGACCAGGTTATACGTCAATAACGGACTACGTCAGAGACGTAAGCCTGATCGAATTGTTCACTGAGCCGCAGGAAGCGTCAGGGAGCTGACCCCTAACCTACTGATGGCGTGTAACTTGCCGGAAATGACCCAAATTCATGCTAAGAATTCAGGTCGAAATCTGGCTCGTGCGTGGAAGTAGTTGATTGCGAAGAGGTGTGGTGCGCCCAGCATGATTCGAACATGCGACCTCCTGGTTCGTAGCCAGACGCTCTATCCAGCTGAGCTATGGGCGCGACAGACTTTCAAGCTTAACACAGGAAATGCCCGTCAAAAAAACAGACGGGGAGCCGTCTCTTGACGGACGGGGAGTTGCTTCCTGACGGGAGATGCGTCTTGACGGTGAGTTGTTTCCCGACGGGAGGTGCCCTCCCGTCAAGATGTGTCCCCCCGTCAAGAAGCGCCCTCCCGTCAGGTTCATCGTGACGTGCGGCCGCGGACGCCGATGGTCACCACGAACTCGCCCTGGTTGTCGGGCAGGTGGTCGTCGTTCACGCCAAGGTAAACACGCCCGCTGACGGGCGCCGTGATGGTGCGGCGGTTGCCGATGAAGATCGGCCCGTAGCTGTCGATCCGCATGATCAGGCCGCCGGCAAGCTGGTTCAGCACCGGCGCGTCGGGCGCCGTGCGGCCGCGGCTCGAGCCGGCCGGCGAGGCGGTGTCGTTGTTGTCGCCGCTCATCGTGATCGTGCCGTTGGCGTCAAAGGTAATCGTGTCGCCGGCGCGCACGGTGAGGACGGCGTCGGTCCAGCGCTGCTGCGCGTTGACGCGCACGGTCTCGGTGCCGGCGGCCGAGGCCACGGCGGGGGCGCCGCCGCTGGCGTCGAACTCGCGGCGCGACAGCCGGCCGTCGCGGTTGGTGTCGCGCTGCGTGAAGCTGGCCGTTGACCAGTGCCATTCCGCGCGGTCGATCGACGCATTGCTGTTGATGTCGAGACTGGCGAACTCGTCGTAGGTGTCCTGGCTCGGCGCCGAGCCGACGACTTCGAAGCGGCTGAGCACGCCGTCGCGGTTGCGGTCCAGCACGCTGAACATGCTGGTGCTGGCATGCCACTCGCCGCGCTCGATCAGCCCGTTGTTGTTCACGTCGAGGTCGTCGAAGCTGTCTTCGCGGTCGTCATCGACATCGTCCTCGCCCAGGAACTCGGCCCGCGTCAGCACGTCGTCGCGGTTGACGTCGGCGCGCCGGAACGACTCGAGGTCGAAGTGCCACTCGTTGGCGGTGATGCGATTGTCGCGATTGTGGTCGAGGCTGGTGAAGCCGGCGGGCGTCCAGTTCAAGAAGCGCTCGGTGCGGCCGGGAACGTGGTCGGCCACTTCGCGGTCGTCATTGCGCTGGGCGCCAATGCGGACCTCGTTGCCGGCCAGACGGCCGTCGCCATTCCAGTCGTGGACCTGGAACGAACGCGCGGAGCCTTGCCATTCGTCGCGCGTGATCACGCCGTCGCCGTTGCGATCCATGGCTTCGAAGCGCATGCTGGCGGGGCGGGCCTGCTCAGCCGTGGCGCCGAAGGCGAATGAGGTCGAAAAAGCTACGAACGAAAGAGAAAGCAGCGCACGCGAATACATAAGAATCCTCCGCATGATCCCTGTGCATATCGCGTACCCTGCCCGCGCGGCACGGTCCGGCTGGCGCCGGCCGTTACTTCTTTTTGCCGACTCGCTTTGAAATGTCGCGAACGACCCGCTCCCACACCTTCAGCGCCTTGTCGTAGCGCGCCGCGGCGGGCGTGTCTTCGTTGACTTTCGCGTCCAGACCGAAATCTTTCGGCTGGGGCATAGCCGGCAGGTGGACCACAACTCGATCGCTCATGCGCCCATCCTAGATCGGATGGCCGCTCTGGGCCTCATGGTCGTCATCATCGCCGGCGTCGGCGGGCGGCGGGGTACGATCCTCGTCGTCCACGCCGTCATGGCTCTGCGTGGGCATCTCTTCGCCCGTGCGGCCGACGATGTCGGCCGCGTTGGTGTCGCCCGGCTCTTCCACATTGCGGTCTTGCCGGTTCGGAATTGGGTCGCCGGTTGCCATGGCTTAGGGCTTGTCGGCTTCAGTGCCGGCCGTGTCGATGTCCTGGTCGCCCCTGTCGGGCTCCGTGGCCTTCGGCGTCTTGGCGGGTTCCTCGGGCGTAGCCTGCGACGTGCTCGCCTGGCCTTCGCTTTCCATCTCCTTGATCTGGTCGTCGGTGGTGCCGTGCGGCTTGGTGGCGGGGGTCTTCGGGTCGATTACGGTTGTGCTCATCAGGTTCCTCGGCGGTTACCTCAGCAAAGGGCGTACCGGCTCGCCCGAGCCCTCATCGCTTGACGCTGACGGGCAGGGCGTCGAGGGCCGTGATGGGTTTCATCACCGGCACGACCTTGCCGTCCCGGCTGCCGCCTTCTTCCCATCCCACCATGACGACGCGGTCGGCGCGATCCGTGGCCTTCTCGGTCTTGACGCTGCCCCTGACCTCGACCAGGCCGGCCACCTGCACGGGCGCGGCGATTGAGACCGGCACCGGCGCGCGGGCCGACACCGGGATGCTTTCGCCCGGCGCACCGCGCCAGCCGACGACGACGACCTGCACGGGCCCGGTCGGTTCGCCGGGCCTCAGCGTGGCCTGCGCCTGCACGCCCGGCAGCGGCGTGAGGGCGATGCACAGGTAGACGAGGGCAGTGGCGATCAGCGTGAGGACAGCTTTCGTGTAACGGTCGGCCATGGGGTCTCCTTGAATGGTCCGGCTAAAGCCGGACGCTACAGGTGTCATTTGGACGAAGCAAAGGCGACGAGGGCCGTGTCTTCGCCACGGCCGGTGGCAATCAGGACGAACTGGCGGCCGTCGGCCGCCAGGTACGTCATGGGCGTGGCGGTGGCCTGGCGCGGCAGCACGTGACGCCACACTTCACGGCCCGTCACCTTGTCGAACGCCGAAAGGGCCATGTCGTTGCCGCCGACGAACACGAGGCCGCCCTTCGTGACGATCGCGCCCGGCGGCCCGACCGCGCCGAGACGATCGGGCAGCGGCACGCCCTTGAGGGCCGGCACGTTGCGCAGTTCCGGCGCGTCGCCGAACGGCACCTTCCAGGCAATGTCGCCGCGATTGAGATCGAGGGCCACCAGGTGCGCGTAGGGCGGCTTCAGGATGGGCACGCCGTCCACGAACCCGGGCTGGGTGCGGTTGATCCACTCCGCGTCCACTTCGCCGGCCCGATCGTCGGTGGACGCGGGTGGCTCGAAACGCTCCATCTTGAAGATGCCGGGGCTGCGCGAGGTTTTCACGTACAGGCGTCCGGTCTCGGGATCGAAGGCGCCACCGCCCCAGTTGGCGCCGCCCCACACGCCCGGCAGCACCACGGTGCCCTGCAACGACGGCGGCGTGTAGATGGGACCCAGGCGATACTTCTTCAACTCGGCCTGCGCCGCCGCCTTCAACGCCGGGGTCGCATCGAACGCATCGTCGAGCGTCACGCCCTGGGATTCAAACGCCGGTGGCCTGGTGGGGAAGGGCTGCGTCGGCCACGAGGCTTCGCCGGGCACGTCGCTGCGCGGCGCGGCGCGCTCCTCGATCGGCCACACCGGCCGGCCGTTCACCCGGTCGAACACGAACGCCCAGCCCTGCTTGGTGAGCTGCACCACGGCGTCGATGCGCTTGCCGTCAACGGTGAGGGTGACCAGGTTGGGCGCCGATGCGGGGTCGTAGTCCCACAACCCGTGATGCACGATCTGGAAGTGCCACTTGCGCGCGCCGGTATTGGCATCGAGGCACACCAGCGACTCGGCGAACAGGTTCTGGCCGGGCCGGCGGCCGCCGTAGTAGTCGTTGCTCGGCGTGCTGACCGGCAGGTAGAGCAGGCCGCGCGCCTCGTCCACGCTCATGGGCGCCCACACGTTGGTGTGGCCGGTGAACTGCCACGAACCGGCGTCCCACGTGTTGTTGCCGAACTCGCCCCGCTGCGGGATGGTGTTGAACTTCCACACCAGCTTGCCCGTCCGCGCGTCGAACGCCCGCACGTCACCGGGCGGATCGTTCTTGTAAGTGAGCCGATCGCCGACGCCGTTGCCGACGATGATCAGGTTCTTGAAGACGATGGGCGGGGACGTGTTGGTGTAGTGCTTCTTGTTGATGGCCCACACCAGGCCCTCGCTGAGGTCGACGACACCGGCCGTGCCAAACGCCGGCACGGGCCTGCCGGTGGCGGCATCAAGCTGGATCAGCTTGTAGCGCGCGTTCAGGAAGATGCGAAGCCGGCCGTTGGCCGCGTCCCGCCAGGCGGCGACGCCGCGATGGGCGAAGCCCTGGCCGTTGGGCGGCTGGCCGTCTTCGTAGGCCTTGGGATCGTAGCGCCAGAGTTCCTTGCCGCTCACCGCATCGAGCGCCGCCACCTGGTTGTAGGGCGTGCTGACGTAGAGCACGCCGTCGATCATCAGCGGCGTGTTCTGGAACGCGCCCGGCCGGGTGCCGAACTCAGAGAGGACCTTCTCGTTGGGCTTCCACTCCCACGCGATCTGAAGCGAGCCGACGTTGGCGGCGGTGATCTGTTCGAGCGGTGAGTAGTGCGACGCGGTCTGGTCGCCGGCGTAGTGCGGCCACTGCTGGCCGTCGACGCCGATGGACAGAATGCCGAAGATTAGAATCGCCAGCGTGGCTTGTCGCATCCCGCCATTCTAGGGCCACAGATGACGCAGATGACGCAGATGTGCGCGCGCGGGCATTTTTTACGGCAAGGCCCGTGGGCGCCTGGAAAACCCACGGCGCCCACGCTCCGAAACAAGGCCCTGATTTCGAGAGTCATCTGCTTTCTGGCGACTCTCGGAATCAGGGCCTTGTTTCGGAGCTGGCGGCCGGAGGCCGCCACGGGCCTGTGCATCTGCGCAATCTGTGTAATCGGTGGCTGTCGAAAGCCCGGCGCGCTTACCTAGCGGTCGCTCGCCGGCTTTACCACCATCGACAACACGAAGCTGACCACCGTGACGATCAGCGCGCCCACAAATGCCGGGAAGAAGCCGTTGACGTGGAAGCCCAGGCCAAAGCCTTCCGACAGCGATCCCAGCAGCATGAGGATGAGCGCGTTCAGTACGAACGTGAACAACCCGAGCGTGAGGATCAGGAGGGGCAGCGAGAGCAGCAGGAGGATTGGCCGGACCAGGGCGTTCAGCAGGCCAAAGACGAGCGCGACGACCAGGAAGCGGCCGGTGTCGCCCACGAACGAGATGCCGGGGACGAGCATGGTGGCGGCCCAGAGGGCGCCGGCGTTAATCAGCAACCGAAGCAAGAGGTACATGGTGAAGTCTCCTCTCGCTCCGGTTGCAAGATGCGAGCCTAAAAACGGGACGCCCGGATCCAGGTGTCGGACCGGGCCCAGCTCCTGGCCAGGTCCTCGTCCACCGCCGGGTCGGTCTTGCCCTGCGCCTTCAGCGCCTGCTGCAGGCCGAGCAGCGCCCACCCGTTGTGGGGGTGCGCCTTGAGGTCTTCGCGATAGGCGCGTTCGGCGTCGGCGGGCCGCTTGGCCTCGAGCAGCGCCGCGCCCAGCCAGTGCCGCGCCGCGAACGGCAGCGGCTCGGGCTCGTCATATTCCAGCTCGTCGTCCAGCTTGGCCGCCGTCTCGAAGTGGGCGATCGCTTCGTCCAGGCGGCCCTCGGTGCGGGCAATCTCGCCCTCGAGGATGCCGGCCATGATGCCGCCCAGGCGGGCCGCCGAATGCTGGCGGAACTCCTGCTTCGAGGTGGCCGCCGCCTTCTCCACCTTGGCGAGGTAGGCCCTGGCGAAATCGACGTCGCCCAGCTTCAGCCTGGCGTAGCCCTGCGAGAAGTCGAAGGCGGCCGCGGGAATCTCGCGCTCGGGCCGCTTGGTGATTTCGACCACTTCATCGAAGCGGCCGAAACGAATCAGCGTCAGCACTTGGTACATGGTGTCGCTGGTGCGCTTGGTGTAGTCCTTGCCGGCCTGCGTCGCAATGGCGCCCTGGCCGTCCATCGACGCGGCAAACAGCAGCATGTGCAGGTTGTGATCCGGGTAGATGGCGAAGCCTTCGCCGCTGTCGGCCTTCAGGTCCGAATGCCACGCGTCGAGGTTGGCCCGCACCGAGTCGGCCCAGCGGCCCACCACGTTCCAGGTGTGCGAGGGCATGTGGTTGATGTGGCTGGCGCCCGGGATGGTCTTGCCCAGGAACTCGGCGCACGCCACCGCCTTGTCGGGCACCACCGTCGATTCGGTGGCATGCACGTAGAGGTGGCAGGCGCCGGGATGTTTCGGATCCTTGTTGAGCACGGATTCGAGCACACCGTGCAGGCGCTTGACGCCCGGCTGGTTGATGTCGCGCGTGCCGCGGCGCGGTTCCAGCAGGAACAGCGCGTCGCCGTACAGCGTGATGGCGTCGAGGTCGTTTGGATACTGGTCCGCGACCTTCTTCATGGCGTCGGCGTAGGCCTGGTCCTGTTCCTTGCGGGTCTTGACGTCGAAGTCCTTGACGTAGCGGACGCTGAGCGCCGCGATGAAGGCGCGCTCGACCGGCGTCGCCTTGTCCTTCAGGCTGATGGCCTTCTGCGTCGCCGCATAGGCAAACGGCGACTGGTCGGCCGACATCGGGCCGTTCAAATAGGAACCCCACGCCCACCCCTCGCCCCAATAGCAGATGGCGCAGTCCGGGTCGCGCTTCCACGCCTCGCGGAACGAACGGATGGCGTCGATGCGCGCGAACGCGTACATCATCTGGAAGCCCTGGTTGAAATAAGCCTGGGCCTCGGCGTTCTTGGAGGAAATGGGTCGCTGGAAAGGGCCGAGTGCGGCGGTGTAGAGGGGAATGGGGTCTTTCACGTATTTGGGGACTTCGCCCGCGGCATCGAGATGACTCTCTTGAGCCCAGCCCGCAGAGGAGCCGGCCACCAGACAACACAGACACACAGCCGCAATACGACAGAAACGAACGGTCATCGAATCCTCCAGGCGCATGAAATCGGTGCGGCCATCATATCAACGACCGGCAGGCGGGGAATTTTCGACGGGGCAGGGGAATCTCCGCCCCCCGGGGGGCGCCTGTCAGGCGAATTACGCCTGTTTTCGCGATCGACACGTGGCACGCGTTTCGCTCTGGTAACGGCCAAGCGGAGGCTTCATATGCATTCACGATTGGTCGCATTCATCGGACTCGCGGGATTACTCGTTGCTACGCCGGCTGCCATCGCCGCCAATAACGGTTGTTGCCAGGACAAGGTCATGACGTGTTGCCAGGACAAGGCCAAGCCGGCCGATCACGCCTGCTGCGACATGCCGTGCTGCAAGGACCACAAGGCGCCCGTGGCCATGGCCGACGCCGACCTCACCGACCCGTTCTTCCTGGCTGTATCGTTTGAACGGCCCGTTCCTCCTGCCGCCACCGCGCCGGCCCGCCAGGCCACGGTGGTGTGGTTCCAGCAGCCGGTGCGGATCGGCAACAACATCCTGCAGGGCCGCTACGTGATCGAACACGACAACGACCGCATGGCCGCCGGCGGGCCGTGCACCTACATCTACAAGTTCGAGGACCAGAAGAATCCGGTTGTGGCGTTCCACTGCCTGCACCTGGATCGCGAGCCTGGCGCCAAGGGCACCGTCGTCCTGCACCGGGGCTCGGACGGCTTCCTCCGCCTGGACGAGTTCCAGTTCCCCGGCGACCCGGCGGCCCACGGCCTGCCGACGATTAGGTAGATACTTGCCGGGAGTCGGGAGTCGGGAGTCGGGAGTCGGGAGTCGAGAGTCGGTTCCCGGTTCCCGACTCCCGGTACAATCGCCGCATGGGGCCTGACGACTTCATGCGGCTTGCGCTTGCCCAGGCCGCCCTCGCATTGGCTGCCAACGAAGTCCCCGTTGGCGCCGTCCTCGTGCTTGACGGCGTCGTGATTGGCGCCGGCTACAACCAGCCGATCACCGCAAACGATCCCACCGCCCATGCCGAAGTCGTCGCGTTGCGTGCCGCGGCGGCGTCGCTCCAGAACTACCGCCTCAGCGGTTCGACGATGTACGTGACGGTGGAGCCGTGCCTGATGTGCGTGGGCGCCATGGTGCACGCGCGTGTCGGCACGGTCGTCTACGGCGCCACCGAACCGCGGGCCGGCGCCATCGTCTCCATGACGAGCGCGCACGAGTTGGGCGGGCTCAACCACAGGCTGGCGGCCATCGGCGGTGTGCTCGAAGACGAGTGCCGCGCCATCATCCAGGCGTTCTTCAAGCACCGCCGCGAGGCGGTTCGAACCGGCGATCGGGAATGAACCACAGGGCGGCGATGGCGGCGTACAGGACCATCGAGATCCACGGGTTCACGAACGCCAGCCCGATGCCGGCGGCGTAGACCCCCAGCGGGATCTTGCCCTTCCAGTCCGAGCCGATGCGCGCGGCGAACTCCGAATCGCCGCCGTGCCCGGCAATCAGTGCGCGCACCAGCAGGAAGTAGGCGATCGCCGCCATCAACAGCACGAAGCCGTAGAGGGCGACCGGCAGCGGCGCGAAGTGGTTTTCGCCCATCCAGCCGGTGGCAAACGGCATCAGCGACAGCCAGAACAGCAGGTGCAGGTTGCCCCACAGCACGGCGCCCGTGACGTGCCGCACCGAGTGCAGCATGTGGTGATGGTTGTTCCAGTAGATGCCGACGATGATGAAGCTGAGGACGTAGCTGACAAACACCGGCCACAGCGGGGCAATCGAGTCGAGGTACTCGCCGTGCGGCACCTTCATCTCGAGGACCATGATAGTGATGATGATGGCGATGACGCCGTCACTGAACGCTTCGAGCCGGCCTTTGCCCATGCGGCGAGTAGTTTCTCACAGCCGCCGTGGGCGGCGCCTGGCCGTCTGGCTGGTGTTGGCCTGGTCCGCCGGCATCCTCGTGCCGCCGGCGGTGGCGCAAACCGCGCCTTCGCTGTCGATCATGGCGCCGGCGGAGCTGGCGCCGGCGCGCGCGCGGCTTGAACGATTCGACCGCGCCTCGCTGGCCGGCATCGCCGGCACCGTGGGCCTGTCCGACCCGGGCCCGGTGATCCAGGTGGTGCTTGCCGGCGAAGATAGCGATGCGGCACGCCGTGCGGGCGCCTGGATTGCCGGCTACGCCGTCAGCAACGCCGGCCTGGTCGTGCTGTTTCCCGCCCGTGCCCCCAGCTACCCGCACGACACGCTGGAAGACGTGCTGCGCCACGAGGTGTCGCACGTGCTGATCGCGCGCGCCGCGGGCGGCCGCGAGGTGCCCCGCTGGTTTCACGAAGGGCTGTCGGTGGTGGTCGAGCGGCCGTGGGACCTCGAGGATCGGTCGCGGCTGGCGTGGGAGATACTGGCCGGACCGCGGCTGCGGCTGCGCGAGATCGACGCGATGTTCGACGGCGGTCCGGCCGTGCAGTCGCGCGCGTACACGCTGTCGGCCGCCGTGGTCCGCGACCTCATTCGCGAGCACGGCGCCGCCGCGCCGGCCGCGATCCTGCGGCTGGTCCGCGACGATGTGCCGTTCGAGCGGGCGGTCGTGAGCGTCGCCCGACGCACGCTCGGCGGGGTCGAGGACGAGTTCTGGAGCCGGCAGCGCGTGTGGACGCGGTGGGTGCCGTTCTTCACGTCGGGCGAGGCCTTCTGGCTGCTGGTGATCGGCGTGGCCACCCTGGCGGTGTGGGTCCGGCGCCGCCGCCACGCGGAGCACCGGCGGCGATGGGAGGAAGAGGAGCGCGCCGCGGCCGAGCGGGAACCCTAGCGGCGCGCGGCCGCGCGGCCGCCTACCGGCGGCGGGCCGAGTACAGCTGCATCAGCGGCGTCACCGACACGCCGTGCACGACGATCGACGTGGCGACCACGACCATGGTGAGGTCCACGAGTTGGCGGGCGATCGGGCCGTCCACGCCGTGCGCCAGTGCGAACGCCAGGTAGTAGATCGAGCCCACGCCGCGCACGCCAAACCAGGCGATGAACGCCCGCTGCGCGCGCGACAGCCGCGTCGGCAGCAGCGTGAGCGACGTCGACAGCGGGCGAATCACCACGAACAGGACCAACGCCAGCCACAGGCCGGGACCGACGCTGTCGATGCGGGCCAGCATCGCGCCCACCACCACCACGACGGCCAGTTCGCCCAGGCGCTCCAACTGCTCGTTGAAGCCCAGCACGGCGTTGGCCATGTAGGCCGGCGCCGTGGCCGGGTTGGTGGCTTGGTCCTCGTCGCTGAGGCCGGCCTGCCGGATCTGTTTCGACGGTGTCACCTCTGCGTGTTCGCGCTCGATGCGCCTCACCGACAACCCGGCCGCAAACACCGCGAGAAAACCGTAGCCGCCCATGAGCAGCGCAATGCCGTACGACAGGGCAATCAAGCCAAGGGCCAGGAACTCGTCGAGGCCGACGGCCTCCTTGTGCACGCGCCGCAGGTAGATCACCAGCCGGGCAATGCCGGCGCCGCAGGCGGTGCCCACGCCGAGGCCGGCCGCGATGGCCCATACGAGGTCGATGGTCCACCAGCGCCAGCCCAGCGTGCCCAGGTCGTAGGCGCCCATCAGGCCGAGGCCGAGCATGACGAACGGGAACGAGGTGCCGTCGTTCAGGCCGGCCTCGCCGGTGAGGCTGAAGCGCACGGGTTCGGCGTCGTGCTCGTGGCTGACCTGGACATCCGACGCCAGGACCGGGTCGGTCGGGGCCAGGATGGCCCCGAGCAGCAGCGCCACCGGCAGCGCCATGCCCACGGCGACCGCGAAGGCGGCGATGCCGGCAATGGTCAGCAGCATGGCGACCGACGACAGCAGCAGCGCGGTGCGCCACCGGCGATCGGACCACGGCAGGCGCAGCTTCAGGCCGGCGGTGAACAGCGAGATGATGACCGCGACTTCGGTCAGCCGTTCGAGCATGGCGGTGTCGTCGAGCGCGTCGACGTGCAGCAGCCCGGCGCCCCATGGGCCCAGCCAGGCGCCGGCCGCCAGGTAGAACATCGACGGCGTCACCGGCAGGCGCTTGAGCACCGTGCCGGCGAGCGCAAAGCCGATCAGGAGCGCGCCGGTGATCAGGAACCAGGCGGTGGCCATCCTGCTGCCTTTGGCGCTAGGCGGCGGCGACCGGCGGGTCGCCGGCTTCCGGTGCGGGGAGGCGCGGCATCTCGATCAGGCTGCCGAGGTAATCGCGCGTTTCGATCAGCGTGGCGCACACCAGCGTGGCGCCGGCGTCGCGCAGCGCCTGCGTGCTGTCGTCGGCCAGCGCCGGCGGGCTCCATCGCCCCACGACAATGCGAAGGTCGGGTAGCGCGGCGTGCAGGCGCTTCACCAGGTACCGGGTCTTCGACGGCGGGCTTGGCGGCAGGTCGGCGATGCAGATCACCGATACGCCCTGCGCGTGAACCAGCGAGACCAGCTCCGATGCCAGCACGCGCGTCTTCGTCATCTCGATCACGATCGGCTGGTCGGCCAGGACGTGCCCGAGCATGGTGAGCGCCAGCTCGTCGGCCGTGCCGTTGGCGGCGTAGCCCAGCACGCGCAGCGGCTCGCGCGGCGCGGGCAGCACCACCGCGTCGGTGGCCGGCGTCGACGGTTGCAGGCGGCGCATTGCATCCGCGGCGTCGGCCAGCAGTTCCCGCGTCGCGTCGATCACCGCGTTCTCTTCCTCGTCCGACAAGCGGCGCTCCAGCCGGTCGCGCTCGGCGTAGTTGAGCGCTGGCAGCAACAGGGCGTCGTAGACCGACCCCCACGCCTCGTTCTTGATGTGCCGATCGAGGATGTCGGCGGCCTCGCTGGGATCGCGCGCCAGCAGGCGCTGGTAGTAGGTGAACTCCGGCGCCAGGGCCGGCGTGTCGGCCATCAGCGTGCCGATCAACGACAGGCCGGGCACGTGCCGGCCGAGCACCACCACGCACACGGTGAGCGGCGTGGCCATTAACAGGCCGAGCGGCCCCCACAGCCACGTCCAGAACGCGACCGACACCAGCAGCGCGACTTGCGAGACGCCGGCCGCGCCGGCATACAGGACGGTCTCGAGGACCAGGTTCGTGAACAACTCGAGCACGACGAACATGCCCATTACCGAGAGCGGGCCGGTCCAGCCCGGCATGGCGGCGAGGCTGGCCAGAATCGGGCCGCCGGCGCCGATCACCGGCCCGACATACGGAATGTAGCGAAGCGCCGCGCCCAGCGCGCCCCAGACCAGCGGATACGGCACGCCGAGGAGGTAGAGGCCGAGTCCGGCCACCACGCCGTAGACCAGGCTGGCCAGCGACTGCATCAGCAGTTGGCGGCTGACGCGGCTGCCGGCTTCGTCAAACGCCTTGGTGGTCACCGTCAGGTGGCCCTGGCCGAACAGCCCGATCAAGCGGTCGCGCAGGTCGCGCCGTTCGAGCAGCATGAAGATCACCAGCACCACGATCAGGCCCGCGGTGCCAAGTGGTCCGACGATGGGGCCGAGCCAGGCGATGGCGGGGAAGCCGCCGACCAGCTCGGAGGTAATCATCACCGGCGCCGCCCGTTGGCCTTTCGGGGCCTCGGTCTTGCCAAGGTCGGTCTTGATGTCCGCGATCGTTTCCTGCAGCTTTTCAACCGTGCCGCCCTTGCCGGCGCCGCGGACGTCGGCGATCTTGGCCAGGATGTTCACGCGGTAGCGGGGCAGGTCCTCAGCGAGGTTCTCCATTTGCCGGGCCAGGCCCCAGCCGGCCAGGCCCAGCACGAGGAACACCAGGGTGACGACAAGCAACACGGCCGGGACACGGCCGAGCCAGCGCTCGAGCCAGGTGACCGGCGGCGCCAGCACGAACGCGATGAGCACGGCCAGCGCCACCGGCACCAGCACCGCCTGCGCCCAGTACAGCACCGCGACGATCAGCACGCTGCCGGCAAAGGTAATCCACGGTTTCAGCGTGTTCGGGAGTTCGGGCATGGGCAGTCAAGTTACAGTGTGATGGAGATGCCCATGAGCGTGGTGGAATTTCTGCGGCTGTTTGGCGGCGCGGCCCGCGCCTGGTGGGACGATGACGCGCCGCGGCTGGGCGCCTCGCTGGCGTATTACACGCTGTTTGCGATCGCGCCGATCCTGCTGGTGGCGACGGCCATCGCGGGCGCGGCGTTTGGCGAGGCGGCGGTGCGGGGCCAGATCGTCGGCCAGCTCGACTCGCTCGTCGGGCGCGAGGGCGCGCTGGCGGTGCAGAGCCTGCTCGAGGGCGCCAGCCAGCGGCGCGCCGGCGCCCTCGCCACCGTGATTGGCAGCATCACCTTCCTGGTCGCGTCAACCGGCGCGTTCCTCGAGTTGCAGGTCGCCCTCAACACCATCTGGCGCGTGAAGGTGAAGGAGGGCGTCAACCTCCGAGCGTACCTGATCGATCGCCTGCGGTCGTTCGGGTTGGTGGTGGCGGTCGGCTTTCTGCTGCTGGTCTCGCTGACGGTCACGGCCGCGCTGGCCGCCCTCAACGAATGGCTGTCCCGCCTCTCCCCCGAGGTCCCGCTCGTGTGGACGGCGCTCGGCCTGCTGGTGTCGGTCGTGGTGACGACCGGGTTGTTTGCCTTGCTGTTCCGCTTTCTGCCCGACGTGCGCCTGCACTGGCGCGACGTGACCACCGGCGCGCTGGTGACGGCGGTGCTGTTTGCGATTGGCCAGCAGTTGATCGGCCTCTACCTGGGACAGAGCAGCATGGCCACGGCCTATGGCGCCGCGGGGTCGATGATGGTGCTGCTGCTGTGGGTGTACTACTCGTGCCAGATCCTGCTGTTCGGCGCGGAGTTCACGCGGGTCTACGCCCAGCGGCGCGGCGTGAAGCCCAAGCCGGAGTCGTTCGCCGAGAAGGATCCGCACGCGATCAAGGGGACGTGACGCCGTGTTGGTGTTCATAGCGATTGCCGCGGCGGTGATGGCGCTGGCACACACGGCGCCGTTTCCGTCCTTCCTCGAGGCCTTCAGCCCATCCCGCTCGTTGTGGCACGTCGACAGCCGTCCGGGCGATGGGTCCTCACTTTACCTCACGTTTGACGACGGCCCGAATGGGGCGTGGACGCCGGCGCTGCTCGATGCGTTGCGCGACACCGACGCCAAGGCGACGTTCTTCCTGATCGACGATCACATCACCCCCGCCACCGAGGCCATCGTCCGGCGGATGGCCGACGAGGGGCATGCGATTGGCCTGCACAGCGGCACGCGGCGGTTGATGCTCGAGCGGCCGCAGGACCTGGCGCGGCGGTTGGACCAGGCCGCGGCCCGCATTGCCGCCATCACCGGGCGCGAGCCGTGCCGGCTGTTCCGGCCGCACGCGGGCTGGCGCGGCGGGCAGATGTATGCGGGGCTCGACCTGGCCGGCTACCGGCTGGCCGGCTGGAGCTGGGGGATGTGGGACTTCGACTGGTGGCGGCGTCCGCAGGGCGACCAGATCGCCGCGCGGCTGGCGGGGAAGGCGTCGGATGGGGACATCGTGGTGATTCACGACGGCCACCACAAGGACCCGCGCGCGGATCGCCGTCACGCGGCCGAGGCGGTGCGCCGCCTGGTGCCTGAGTTGCGCGCGCGGGGGTTTGGCTTCAGGCCGCTCTGCGAGGCGCCGTGACACCGGTCGGCCGGGAAGCGCTGACGCGCGGCTGGTAGACTGGATCCAGACGAGGATTCAGTCATGTGCCAGCGGGTTCAGTGTCCGAAATGCGGCAAGCCCACCTGGGTGGGTTGCGGCCAGCACGTTGAGCAGGTGCTGGGCGACGTGCCGAAGGGGCAGCGCTGCCAGTGTCCGCGGCCGAAGTCGTTCTTGCAGAAGTTGTTCGGCCGCTAGCGGCCTCGCCTATTCGAGGGACGACGTCGAACCGATCCTTGTCGCGGCGCTATGGGCGCCGAACGACCGTAATAGATCGAGCGTCCTGGTTCATGAGGCGGCGCACCCTGAAGTTGCCACTGCTCGAGGCTGAGCTTCCAGACCTGCATCACTCGGACGTCGACTGGGAGCGCGGCCCAGTAGGCGGCATCGTGGCGATCCTGCTCGGCCATCGACGAAAAGACCCGGACGGTCACGTCAGGGCGCTCAGCCATACCCTCCTATTATCCCACAGCGGATGGGAGGCGGAGCGAGTGCCTGACGGGATGGCACTGCCTGCCGGGGACTTACGACGGCGTGACCGGTCTTGAGTCAAGAAGTGCCGCCCCGACAAAAAGTGCCGTCCCGTCGGTCTCTGATATAATCGGAGATTCCGGCGACAGTCGCGGTCCCACCCTAGCGGAGAGGTACCGAAGTGGTCGTAACGGGCGCGCCTCGAAAGCGTGTTGTCCGAAAGGGCACGTGGGTTCGAATCCCACCCTCTCCGCCATCATCATCTAGTGTCGGTCCGGCAGTTCTGGGAGGGTTACCTGTTGTCGCCGAACGGCTGTTGAGGGATCGATCCAGTGGCCGCCGAGGGCAATCTTCCTGTCTTCACATCAGCCGCCGACGGCGGCGACGCAGGTGTGCGGGTCTGACGCGTTTCTCGACGATGGCCAGGGCGACGTCGACCAGAACGGCGAGGGCGGCGGCAGGAACCGCGCCGAAGAGGACCATCCTGGTGTCTGCCAACGCGAGTCCGGTCACGATTGGCTCACCGAGCCCGCCGGCGCCGATGAACGCAGCCAGGGTCGTCGCGCCAACCGTGATCACTGCCGCGGTGCGAACTCCGGCCATAATCACCGGAGCCGCCAGTGGCAGCCGGACCGTCACCAGTCGTTGTCGCGGCGTCATGCCCAGCGCTTCGGCAGCCTCAACCGCGGACGGATCGGCGTCTCGCACGCCGCTGAAAGTGCCGCGCGCGATTGGCAAGAGCGCATAAAGCCACAGGGCGATGAGCGCCGGGACCACGCCGACCCCCAGGAACGGAACCATGAATGCCAGCAACGCGATACTGGGAATCGTCTGAATCACGCCGAGCCCGGCAAGCGCAGGGCCCGCGATGTGCCGAGCCCTCTCGAGGGCAAGGCCCAGCGGCAGGGCGATGAGGACCGCGGCGAGCAGCGCAAGCGTTACCAGCCAGAGATGCTGAACCGTCAGTCGCACCAGCGTGTCGCGCCTCGTCCAGATATATACGCCGAAGGATTCGTCGAGCCGCCCGGAAGTCGGTGTGAATGCTCCGGCAGATGCGTTGCCGCCGGGTTGCGTCGCCGAGCGTGCAGCGCCCAGGCCGACTGCGTCGAGCGCCGCCGACGCGACTTGTCGTACGTCTTCGCCGTCCACTTCGATGCGGCGATTTAACGCGCGCATGGTGGCTTCGCTCAGTGTCGCGCTCAGGAGCGTGAGCCTGGACACCACGTCAGCGCGGCCCGTTGCCCTTTTCCCGAGGAGGGCAGCCGCCTCGTACGGCGGAAAGAATCGGCGGTCGTCCTGGAGCACAACCAGGTCATAGCGCTCGAGCAGACCGTCGGTGGAGAACCCGTCGATGACGTCCACTGCCCCCTCGGCGAGCGCCTGGTACTTGAGGGCGGGGAGCAGTGGCTTCACTGTTCCGGGCCGAATGGTGTCGCCATAGGCTCGCGCCAGGCCTGCGAGGCCGTCGGGACGCTGCACGAAGTCGGGCGTGAAGCCGGCCGTCAGTTGCGAGCTCTCCCGCGCGAGATCGGTGAGCGTCCGCAAGCGGTATCGGCGCGCGGTGTCGGGACGCACCGCCAGCGCAAAGGTGTTCTCGAAGCCGAGCGGCGGCAACCAGCGCATGCCGTAGCGCCCTGCAAACGCTTCCGACACGTGTGCGAACACGCGCCGAGGATCCGCGAGTGCCTGATCGGGCAGCGCGTCCTTCAAGATGGCAATCAGCCCAGTGCCGGTGTACTCGGGATAGACGTCTACGTCGCCAGCCCGCAATGCTTGAAAGATGATCTCGGTACTGCCGAGACCCGGAAGCCGCTTGACTGAGACGCCGCCCCCCTCCAGCAACTGCGCGAACATCTCCGCGAGCAGGTACGACTCTCCAAAAGGTTTTGAGGCGACCACGACCGGAGCCACGCCCTGTTGCGCGTGTCCCCAGGCCGGTGTCAGCGCGGCCAGGCAAAATACCGCCAGGGTCAGTGCACAGGGGAGCCGTCGAGTCATGAGTCCCTCCTGCGCCGCCCGCCTGATAGCGCTCGAGCGAGGAGGGACTCGACGTACGGCGTCGCTGGCGTGGTAAGAAGGGTGTCCAGTGTGGATCGCTGTTCGATCCGGCCGCCGCGCATGACCGCGATCTCGTCGGCCAGGAAGTCGGCTTCCAACAAGTCATGCGTCACGATCAGCGTCGTTACGCCCGTTTGCATACGAAGAGATGCAAAGAGCGCCTGAAGCTCGGAGCGGCTGATAGCGTCCAGCGCTCCAAAGGGCTCGTCCATGAGCAGCACGTCCTGTCGTGCGGCAATAGCGCGGCCCAGCGCGACACGCTGACGCTGGCCACCTGACAACTCGTGCGGATAGCGGTTCCCGAAGTCGCGAGGCGACAGGCCCACCTGCTCGAGTGCTCGCGGTGCCGCCGCAGCGGCGTCAGGTTGACGCAACAGATCGGGGACCAGTGCGACATTACGAAGAACGGTCCAATGCGGCAGTAGTCCTCCGTGCTGCGGGACATATCCGATCCGCCGACGGAGTTCCGCCACGGGTTGCCGCGCGACGTCGATGTCATCGACCCACACTTGACCGCTCGATGGAACAACCATCCGGTTGAAGCAGCGCAGAAGGGTGGTCTTCCCGGCGCCGCTTTCCCCGACAAGCGCGAGGCACTGTCCGCGCGGAACCGACAGCGACACGTCATCAAGCGCGATCACGTCGCCGAACGCGTACGTGACGTGGTTCGCCTGAAGGCTCATGCGGCCAGTATAGTTCTGCAGGCGCTGATTGATGCCTCGTCCGGCGATGGACTGGGGTGGTGAGGTCAATCGCATTGCTGCGAGGTAGTCACCGCAACCCAAGGACGCGGCGACAGCGATCACCGGATACGTGGCGTTGTGGCGAGGCGTAGAGGTCGAGGGCGTAGCTCATCAGGCCATGCCGCGCTCATCTCGCGGCCGTCGATGGCGACGACGAGGCCCGCATCCACCAGCAGCGCGAGCGCCGCGCCCGGATCAAAGGAAGTATCCACTGCCCACGCACGCTCTGCCGAATCGCCGATCGACAACCCACTCGCAAGGGCGACCCGGAAGGCGAAGGTGGCCGGTGTGAGCCGCGCGAAGCGAAACGCTCCCCGTGCGCCACGGACCTCGACCCACACGTCGGCCTCCGGCAACTCGATGCGATCCGGCGTGTCGTCAGCGAGATAGAGCATGATCAAGTCATCGATGGGGCGGGACGCCGCGAGGTAGTGGATGCCGGCCTGAATCGTCAGCGTCGTGTCCGCCAATTGAGCGGGCGGAACGGCGGCGATGCTGGTCCGTGTGACCGCAGGCAGGTCTCCCGCCACCGCGAGTCGACCCAGGTGCCAATCAAGATCCGCGAACGCCTGCAGATAGGGGACGCGTTCACACCCAGGCCATTCCGCAAGGAACTTCGGGAAGTCCTGGCCGTACTCGGCGATACACGGCGCCGAGGGCGGCTGTGCGCGCACAAATACGCGAGCGGCGGATTCGATGGTCGCGGTTCCCATGAGCCAGCCGGTGGCGGGAAATCGGCCCAACAACGCGGCCACGAGGCTTGTTTCATAATGGCGGCGATGGATCGCGAGGCGCCTGGTGGCATCCACGCCGCCGATCAAAAGGGGTGCGGCGGCGCTGAGGTCGCCAGCGACGACCGCGTCGCGGATGCGTTGTTGAATGTCAGCGAGCGGCAACACGGTGTGCCTCGCCTGTAACTGCTTCGTGCGCGACGGCGTTGGCTCTCTCCGCCTGGTCGAGCAGCACCCCCAGCGCCGGGATCTCGTTGTCCCACTCGATCAGCGTCGGTCTTGGGCCGAACCGACGGATCGCATAGGCATAGAGATCCCATGCGGGTTCCGCGACGGGAGTTGCGTGGGTGTCGATGAGCACTTCGCCGCCAGGCGTCGCCTCGTCGTCTTCCGGTGTGAATCCTCCGAGATGTAACTCACGGATGGCGTCGGCAGGCAGTCCATCGATGTAGCCGCGCGCGTCGTACCCCATGTTGCGACCGCTCAAATACACGTTGCTGACGTCGCACAGCAACCGACAGCCGGTGCGATCCACCAGTTCGTTCAGGAATTGGATCTCTGTCATCGTCGAACCTGCAAAGCCGACGTAACTCGATGGGTTTTCGAGCAAGTACGGTCGGCCGAGTCCGTCCTGGACCTCGTGCAGGTGCCGCGCGACGGTGTCCAAGGTCTCACGGTCATACGGCAGCGGCAGAAGATCATTGAGGTACTCGCCCTTGTGCGTCGACCACGCGAGGTGACCGGACACCAGGATCGGATCGATGAGATCAATGAGCGCGCGCACGCGGGCGAGGTGTCCGCGATCGATTCCGCCCACGCTGCCAACTGACAGGCCGACGGTGTGAACGGAGACGGGATACTGCTGCGCCAGATCCTGCAAGAGCTCGGTTGCATGGGGATTGGCCACGAAGTTCTCCGGATGGATCTCGAACCACCCGGCAGACGGCCGGGTGGCCATCACCTCTTCGATGTGCGGCAGTCTCAGGCCGACGCCCGCTCGGGCTGGCATTCGCATCGATGACATGGCGATGGCCACCTGTCCCCTCCTACTTCGCGGTCTTGCTGCCGCCGACGATGCGGTCGCAGATTCCCTCAGGCACGAACATCCATGCCTTTCCGTCGCCAGCCCGCTTCGACGTGCCACCGCACGAGTTGTTGCCGGTCGATGCGCAGTCGTTGGCGCCGGCCTTCGCAATGCCGTAGCATTTTTCGGCCTTGAAGCTCGGCATTTCGGCGGGCTTCTGTGCGGCGAGGAGGGTGGGGACGGCGATGGCCGCCGCGAACGCCGAGGCGATAACGATACGAGTGTTCATGGGTGCTCCACAGGTGGCCAGGCGCGGTCCCGGGTCCATCCCGGTCGACCGGCCACAACAGAATGAGTCTTGAGGGAGGCCCGAACGTTACACTCGGTGCGAATGTGCCCGGTCGAGCCAGAAGAAACGCAGGCTGGCGGCCGGGACCACCAACTGCGTGGCCTGCATCTCGGGGCCACTTTCGGGCGGAAATCCACTGTCCCCGCGAGACTCCGCAACTGCGAACTGTTCGACGGCGACCCACCGCACACGCCGCGGGGCTGCACTGCGCAAGCGTGGAGTGTCGCCGAACTACTCCGGGCGTTGACTGAGTGTGTCGATGGTGGGTGTCGAAGCCGGCGGACTCGGCACCTTAGCCAGCTTCCCGCACCCGCCGGCAGCGCCCACCACCCCGGCAGCCATAGACGTAGCCAAGCACACCGCCATAGGCAAGATGCGCAACCAGGCTAGCCCCGGCGGCGGCCACACCAAAGCGCGCCGACAGCAGGCCGGGCTCGCCTCCAACCGCGCCGAGGACACTACCGATGGCGCCGAGCATCGGCACAGCAACAGTCTGGACGAAGAACCAGAGCCCGGCGCCGAAGATCAGGCCGCTCGTTCCCGGCCCGAAGGTGAGGCGTGGCTCGACCTGCGTGACGTAGAGCCACGCGAACGTGAAGCCGGCGACCAGGTGCACCGCGAGTCCCACCGCGCCGACGTGAACGGGATCGGCGACAAGCAACCGTGCCACCCAGACAGGGAGATCGACCTGCGGCAGCCCGATTGCGGGAAGCAGGTAGCTCGTCGTGCTGATGGCGAGTGTGGCGAGGAATCCGCTGGACCAGGTCAGCGCCGAGTCAGGCGACCACCCGGCCGGCCGGTCGAGCACGTAGTTGCGCGCATTCATGAGGGGCTCCCTATGCTGATGTGGTCTCCCCTTCCGGCGTGCCGTTACACGACGGGCAGGTAACATATCTAACGTCAGTGTCGCGTCATCGAGTCGTATGTCCGGCTCCTGCTCGCCGTTTCCGCGCTGGCCGCCCTTTGCGGGGTGCTGATCGAATTCCAGTTCTAACGAGTTGGCGCCGAAGATCGGCAACACGCTCTCGCGGCAAACGCTCGACGTCGACGCGCGCAAGTATCTTCGCCTCGGCGCTGGGGAGTCCTCGTGCTCCGTGCGCGTGGCTTCTCGAGCTGGGGCGACAATCCCGACTTCACCTATTTCGGGGGGAACGCCGAGCTGCGTGGCTACGACTACCTGTCGTTTGCGGGCCTGGGCGGCGCCAGCTTCGACGGCGTGCCCTTCAAGTTCTTCAGCAGCAGCGATTCGATCGAGCGCCCCGTGGTCGGCCTCAACAGCGACCTCTCGCCGATTCTGGGCAACCAGAATCGTTCTTGCTTTGTTCTTCTGTTGAGCACTCCCGCACTTTCACGGGTCGCCTTGTTCGCCATTTCCCAGCGGGTGGCGGCGCTGATGTGCAGGTGGGCCTGCTCGTGCTCGATCGCGGCCCGCGCCGAGGGAGGCGAGCCGCGTCCCGACGCGGCCCGCCTTCAGATATTCAGAACCGCCAGCGCACGCCGAACCGCATCGAGCGCGGCGCCTGGAAGCCCGACGGCTGGAGGAAGCGCGGGTCCTGCGGGAGCCGCTGCTGGCTGATGAGCGCTCGCGTATCGACGCCGTTGAAGAACTCCGCCTCCGTCACGTTGATCGACGTACCCGAGGCCAGTTGGGTACGGAACTTCTCGGTGACGGCGTCCTGATTGAACAGGTTCAGGATGTTGAAGCTCACCTGCAGGCCCTGACCGGCCCCCAAACCGAACTCGTGCATCACCACGAGATCGGTCTGCGTGAACTTCTCCGTGCGCCCGTCGCTCTTCCGCCCGAGGTACATGACCGGGAAGTTGCTCCCCAGAATGAACGCGGCCTCGCGGGTCACCGGGACGCCGCTTGACGCGAACTGGCTGACGCCGGCGGTCGTGCCGAACGGCAGGGCGTAGATGAAATGTGCCTTGAACTGGTGCGGCCGGTCGGTCGCCAGGGCCCCGAAGACGGGCTCCCCCTCCGCGTTGAACGACATGATCGGGGCGTCGAAGTTCCGGCCGACATTCGGGCTGAGGCGGCCGTTCTCGTCCGATTGCGACAGCCCGGAGAAGTTGCCATGGAGGCGGCTCCAGAGATAGCTCGTCCGCAGCGCCCAGTGGTTCGACAGGCTCTTGTTGAGGGAGACCTCCACGCCGTCATAGTCGCGCACCGCTTTCGGCTGAGCGATCACGCTGGTGCCGCCGTCAGGGAGGAATTCGTGCGACTGGCCGAAGCCGGGGTTGCCGATCTTGAAGATCTCGTTCCCGGCGGCGTCGAGGAACCCGATGTCCTCGACCGCGCGGTCGATCTGCTTGTGGACGTAGCGCGCGCCGATCGCGATGTCCCGCGTGAGCTGGTGATCGAGCCCGACGACGGCCTCCTGGAGCTTCATCGCGTCGATGCCCGGATCGATCGTCTCGTCCCCGGGCGAATTCGACGGGCTGCGGAAGTTGGTGGGTCCCCTGAGCAGTCGGCCGGGGCAGGCCGGCGGACAGCCGGCGGGGTTGAGCGAGTTGAAATCCGGCGTGTCGAGCGCGAACCAATACTCCAGCCAGTGCTCGCCGCCGAACGATCCGCGCGGCAGCTCGAGCTTGGTGATGTCGTAGTAGAGGCCCCACGAGCCGTAGGCCTTCCAGCGCCCGTCCCCGAGGACGTCGTAGGCCGCCCCCAGGCGCGGCGCCAGCTTGTCGCCGAAGTCGAACTTGATCGCAGTCGACGGAATGCCGCCCTCGGTCGTGAACGAGGGGATGTGCTCGTTCTCGCTGCGCAGACCGATGTTGAGCGTGAGCCGGTCAGTGACGGCCCAGGCGTCCTGGATGAACAGCCCCACGTTGTTCTGATTGATGTCGCCCTGGCGCAGGAATCCCAGCTCTGGCCGCAAACCGTTGCTGCGAATCCGGTAGTAGCCGAATGTCCCGCGCTGGCCGCCGATCGATCGGTTCCAGAACACCAGCGTGCGATGACCGGTCTCCCCGGAATCGACGTCGTTGCCGATGCGATCGATCTGCACGCCGCCCTTGAAGGTGTGCTTGCCGCCGAAGTCGGCGTAGTAGGTCGCATCGCCCTGGAAGTTCAGGCGCGTCAGCTCGTCCTTCCGCGTCTCGTTGTTGGTGGAAAGCGTCGAGAATCCGGTCGAGCGCTGGAACTGCGCCGGCACGCCCGCCTGGCCAATGTTCGAGGTCTGGAAAGTGACGTTCGGCGATTGCGGCACGCCTTTGTCTGTGATGTCGGAGAAAAAATACCCGCCACGAACGCCCAGGAACAGCTTCGGGGTTGCCACATAGTCGAGATGCCCGGAGAACGTCCGGTTCGGACTTGTGCGGTCGATGTCGTAGAGCGTGCCCGGCGCGTCCGTGCCGCTCAGGTCCGGCAGCAGTCCCTCTCTACGGGACGAGCTCATGTTGAACGCGAGCCGGCCCGTGAGGTTGTTCTTGATCTGGCTGCGGACGTTGGCCGTGACGTTGTGCGTGGTCTCGTCCTGCCCGCGCGAGACTGTCTCACCGTTTGCCGTGAGCGTCACGGTCCGCTCTCTGTCAATCAGTTCCGGCTGGTAGCCGCCGAAGAACCAGACGCGATTCTTGACGATCGGCCCGCCAATTGTGACGCCGGGCTCGACCTGGGTCTCGTCATCTTCAGGAAACGTCACGAACTCGGCGAGCTCGGAGTTGTTGAGGTTGAGCCGCAGCGTGGGGCGCCGGCTCGACGTCAGCGAATCCCCCGAGAAGTAGAAGCCCCCGTCGCCGTGAAATGCGTTCGAGCCACTCTTGCCGACCACGTTGACCACGGCGCCCGTGGAGCCGCCGAACTCGGCGGTGTAGCCGCTCGAGCGCACCTCGACTTCGTCCAGGAAGTCGGTCACCACCTTCTTGCCCTGGGTGCCGTTGACCATCTGCGTCGTGTCGACGCCGTCGACGAAGAACCGGTTCTCGCCGGCGCTCGAGCCGTCAATCGAAATGCGGCCAGCGAAACGGCTCTCGGCGTTGGCACCGGGCGCCTGAATGAGCAGGGTCGAGAAGTCCCGCCCTTTCGGGAGGTTTGTGATGAATTCGTCCCGGATATGCGTCGCCTTCTCGCTCTGAGTGACCTCGATGATCGGCGATTCAGCGGTCACCTGTACGGCCTCCGCGACGCCGCCCACGGCGAGGGCGACATCCAGTTTCCGGATCTGGCTCACCGCGACCTGGACCTTGTCGACTCTCTGCGCTCTGAAGCCAGCGAGGGTGGCGGTGACCTCGTACGTGCCGGGCGCCAGCGCGGGGAACCGGTAGCCCCCGGACGCATCCGTGGTCGCGGTAACGACGGTGCCGCCGGCGCTGCGCGCCTCGACCGTCACGCCGGGAAGCACGCCGCCCGAGGTGTCGGTGACCGTTCCTACGATGCTCCCGCGCTGTTCCTGCGCCAGTGCGGGCGTCGCGAGCAGCAGTGCGAAGACGCAGGCCAGCGCCGCCACTCCACTCCGTCTTGAGCCAGGCTGTCGCACTGGCGTTTTGTCTATGTCATGCACCATGTCGGATCCTCCTCGTCAGTCGCACAGTCCGTTAGTGAAGGACTTTCGTTACAGCGAGCTCGGAGCCACGATCCAATACGGCCGCAGGATTGATTCAAAGCATTGAAGATCCGCGGGCTGGGCAGATTGAGGAGGCTGGGTGCGCTGACCGCGTCGAGATTCGCCTGCCACCGTCTGGCGCATCCGGATCAGCACGACGAAAAGCAGCAGGCTCATCGCGATGGTGAGTCGAGGGCCGGGGCCCGCGCCCGTGTCACTGCGGACGATTCGGGCGCTCGGTAATGTTTGGTGTGAGCGCGACCGTCCACGTCAGCGGCACCGTTGCCGGAGTGAAACACACCTTGTCGTCGCAGGCCTGATACTCGAGGACGCCGGTCATCGTCAGGGTCTTCCGATCGCGCAGGGCCCGCTCCGCTTCGGAGGTGACCTCGACGACCACTTCCCGTAGCAAGGTGAACGCCTTCCGGTACACCGGCACGCGCTCGTCGAGCGGCTTGAAATCGTAGATCTCCGAAGGGGGATAACGAATCGGCAGCGTCCGCACGAACGGCTGCGGCGCGACGCTCAAGGACACGACACGGTACCCGTTGGCATCGGCGCCCGGGGCGTAGACGTGGATGCGCGGCCGGGGCACGACGCTCACGGCAAGCGCGAAGCGTGTGCCGGGCGAGACCGTCGAGTCGCTCGCATACGCCGTGATGTCGAGATGTGCAGCCGCGATCCGCGTGGCGGCGACCGGCGGCGCACCGTTTCCGAGCCTGAGCAGGATGCTCGATGCCGTGTTCCGCTCGCGATAGTACTCCTCGAAGAATCGCGCCGTGACGCGACCCTCGCGATCGACGACAAACGTACCGGGGAACGGCGTTCCCTTCGTCAGCTCGGCGACGCTGCGCGATCCGTTGGTCGCCACGTACTTCTTCACATCCTCCCGCAGGGTGGCGTTGCCGGGTCGGGTCTCGAGCGCTTCGTCGGCGACGGTGTTGAGAATGCCGTAGGTCGTGATCGTCGCCGAGCCGGTGTCCGAGAGCAGCGGAAACGTGATCCGGTGCCGGCGGCTGAAATCCGCCAGCAGCTCCGGCGAGTCATAGCTGATGGCGGTTAGGCCGAGGCCTTGCGCCGTGAGTTCGTCCACCCGTCCTTGCAGCTCCACGAGCTGCGTTTTGCAATACGGTCACCAATCCACCGATCGGTAGAAGACGATCATGGCGCCCTTCGGGCCCATGACGGAGGACAGAGTCCACGTCTTGCCCGACTGATCCGTCAGGCTGAATCCAGGAACGTGTTCGCCGACCTGCGGTCCGAGCCGTGCCACGTCCACGGGCGCCCGCGGCGCCGGCACCTGCGAGAACAGCGGGGCGCACAGCAGCGCCAGCATTGACCAGAAACTCGCCGCACCTTTCATCACCCGCATCATACGCGCACTGATCGCGCCCAAGGTGTGACTCCGCTCACAGCCTTCGCACAAGGGGTCCCGCCACCAAATGGCCAGGGGTGCTCTGTTCTGTAGCCCCTTTGCATCATAGAGATGTGATGGTACGGCGATTGAGCTGGACAACTCGCCCGGTTCGCGCGTCGCCGCCGAGGAGGCGTCCACCCAGCGATTGGCGAACAACTCATACGCCACATAGCCGTAGTAGAGCGCTGTGCCGAGAATCAAGACTCCAAATGCCTGCTTGACCCTCACCATCCGCAGGCCGGGTTTAACCATTAACATCGACCGACCAATATGCGGGTGCATCAGATTCCGCCAGAGTTGAACGTGCCCGCGTGATGTCCAACGTGTGTGCCCGGTTTGGTGGAACGAGACGAGCGATGTGCGGGATGTGTGATGTGGATCACCGGTCGGCGGTAACAGACAACTCACGACGGCGACTAACCTAAGCCATATGACGCCGAAGGAGCCTGTCATTTCAACCAAGCCCCCTGCAGCCGCCCGTGCGAGGCAACAGCGTCGTAGACGCGCCGGCCCTCTGACGCTGACGATCGACATCGGCGGAACGGGACTGAAGGCCGTGGTCCTCGATGCTCGCGGCAAGCCCATAGGCGACCGCGTGCGTACGCCAACACCCGCCGGCCGGCCGCCATCGACCGTGGTACGCGCAATCCGCGACTTGGTCGCGCCCCTGGCCGAGTATGATCGGATCTCGGCAGGCTTTCCAGGCGTGGTTCGAGATGGTGTCGTACGCACCGCACCGAACTTCGCCAGTCGGACCTGGCGCGGATTCGATCTCGCACGCGCGCTGGAGGAGATTCTCAAGCGGCCGGTTCGGGTGGTCAACGACGCCGAGGTCCAGGGGCTTGCGGTGATCGCGGGTCAAGGTTTCGAGCTGGTCATCACGCTGGGAACCGGCGTGGGCAGCGCGCAGTTTCAGGACGGCGCGCTGTTGCCGCATCTGGAACTGTCACAGCACCCGGTCCGCGGCCGCAAGACCTACGATCAGTACCTCGGCGATGCGGCGCGTAAGCGGCTGGGCACTCGCAAGTGGCGCCGGCGCGTGCGTCGCGTCATTGGCATTCTCGAGACCGTTTTCAACTTCGACCGGCTCTATCTGGGTGGGGGCAACGCCGCGCGCATCGATTTCCACCTGGGCCGCCGCGTGCGCGTGGTCGACAACGCTGCCGGCCTGCTCGGAGGGATCGCCCTATGGAAGCGATCAGCGCAACGGCCGGCGCATCACTGACGGCACGAAGGGCTGGCAGTCGTCAGGGCTGCCGCAGTCCGGCGCCGGGAAAAGCGACGGCCCACGGCAGGTCGCTTGGGCGGCCGCTCGCACGATCGGAATGCGGCGGCACCGGAGCATCCACAGACCTGTTCCCACGCCACCGAGAAGACCGCCGAACCAGCTCACGCCTGCGAAAGCCGCATCGACCCCCTTCGAAGGCAACGTGCTTCTGTTCAGCTCCCGCGCAAAGACGCGGATGCCGACGAGCGCCGCAACCGCGGGTGGTCAGGATGTGCGGACCGAATCGTCGCCTTGAGGTAGCGGTGGGCACCGCTGGTGGCCGGACCGCGCGGCGGTCCTCTCGAGAAGCTGCGCGGCTGCGTGTGCCGAACTGTCCGCCGTCAATCACCGTTGCCGCCGATCGATTCCGAGCGCGCGGATCTTCGACACGAGCGTCGTCGGTTTGATGCCGAGCAGGTCGGCCGCTCCATCCGGTCCGAAGATGCGGCCGTCGGCGCGTCGCAGCGCCTCGACGATGCTGTCGCGCTCGAGCTGCTTGATGGCCGCCCTGGTCAGGAGCCCGGCCTCGCCGAGTGGCTCCGCCCGCTCGACGCGCCGCTCTCCGGCCGCTGCCGGGAGCTGCAGCGGCCCGCCCTGCCACAGGATGACCGCCCGCTCGACCAGATTCTGGAGTTCACGGATGTTCCCCGGCCATTCGTACGCCGCCAACCGCGCCATCGTCGCCTGGCTGACCTTAGGCACCGGGCGGTTCAGCCGCCGGGCCGACTGACGGACGAAGTGGAGCACCAGCCCCGGAACGTCGGTGCGACGCTCGCGCAGCGGCGGGATCTCGATGGGAAACACGCTCAGCCGGTAGTACAGATCCTGGCGAAAACGGCCCTGGTCCACCTCCCGGCGCAGGTCGCGATTGGTGGCCGCAACGATCCGGACGTCGATGCGCCGTGTCCGATTGTCGCCCACGCGCTCGAACTCCTGTTCCTGCAGCACGCGTAGAAGCTTGGCCTGCATGGCGAGCGGCACTTCGCCGATTTCGTCGAGCAACAGCGTGCCGCGATCGGCCAGCTCGAACCGGCCCGGGCGATCGGTGGCCGCGCCGGTGAAAGCGCCCCGGACGTGGCCGAAGAACTCGCTTTCGAAGAGGCCGTCGGGCACGGCGCTGCAATTCACCTTGATGAGCGGCCGGCTCGCCCGCGCGCTGCGGTCGTGAATCGCGCGCGCCACCAGCTCCTTGCCGGTGCCGCTCTCGCCCGTGACGAGCACGGCCGCATCGGTCGGCGCGACCAGCTGCACCTGGCGCAGCACTTTCTGCAGGCCGGGGCTGTCGCCGACGAAGTCGCCGATGCCGAGCGCTGACGTGACCTCTTCGCGCAGGTACGAGTTCTCCTGTTCGAGCTGAGCGCCGAGGGCCTCGATCTGTTCGAAGGCCCTTGCGTTGGCAATGCTGACCGCGGCGTAGTCGGCGAAGATCCGGAGCCACCGGAAGGCGTCGTCATCGAGCAGGCCGCGATCGAAGAGTGCGAGGACGCCCAGCGTCTCGCCGGCATGGACGAGCGGCTGGGCCGCCATGGAGCGGATCGCTTCGCGGCCGATCCAGCCGTGATCGGCAATCCACGATTCGTCGCCCCGGATGCCCGCGAGGAGGAGGGGATCGCCGGTCTCGGCCACGCGGCCGATCTTGCGCTCGCCGACGCGCATGAGATGGAACGCCCCGTCCAGACGGCGGTAGTCGGCCGACGGGTCCCGGGACACGCCGTTGCTCGAGACGAGGTGCAGCACGCCGTCGACGTCTTCCCGATCGGGCGGGCCGCACGTCTGGCAGCGCGCATAAGGCTCGCGAAGCCAGATTCTGACGAGTGCCGAGTTGGGACATGCGGCCAACCCAGTGGTAATCGCGCTGAGCACGTTCGTGAGGCCTCGAGAGCGGGCCGTGTCCACCATGACACCAGGTAACTGAAGCGTGTTCACCGCTGGTAGACTACGAAAAACAACTATTATGTGCAACGAAAAATGGTAGGCGACGATATTTGGTCGTTACCGGATAATGTCTGAAATCTGTCACAACATCAATTGAAACAGTAACTTACACGTCAGGTCACAAGTTGGCAGGCAACTTGATATATCGGTCGGCGGGGACGAGTCAGGACGATTCGTCCTAAGGAACCGTGTTTGCTCATCGGTCGAAGGAGACCACCGTGACCCGTATCATCCGCTTGTCAGTTATCGCCCTGATTGTCGGCGCTTCGGCCCTGGCCGTGGCGCCCCACCTCGTCGCTCAGCGCGCGACACCCACCCTGCCGCACTTCAGTGGTCCGCGAGCCGACGCGCCGGTGCCGCGTCCCGGCATGACCCCCATCAAGGGCCGCGTCGGCTTGCTCGTCACCGATCCGCAGAACGATTTCCTCAGCCCGAAGGGCGTCGCCTGGGGCGTCGTCGGCGAGAGCGTGAAGGAGAACGGCACGGTCGAGAACATCGAGCGGCTGCTCAAGGCCGCGAAGACCGCGGATGTGCCGGTGTTCGTGAGCCCGCACTATTACTTCGCGCACGACCATCGCTGGAAGTTCGCGGGCGCGCTCGAGGTGCTGATGCACAACATCGGCATGTTCGACCGCAAGGGCGCGCTCACGCAGGAAGCGTTCGAGGGATCAGGCGCCGACTGGTTGGATCGCTACAAGCCGTACCTGAACGACGGCACGACCGTCGTCTCCAGCCCGCACAAGGTGTTCGGACCCGAGACCAACGATCTGGTGCTGCAGCTTCGAAAGGCCGGAATCGGCCAGGTCGTGCTGGCCGGCATGTCGGCCAATCTCTGCACCGAGTCGCACATGCGCGAGCTGCTCGAGCAGGGCTTCGAGGTCGTCGTCGTCACCGACGCGACGGCCGCCGCGAAACTTCCGGGCTTCGACGGCTACGAGGCCGCCTACGTCAACTTCCGGCTCATTGCCAGCGACATCTGGAGCACGGCGAGCGCCGTGAAGGTCCTGTCGTCGCTCAAGTAGGAACGCCCGGTCAACGAGAGGACTGTGCCCATGTCTTTACCGATTCGTCCACCTGCACCGCCGTTTTCCCCTGAGACCGCCACGCAGAAGGTGCGGATGGCGGAGGACGGCTGGAACAGCCGCGATCCGGAGCGCGTGTCGCTCGCCTACACGCCGGACTCGATCTGGCGCAACCGGGTCGAGTTCCTTGCCGGTCGCCCCGCCATCGTCGCGTTTCTGCGGCGGAAGTGGGCGCGCGAACTGGACTACCGGCTTGTCAAGGAGCTGTGGACGTTCGGCGCCGATCGGATCGCCGTTCGCTTCGCCTACGAGTGGCGCGACGACAGCGGGAACTGGTTCCGGTCGTACGGCAACGAGAACTGGGAGTTCGACACCGCCGGGCTGATGCGGCGCCGCCTGGCCAGCATCAACGAGCGGCCGATTCTCGAGGCCGACCGGCTGTTCCGGTGGCCGGCCGGCCCGCGGCCCGAGGGGCATCCCTCGTTGTCGGATCTCAACCTCTGACGCGCGGCGCAGGGCCACGCCGCGCTCGTACACGACTTAATCGGCCATTTGCAGACCACAATTTTCAGGAGTGACTGATGTCGAAGACCGCAATTGTCATCTATTCCGATCCGAAGTCCGGCAGTGAAGAAGCGCTCGGCCGGCTGTTCAACGGCATGTTCGTGGCCTACGAACTGCTCGAGAAGAAGCAGGACGTGGCGCTGATCTTCCAGGGCACCGGCGTGCGTTGGGCCAGCGAGCTGGTGAAGCCCGAACACCCGGCGCACGCGCTCTACAACGCGGTCAAGGACAGCGTGGTCGGCGTGTGCGGTGGTTGCGCCGACGTGTTCGGTGCGACGCAGGACGCCAGGAATGCCGGTGCAAACCTGATTCACGAAAAGGCGATTCCGGGCACCTCCGGAATCATCGATCTGTCCAAGTACCTGGACGCCGGCTACCGCGTCCTGAACTTCTAACCACCCCGCGAGGTTGTGACCGGGCGGGGCCGACTGGGTCCCGCCCCATTTTTTTCTAGGAGAGTCATCGTGGCCGAGTTGTATCACCGAGGTGAGATCGCCGTTCAGGAACTGGCTGGCGAACGCAGTCAGGCGGTCCTCAATGGCCGTGTGTTCTCGAGTGTCATCCCTGCGCCTGCCCGGTCCTTCGTCGGTCAACAATCCTCTGTCGCGATCGGTTGGCGCGACCCGTCGGGCAATCCCTGGGCGTCGCTGGCGGTGGGTGGGCCTGGGTTTGCGTCTTGCGACCAGGACGGGACCGCCGTGACGATTCGTACGACGGGCAGTCTCACACCGCCCGGCTCGTTCCACGACGATGTGCGCGCGACGGGCGCGGTCGGCATGCTGGTCATCGACCTTGCCACGAGGCGTCGATTACGGGTCAATGGGGTCGTCGAGCGATCGACGGACCGCGACCTGCGGGTCGCTGTTGAGCAAGCGTTTCCGAATTGCCCCAAGTACATCCAGCGGCGCGAACGCGTCGATGCGGCCACACTCGTGCCGTCGGCGACGACGTCGAGGGGACTGGGCGCCCCGGCTCAGCTGCAATCGTGGCTGACTCGCACCGATACGGCATTCGTCGCGAGCATCGGGCCGGACGGGAGGCTCGACTGTTCGCATCGCGGCGGGCGACGCGGGTACATGCGATTGGACGGCGATACCGTCGTCGTGCCCGACTACCCGGGGAATTCCATGTTCTGCAGCCTCGGGAACATGGTGGTCGAACCGCGCGCGGGATTGGCTCTCGTCGATTTCGAGGCGCGACGGCAGCTGCACCTGAGCGGCGAGGTCAGCGTGGAAATGGCGGGCACCGGGCGCGCCTGGACCTTGAGGCCCCGCGCGTGGGTCGTCTCGCCATTGCCCGGCGCGACCCATTGGCGCCTGGTCGATGAATCTCCGTTCAACCCACCGATCGAGGCATGATGACCCTCCGCGTTACGGACCTCCGCGACGAAGCGGAGCAGATCCGCTCGTTCGAGTTGCGGGATCCGGGAGGTGCGGATCTGCCGCCTTTCGAGGCCGGCGCCCATCTCCAGGTCGAGGTCGAGCTCGCGAACGGACGGGCCGCGCAGAGGCACTATTCCCTGCTCGGGGATCCGCGGGATCGAAATCGCTACCGGATCGCCGTCCTCCTGGAGGCCGAGGGCCGGGGCGGGTCCCGCTTCATGCACGAGCGGATCGAGCCGGGCTCGATCCTCCGAGTGGCTCCGCCGGAGAACGGCTTCCCCCTGCTCGACGGCGACCACACCATCCTCATCGCGGGCGGGATCGGCATCACGCCTCTCCTGAGCATGGTCCAGACGCTCGTGCACCATCGGCGCAGCTTCGAGTTGCATTACGCCGCGCGCACGCCGGCCCGGATGGCGTTCGGCGAGGGAATCGAGGCGCTCGCCGGCGACCGGGCGCACTTCTATTTCAGTCACGTGGAGCCGCCCCAACTGGTCGACCTCGAGGCCCTTCTGGCCACGCCACGGCGCGGGGCGCACGTCTATGTGTGTGGCCCGCCGGTGTTGATCCGCGCGGTGACATCCCTGGGCGAACAGGCCGGTTGGCCGAAAGCCCAGATCCACTTCGAAAGCTTCGGCCCGACGCTGCTTCCCGGTGACCGGGTTGTCGAAGTCCACCTCGCGCGCTCGGCGCTCACCGTCCAGGTCGTCCCCGGGGAGACTATCCTCGATGCCATCCTCAACGCCGGCGTGTGGGCGCCGTACGAGTGTCGCCGCGGCGAGTGCGCCTCCTGCATGACGCGGGTCGTCGCTGGCGAGCCGGACCACCGCGACGTCTGCCTCTCGCAGGGGCTCCGAGAGCAGTACATGTGCACGTGCGTCTCACGCGCCCATTCGACTGACCTCACCCTGGATCTGTGACGGAGAAACCATGAGCGAACGACGGGCGTCGCTGCCCCACACGGGCATCGCCACTTGGCAGCCGGTGCGGTCGACCAGCTCGTTCAGGAATTCCGTTTCCGTCATGGTCGAGCCCGCGAAGCCGACGTAGCTGGATGGGTTCTCCAGCAGGTATGGCCGACCCAGGCCGTCCTGGACCTCGCGCAGGTGTCGCGTCACCGTGTCGAGCGTCTCCCGGTCATAGGGCAGCCGAGTGGCCACCACCTCTTCGATGTGCGGCAATCTCGGGCCGACGCCGGCCCGGACCGGAGCGCGATGAGTCGACGACATGGTGATGGCCACTTGGTCCCGTGCTTACTTCGCGGTCTTGCTGCCGCCGACGATGCGGTCGCAGGTGCCCTCGGCCACGAACATCCAGGCCTTGCTGTCGCTGGCGCGCTTGGAGGTGCCGCCGCACGAGTTGTTGCCGGTCGACGCGCAGTCGTTGGCGCCGGCCTTGGCGATGCCGTAGCACTTTTCCGCCTTGAAGGTGGGCATCTCGGCGGGCTTCTGGGCCGAGAGCAGGGCGGGGACGGCGATGGCCGCGGCGAACGCCGAGGCGATAACGAAACGAGGATTCATGGAGGCTCCAGCCTGATGGCCCGGCGCGGCCAGGTTCATCCTGACCGCCGGCCAACTGGAGTTGAGTATCGCGGACGGGCCGAACGTTACAGGGACCGTTCAGAAGGTGCGGAGGCCGGACTTCGGGACGAAGAGGCGTGCGGCTGCCGTGCCTGAGGCGGACTCGAGTGCCAGCTCGGAGCCCGGCGCCTGGGTGATCTCGATCGACTCTCCGGTGGGCAGTCTCACGACGGCCCGAATCTGTGCGCCGAGGTCGAGGACTCGCTCGACGACCACCTCGACGGCTACGGCGTCGGCGCCGTGGTCGTCCTGCCCGGAACAGAGCCGGGCGGATGAAGGGTGAAACGCAGTGCCACCACCCGACCCGGTGAGCAGCGCCCATCCGAAGAATCGCGCGACCTGTTCAGTGGCAGGGTCGGTGTAAAACAGCCGCGGTGGGCCGGCCTGCGCAATCGAGCCGTCAAGCATCACCGCCACCTGGTCGGCAATGTCGACTGCCTCGCGCTGGTCGTGGGTAACAAAGAGAGTGGTGACGCCGAGCCGGCGTTGCAGATTGCGCAGCAATGCCCGCATTTCTCCCCGCAAGCCTTCGTCGAGGGCCGACAGGGGCTCGTCGAGCAGGAGCACGCGCGGTTCCAGCACGAGTGCCCGCGCCAGCGCCACGCGCTGCTCCTGGCCGCCGGACAGGGCCGTTGGCGTGCGATCGCCAAAGCCGTCGAGCTGCACCAGCCGCAGCGCTTCGTCTGCCGCGGCGCGGCGCCTGGCCGGCGCGACGCCACGCATCGCGAGCCCGAACGCGACGTTGTCGGCGACGGTCAGGTGTGGAAACAGCGACGGCTTCTGAAAGACGACGCCGATGCCCCGCCGCTCGGCGGGGACTTCGGTGAGCGGCTTCTGGTTCAGCAAGACCCGGCCGCCCGTCACCGGCAACAGCCCGGCCACCACGTTCAGCACGGTGGTCTTGCCGCATCCAGACGGTCCCAGCAGTACCGTCAGGGTACCGGCGGCGACTTCGAGGTTGAAGTCGTGGAGCACTCGGCGTGGCCCGTAGCCTGCCGCGATCTGCTCGAGGTGGAGCGCCGGAGTCATCGCAAGACGCTCCGCTGCCAGTCTTTCTCAAAGCGAATGAGATACTCGGCGTCCCCTTCGGCAATGCGATGGCCGGCGAGCCACTCGAGCGGCAGCGTGGCCGGGTCGCTCGTCAGCGAGTCGACCGCGGCCCTGATCTCGGCGGCGACGTTGTCGAGGCGTTGCGGGAACAGGCCGCCCAGCATCCGAATCCGCGCCAGCGCATGTTCTGGCGACAGGAAGTAGTTGATCACGGTCAGGGCCCCGGCCGGATTCGCGGCGTTGAAGGGCACAGCCAGAAAGCTGTAGTTGAAGATCGTGCCCTCCTCGAAACCCGAGGTGCGCGTCGAGGCCGGAAATTCGCCCCGGCGGATCTTCTCCGCGGCGAAAGTGGGCCGGTAGCTCATGGAGAAATCGACCTCACCGTTCGCAAACAAACGATCGAGATCGGCCGTTGTGGCCGGAAAGGTTTCGCCCTTCCGCCAGAGGAATGGCTTGATGTCCCGCAGCCACGCGATGGCCCGTGCCGAGGCACGGGCGTAGCGCTGTTCGTCAAATCCATCCGCGAACGCCGCTGGCGGCTCGCCGCCAGCGTGATACAGCACGTGACGGACAAACGCTGATCCCGTGAAGTCCGGGAGGGCCGGATAGGTGAAGCGCCCGGGATGGGCTTCGATCCACTCGCGCAGGGCCGCCAGCGTCCGGGGTGGCTCGGCCAACCTGGCCGAGTCGTACGCGAACACGAACTGCGCCGATTCGACCGGGGCTTCGAATCCGTCGGTGGGCGTGCCGAAGTCCCGCCGCCGCGCCTGTTCATCGAAGTGCACGATATTGGGCAGCGAGTCGGCGAATGGCCCCCACAGCAGGTCACCTTGGCGTGCGGTGCGGAAGTTCTCGCCGTTGATCCACGCCAGGTCGATGGCTCCTGCCCGATCCCGCCCGGCCCGCTCCTCGTTGAGCAGCCGGTTGATCACGTCAGGCACCGCGGTCAAAGGCACGATGCGCAGCTCGATGCCGAAACGCTCGCGCAGCGTCTGCGTCACCGGTCCCTGGTAGAACCGGTTGCGGGCATCCTCGCCGGCCCACATCGCGAACGACACGGTTGTCCCCCGCGCCTGCTGCTCGATCTCCGCCCAGTTGCCGGCCAGCAGCTCGGCCGCCGCCGGCGGGCGCGGGCCGACGCTGTGGCAGGCCGCCGCGACCGCCACCGATAGGCCGGTGATCAGTGTCATCAGGTACGGTCGCATCAGAGTTCCTTCAGGTGACGAGCCACGAGCGCGAACAACACCAGGGTGGGCGCAATGAACACGATCGCCATGGCCGCGCTCACCGCATCATCGCCAGCCCGCTGAAACGCGACCAACAGCAGCGGCAGCGTGATGACGCGGCCGCCGCCGATAATCAGGGTGAGCAGGTACTGACTCCACGAGATCAGGAACGCAAACGTGGCCGCGACCATGATGCCGGGGAGCATGATCGGCAGCGTGACCCTCGTCCACACCGCCCAGGGCGTTGCCCCCAGGGTCCGGGCCTGGTCTTCCAGCGTGCGGTCGAAGTTGACGAAGCTGCCCGTCAGCATCAGGGTCGCGTAGGGCACGGCGGGGATCAAGTGGACCAGCGTGACGCCGGCCATCGAGTCGGCGAGGCCGGCTCGCAGGAACACGGCATGGATCCCCATGGCGGCCGCCAACGGCGGCGTCAGCACCGGCAGCAGCAGGGCGAAGAGCAAGAGCCGCTTGCCGCGGAACTCCTCGAAGGCGAGCACGCGCGCCGCCGGCAACGCCGCCGCGACGGCGGCGATCGACACCGTTGTGGCGATGCCCAGGCTGCGGCTCAGCGCCGTGCCCACGCCGGCGCCATCCGACATCAGGTAGTCCCAGCCGCGCCAGCTCCACTCCGCCGGCAACAACGCCGGCCAGAACCAGTTCCGGCCGACGCTGGCAATCGCGAGCAGGGCGATGGGGCCGATCGCGAGCGCGGCCACGCCGATCACGACCAGCGGGCCCGACAGCCCTCGTCCGCGAACACCGCGCATCAGAACACCACCGGCCGGCCCCGCGCGTCGATCGCACGCGACAGCGCCAGGTAGGCCTGTACCACGATGGCCGCGAGGCCGGTCATGACGAGTGCCCACGCAATCGCGTCGGGCCGGTCGTTCAGGTCGAGACTGAGGTAGCGCCGCTCGGCGACCACCGAGAGCATGGCGGGATAGCGGCGTCCCAGGAGAAACGGCGTCTCGAACGCCGCGAAGACGAACGCGAACACCATCAGCGAGGCACTGACGACGCCGGGTGCCAGCATCGGCAGGGTAACGTGGCGCACCCGCTGCCAGGGCGACGCGCCAAGGGTGGCCGCGACCCGGTCGTATTGCGGTCCGACCCGCACCAGCAGCGCGGTGGCGACGATGGCGATGAAGGGAGCCTCCTTGGCAACGTACGCCAGGATGATGCCAATGCCGTAGCGGTCGTAGACCAGCGCCGGAAAATCGGCGGGCGCCGTAATCCATCCGGTGATCGCCACCATGCGCGCCATCCATCCGCTCGGGGCCATGAGCATGAGCACGGCGACCGCCATCGCCAGGTGGGGCACGGCGAGCGGCACTTGCAGCAGTGCGTAGGCCAGCCCTCGTCCGGCGGCCAAGCGGGACAAGATCAACGCCGTGGCCACGCCTGCCGCCGCGGCCATCGTGGTGCTGGCGACCGAGACCCACAAGCTGAACGCCAGCGAGGCCCAGAACTCTTCATCGCGGGCGACGCCGAGGTAATAGCGCGCGGTCAGGGTTCCGGCCCCGGGCAGCGAGATGCTTTCAGCGAACGCGGACAGGAGGCCGGCCCCGAACAGGCCGACCACGATCAGCAGCACGGGCGCGAGTCGAAACGCCAACCCCACCGCGCGGGGCCACGGCCGACGTGTCACGAGGGCGACCATCGTCGTCTCCATAGTAGTCGCGGCGGACTTCGACGCGCCAGTGATCCCGTGAGACGCTCAGGCGTGCGCATGCAACCCGAAGATGTCTTCTGGAAAGTCCTCGTCGCCGCCAAGCGTGTCGACACGGTCTCGCCATCGGAACGGCCCACCGAGCGCCTGGACCAGTCGTCGTTCGGGCGCATACGCCTGCCGCCGATTACCGACGACGAACCGGGCGCCGAGGATGTCGGGCACCGCGTGAGCGTCGCCGATGCCACTGCGGATCATCTTGCTCAGAATCGACCCGCTGCGCGGGCCGGCCCGTCCGTTGCCCGGGCATCCAGCTCGCGCTTGAATCGTGTGTGGTAGTCGCAAATGTCAATCGCGCTCCGGTCGAGGTCGTTCCAGAGTTTCTCGAGCAGAACCCGTTCGAAGAGGGCCGGAGGGCGCATTCGTTACGGAGGCTCCCGCGCCTGACGCCTTTCTACCTGCCCGCCCCGAGGCGGGTCAGCGCCTCGCGTGCCGGTCCGTGGCCGCGCTCGGCTGAACGTCGATACCACTGAAGGGCCAGCAGCGGATTGCGGGGCACGCCGCGTCCTTCCTCGTACATCTTCGCCATGCGGAACTGCGGAATGGCATCGCCCGCGTCGGCGGGCTCGCGCCACCAGTAGACCGCCATGGCATCACTCTGCGGCACGCCTCGACCGTCGGCGTACGCGTTGCCGAGATTGTGTTTCGCCAGCAGGTGCCCCAGGTCGGCGGCGCGATGAAACCACGCCGCGGCCAGGGCAGTGTTGACAGCCACGCCGAGGCCCTCGTCGTACGCCGTTCCCGTCAGGAACACCGCCTCGGGCAAGTCCGTTTCGGCGAGTCGCCCGATGTCGCCAATAACCCGGCGTGCCAGCGCGGTGGCCTTCGCCGGATCTCGCTCGAACCGCATGCGCCCGCGCGAGTGGCAGCGCGCGAGCCACATCACCGACACGGGGTCCGCGTCCGCGACGGCCTGGAGCAGCAGCTCATGCGCACGGTCGTCGTCCACGTGTCCGGCGGTGCCGGTGTACCACGCGATCGCCTCGGTGAGTCTCGGGTCAACACCGTTCGCCATCGGCGGGGCCTGGGCGGCCGGCTGCGGCGCGCACAGTACGACCACCAGGAGCGTGCCGAGGGCGGCTCTGATAGACTCTCCGCGTAAATGGCCCATATTCACTATCTGCCAGACAGCGAGATTCCCGTCGAGGATCGCGTCGATGACACCGACAACATTCTCCGCATCCACGGCGTGCACAGCCGGGTGATGCGCCTGCACTTCGATCTCTACGTCGAGTTGATGCGGCGGTCGGGGCCGCTCACGCGGATTCAGCGGGAGATGATGGCGACCGCCGTGTCGGCAGCCAACGGTTGTCACTATTGAACTCAGCATCACGGAGCGGGTCTCCGTCTGTTGCTCACCCGCGAGGGCATTGCGCCGTCGGCCCAGGACGACATGCTGCGTGCGCTGGTGGAACACCCGGAGTCCGCCGCGACGAGCGCACCGGACCGGGCAATGTTGGTGTATGCGATGAAGCTGACGCGCACCCCGGCCGCGATGACGGTCGCCGATGTCGACCTGCTGCGCGCCGCCGGCTTCGATGATCGGGCCATCCACGACGTTTGTACCATCGTCGGTTACTTCGCCTTCGTCAACCGCCTGGCGGACGGACTGGGCGTCGAACTCGAGGAGCGCTTCGGCTCTTGAGGCACCTTGTCGCTACCGCCGTATGATCTCGGTGGCCGGAAAGAACGACCGCCACGAGAACCAGTACGACACGAACGCGGGCGTGGCGGCGAGCTGCTGCCCCTTGAGCGGCCCGGACACAGCCAGGCCTTGATAACCGTCCCACCGCGATCCGGTCTCACGGTCTCGGATCGTCGTCCGGTCGCCCTCTGTGCCCGCCGCCTCGAAGGCCCTTCCGCCCGCGGCGAACACCTTGGCGCCTGACCGGTCGGGCGTGGCGACGACGATCAGGCCACCGGGCACGCTCGCCACCGGCAGTACCGGATTGGCCTTCAGTACATCGAGCGCTGCGGCGTAGGGCCGGCCCTCGATGCGGAAACCGAGCACCCGCGCCTTCGGATCGAGAGCACCGGCGGACGTCGTGCGGCCTGTGACGCCGATTCCGCCGCGCGCGTGATAGCCGTCATAGCGGTCGCTCGTGCCGTCGGCACCGGCCGCGGTCTCCTTGGACAAGACCACCGTGCCCGGGTGCAGACTGCGCCACTGCTTCCAGGTCATCATATCGGAGGCCAGAATGGTCAGCACTTGTCCCTTGAGGGGCCCGGCAATGGCGGTGCCGGTGGCCTGTGCCCACCAGGAGTCGGTCTGGCGGTCGTACATGACCAGGTTGTCGCGCCAGAGCATGCCGGACACGCCGAAGGTCAGTTCGCGGTTAGCGACCGTGCGGGCATACACGATGCCCGTGTAACAGAGCGGTCACCAGGTCACCGTAATCGCGCGCCCCGCGATGGTGTCGTTGACGATCTCGTGCCCGTTGAGCAGCCAGGTGGGGTAGGCGCGGGCGACGGCGCCGAACGCGACGCCGATTACCGGTTCCTCGTCCTGCATGTACTTCGCCTGGGCGACGGGCACGAAGACGGGCTTGTCAATCGCGGGAATGGCGTCTTTGGGCAGGCCACGCATCACCGGATCGCCATCGATCGTGGCCTGCTCGGTCCACGATAGTTGAGCCGACATCGTGCCGGCGAAGAGTACCCACATCAACATCGCGCGCATTAGCCCACCTTTTCATCCGGCCCGCGCCGGCGAGTGTGCCACGCGGCTGTCGCCAGTATGGCCGTGCGGTTGCCGCAGTCAATGGCGAAGTGCGCGGCGTGTGATCCGTAACACAACGACCCCGGGCGTGACTGGTCAGAATGGGTCGGGGCCGGGGCGAACGAGAGGCCAGGAATATCCGGCCGGGACCCTGCGTTCTTTAGGATAACTGGAGTCAACCGCCGACGTGTTGAGATGAGCACCAGACAGCACTTCGAGGCCGTCGCAATGCCACACCTGACGGCCGTCTATCGGCTGGCCTGGCAACTCGGCGGTGCGCGACTGGCCGACGACCTCACCCAGGAGACGTTCCTGCGGGCGTGGGCGCATTTTGACCAGTTCGATCCAGCGACCAACTGCCGCGCCTGGCTGTGTCGCATTCTTCACAACGCTTGGGTCACGCAGTGGCGAAAGACCCGGCTGGAACTGCCGGTCGGCGACGTGGAGGAAGTCAGGACGGAGCCGTACTACGACTGGGAGGGTGACTTCCTCCGCGAGGAAGTGTCCGCGGACATGACGTGGGCGCTCGGGCAGTTACCCGAGGCGTTCCGCTTCGCCGTATTGCTGGCCGATGTTGAAGAGCTGACCTACCAGGAGATTGCGGCCGCGATGGGCTGCCCGATCGGCACTGTGATGTCTCGAATCAACCGCGGCCGGCGCATGCTGGCGCGCCTGCTGCGCGGGCGAGTCTCGGCGCCGCCGATGGCGCGCGCGCCGATCGCCAAGGAACGGAAATCATGATGGATTGCAAACAGTTTCGCGAGTTGCTCGATTGCTACGTCGACGGCGAGTTGTCAGCGGAGGCCGTCGCCGCCGCCGACGCGCACCTCTCCGAGTGCGCGGCCTGCGCGCGGGTGGTGGCCCATCTCGAGCGATTGCGCGGCGCGGTACGGCAGGCGGTGTTCGCGCACAGCCCTCCCGCGAATCTTGGCGAGCGGGTCCGGCGGTCACTGCGGCCGTGGTGGGTGCCGCGCGACCTGCCCGCCGCCGGGCGTCGCGTGGCGATCGCCGCGTCGCTCGTGCTGGTTGTCGGCGCCGGCTTGGCGGCGGCCAGTAGTGGGCAGATTCCCGACGCCGTGGTTGGCGCGATGGATTCCGCCGTGGCCAGGTGGTCCGGGCCGACGGAGATCGTGCTCGAAGGGCAACTGGTGTGCCGCGACTGTGAGCTCGAGAAACGGCACGGCGAACCGCCGATGTGCCAGCGGACGGGCCACCACGGCGCGATTGCCACAAGTGACGGTCGCATCTGGAACATCGTCGAGCAGCCGGCATCGGCCGACCTGATTCACGACACGGCGCTGCTGGGCAAGGCCGTGCGGGTGCGTGCCCGGCTGTTTCGCGAGGCGGGCAGCCTTGCCGTGCAGACGTTCACCATCATCGGCTGACGTCCACCCGAGGGGATTCGCATGGAAAAAAAACACATTCTGCGCGCGTCGATTGCGGCCGGCCTGCTAATTGTTGGGGTCAACCTGGGGGCCCAATCGGCGGTATCAGGCTCGCCGGCACCGCCGGCCGCCGGCGCCACTTCGGTGCAGTTCCTCGCCAGCCCCGGCCTGCTGCCGGCCTTCACCGCACGCTCGCTGGATGGTCAGACGGTGCGGTCCGGCCAGTGGCGCGGCCAGGTCACGCTCGTGAACTTCTGGGCGACCTGGTGCGGTCCCTGCCGGGTGGAGATCCCGGACCTGCTCCGGCTCCAGGTCAAGTATCGCGAGCACCTGCGGGTCATCGGTATCTCGGCGGACGAGGGCGATCTCACGCCGGTCAAGAATTTCGTCGCGGCCATGAGGATGGATTTTCCGATTGTGATGATGACGCCGGAACTGGACCGGTTGTTCGGTGGTGTACACGCGCTGCCGATGACGCTGCTGGTCGATCGTGACGGCCGGATCGTGAAGCGGCACATGGGGGCGATCGACGCGAAAACCACAGAGTTGGAGGTACGCGTGCTGGCCGGCCTGGCGCCGGGCGTTGCCATCGAACGCATTGCCGCGCCACCACCCCGCTAGTCCAGTCTCCCGGCACCAAACCGAGTCTGATACCCGAAGGAGAATTCGATGCTCGCTCGCCTGTGCGCTTTCTGTGTGTGTTTGATCGGTGGCGTGATCGCCTCCGGCGCCGTCTCGTCACCGCTGGTCGCCGAGCAATCGGCCGCCGCTGCGTCCGCGCCGGACGTGCGAAAGCTCGGCCCGCAGGTCGGTGACAAGCTGCCGGCGTTCTCCCTCCGGGACCAGACGGGGCGTGCCCGCACCCTGGAATCCTTGATGGGCCCCAAGGGCCTCATGCTGACCTTCTCGAGGTCCGCGTCCTGGTGTCCCTATTGCAAGACGCAACTCGTCGAAATGCAGGGACGGCTGGCCGACGTGAGGCAGAACGGCTACGAGTTGGCCGTGATCACCTACGACCCGGTTCCCGTACTCGCCGAGTTCGCGGCACGCCGGCAGATCACGTTTCCCCTGTTGTCAGATGCCGGCTCGGCCGTCATCAAGCGGTACGGGCTCCTCAATACGGCGGTGGATCCGTCGAACAACCTGTTCGGATATCCGTTTCCCGGCATGTTCATCGTTGACCGCCGGGGCGTGGTGACGTCCCGCTTCTTCGAAGACGGCTACCAGGAGCGCAATACGATGTCGAGCGTGCTCGTTCGGATGGGCAGCAAGGTGAATGTGCCGGCGACCAAGGTGTCATCACCGAATGTCGAGATCACCTCGTACACGACCGACCAGGCGGCGGCGCCCGGCACCCACTTCTCCATCGTGCTGGACATCACTCCCGCGCCGCGAGTGCATGTCTATGCGCCCGGCGTTACCGGTTACAAGCCGATCGTCTTGACGGTCAAAGCCAAGCCGGGCCTCGTCGTCCGGGCCGCTCAGTACCCCAAATCAGAGGACTACCACTTCAAGCCGCTGGATGAACACGTGCAGGTGTACCAGAAGCCGTTCCGTATTGTGCAGGACGTGATGATCGACTCGTCGGCCGCCGGCCAGGCCGCGCTCAAGGGCGCCACCAGCGTCACCATCGAGGGGATCCTGAACTACCAGGCGTGCGACGACAAGGTGTGTTTCAACCCGCAGACGGTGCCGCTGACGTGGACGGTAAGCCTGAAGGCGCTGGACCGCGAACGCGCGCCCGGCCAGTAGGCACGGTCGGTCTACCGCTTCCACGCGCGGAAGCGATCGAGCACTTCCTTGCTCATTTCGGGAGGGATCGACTCGTTGGGGAGGCGACCGATGGTGTCAACGGTCGTCTTCATCTGCTTCAGGTACGCGCGGCAGTGCCGGCACATGCCCAGGTGCATCTGAAAGCGCAGCCGCTGCATCAGCGACTGGCGCCCCTCCAGATAGTCCGTGACGACCTCGGTTACTTCCTGACACGTGAGCATGTCTACCCTTCCAGCGTATACCGCTCGAGTGCCGATCGTACTTTCGATCGGCCCCGGTGCAGCAGAACCCGCTGATTGGTATCCGAAATCTCGAGAACGTTACAGACTTCCGCCGCGTCGAGCCCCTCGACATCGCGGAGGGTGACGACCGCCTGCTGGCTGGGTGGCAATTCCGCGATGGCGGCGGCCACCACGGCGAGCGCCTCCTGACGGAGCAGGAGTTTCTCCGGCGTGTCGCGATCCCATCGGCCCGGTGGCGCCGACCACGCGCCGCCGCTCGAGAACCGATCCGGATCGACCGCGGGTTCATCGTCCCCGGGTGCCGACAGCTCCGAGAACGTGATGGTTCGCCTCTCGCGGATGGCGCGGGTCTTCGCCCGGTTCGCGGCGATGCTGAAGATCCAGCTCTTGAGCGCCGAGCGGCCCTGGAACGAGGACAAGCCGTTCAGCACCGCGACCCAGGTGTCCTGCACGACTTCCTCGGCGACTTCCCGACTCGCCACAAAGAGGAGGGCGAACCTGATGAGGGAGGGGTGGAGGCGCTCCACCACGGCTGTGAACGTAGCTTCGTCCCCCGCCAACAACTGCTGGACGGTTGCCAGGTCGTCCGAGGACGCCCTGCCGCCGCCCGGGTCGGAGTACGTGGACATAATCAAGGGACATTCTCGGCGATTCATCGGGCGGCGTGTGTGATGCTGGTCACACTATCTGACCGCGACGGCCGGAGCTACCTGGCCCCGCCTTTTGACAGCTGTAACACCAGGCCATGTCGTGCGACCCAACCCCATGGCTCGAGACCCCCGCCGATCAGCTTGGTGCAGCCGGAGGCTTCTGGTCGCGGGAGTTGTCATCGCGTTGGGCGCGTGGCCGTCGACCGCACGCGGCCAGCCCGGTGGTCTCCAGCGCGCGGCGCCCAGTGCCTCGTCTTCTCCCGAGTCTGCCGAACCCGGCGAATCAGCAGTCGGCATCGTGCCGCTGTCCGCGCCCACTGAGCATGGCGGCACCGCCGAGTGGATGTTCGGAGCCGGTGGCGCGGTCAGCGTTGAGCTGTTTCACTCTCGAGGAGGAATCCGATACGCCGCCCACACCGTGTCGTGGTCGCGTGAGTTGACTTCGGACCGCGGTCCTGGCGCCTTGCGGGGGCGTTTGGCCTGGGTCATCGAAGTGATGCCGCTCCTGATCGAGCTCGCGCCGACCCGGGTCTATGCGCTGGGCATCTCGCCAATCGGCCTGAGGTGGAACCTGGTCCCTCGCCGCCGGTGGTCGGCGTTTACCGAGCTGGCCGGTGGCTTTCTAGGGAGCTCAGGCGCCATTCCAGACGAGGCGGCGCAATTCAATTTCACCGCGCATTGGGGCGCCGGGGTTCGGGTACCCGTTCGCTCCAGACAGGGTCTGGTCGTCGCGTACCGCTTTCAGCACATCTCCAACGGTAACCGCCTGGCAACGAATCCGGGCGTCAACAGCCATGTTGCATTGGCCGGATGGTCGGTGATCACGAGGTGAGGTCGACAACACTTTGCCGCCTCCAAGTAAGCCATGATGCACCCATGCTTGCGACGCCGCCAGACACCAACCACGTTGGGGAGAGTTCGTGAGCGAGACAATCGCACTGGAACAGCCCTCCATCAACACGATCCGCACGCTGTCGATCGACCGACCGCGATCGATTCGTGCTGGCGGCTCGTGGCCGGCCGCTGCTCGGCGTCCACCTCGGCACCGACGTGGCCGCCGGGCTCGAAGGGCTCGCCGCGCTGGTGAACGAGGCGCTGTGGTAAACACGCGGTGCGTGGTCTCCGCCATGAGGAAATGATGCAAATTGGAATGATTGGTCTCGGACGGATGGGCGCCAACATGGTGCGCCGGTTGATGCGCGGCGGGCACGCGGCGGCGGTGTTCGACTTGAGCGCCGAGCGCATGCAGGAACTGGCCGGCGAAGGCGCCACCCCGTCGGCCTCGCTCGAAGCGCTGGTGCAGGCCCTGACGCCGCCACGTGCGGTGTGGCTCATGGTGCCGGCCGGCGAGGCGACCGAGCAGATGGTGTCGGCCGTCTCGGCGTTGCTCAGCCCCGGTGATGTCGTGATCGACGGTGGCAATTCAAATTTCAAAGACGACGTTCGCCGCGCGGAGGCGCTGAAGTCCAGCGGCGTTCACTACCTCGACGTCGGCACGAGCGGCGGGCTGTGGGGGATCGACCGTGGCTACAGCCTGATGGTGGGTGGCCCACGAGACGTGGTGGGTCGGCTCGATCCGATCTTCGCCACACTCGCACCCGGACACGACGGCGTGTCACCGACGCCGGGCCGGCCGGCCGGCGGCACTGCGGAGCGCGGCTACCTGTACTGCGGACCCGCCGGCGCCGGGCACTTCGTCAAGATGGTGCACAACGGCATCGAATACGGACTGATGCAGGCTTACGCCGAGGGCTTCGACATTCTTCGTAACGCCGGCGGCGACCAGTTGCCAGCCGGGCAGCGCTACGAGTTCGATTTGGCGGAGATCGCCGAGGTCTGGCGACATGGGAGCGTGGTCGGATCCTGGCTGCTTGACCTCACGGCCATGGCGCTCGCCGAAGACCCGAAGCTATCGCAGTACACGGGCTTTGTGCAGGATTCCGGCGAGGGACGTTGGACGATCGAAGCGGCAATCGCCGAGGCGGTGCCGGTCGAGGTCTTGGCGTCGGCGCTGTTCGCCAGATTCCGCTCGCGCCAGGAGCATACCTTCGGCGAGAAAGTACTGTCGGCCATGCGCTTCAAGTTCGGCGGTCACGTCGAGCGTCCGTCTGGAGGTTAGGTGGCATGGCGCCAACGACGATGAAGCTCAAATCCACGGGGGAGCCGGGCGTCACGGCCGGGTGCGCCGAACGGACGCAGGCCCCGGCGCCGCCGGCCGATCCCTGCGCGGTCGTCATCTTCGGCGCCAGTGGCGATCTGGCCATGCGCAAGCTGGTGCCGGCCTTGTATAACCTGCGCGGCAGCGGCCTGCTGGGCGACCGGTTCACCCTGATCGGCGTCGGACGCGACGCGCAGACCGATCCCGAGTATCACAAAAAGCTTGTCCGTGACTTAGTTGAGTTCGCGGCGCCGCCGGTCGATGCCGGGGACGTCGACTGGTTACTGGCGCGCGCCGCGTACGTGTCGGGCGGCTTCGACGACCAGGCCACGTACCGGGAGATCGCTCGGCGACTGGCGGGCAGTGAGGGTGGCTCGCTCAACGCCGTCTTCTACCTTGCCACACCGCCGAACCTGTTCGGGCCGATCGTCGACCAACTCGGTGCCGCCGGGCTCGCCCATGAAGCCGCCGGTGCCTGGCGTCGTGTCATCGTCGAAAAGCCCTTCGGGCGGGACCTCGACTCGGCGCGCGCCCTCAACCGCCAAATGCTCGGCGTCGTGCACGAGCACCAGATCTATCGCATCGACCACTACCTGGGAAAAGAGACCGTCCAGAACATCATGGCGCTCCGGTTCGGTAACGGCATTTTCGAGCCGATCTGGAACCGGCGCTATGTCGATCACGTGCAGATCTGCGTCGCCGAAGCGGTTGGTGTCGAGCAGCGCGGCGGTTATTACGACACGGCGGGTGCCGTGCGCGACATGCTGCAGAACCACTTGTTCCAACTGCTCGCGGTCACCACGATGGAGCCGCCGGCGTCGTTCCTGGCCGAGCCGGTCCGCAACGAGCGGCTCAAAGTGCTTCAGGCGGTCCGCCCGTTCACCGAGGATGCGGTGACACGCGACGTGGTGCGTGGCCAGTACACCGCGGGAACGCTCGGCGGCCATGCCGTCCCGGCGTATCGATCGGAGCCCAAGGTGGCGCTCCTGTCCGACACCGAAACCTACGTCGGGTTGAAGGTGCTTATTGATAACTGGCGCTGGGCCGAGGTGCCGTTCTACCTGCGGACGGGGAAGCGGTTGCCGTCGCGAGTGACGGAAATCGCGATCCAGTTCAAGCAGCCGCCCCTGGCGCTGTTCCGCGACACCCCGGCCGAATGCGTGCAGCCGAACTGGCTGGTGCTGCGCATCCAGCCACGCGAGGGCATCTCGTTGCAGTTCGAGGCCAAGGTGCCCGGCCCGCGCGTGCAACTGGGCGCCGTGAAGATGGACTTCTGCTACGCCGACCACTTCGGCGAGTCGCCGAGCACCGGTTACGAAACGCTGTTGTACGACTGCATGATTGGTGACGCCACGCTGTTCCACCGCGCCGATATCGTCGAGGCTGGATGGGAACTGGTGGCGCCGATGCTGGCGTCGTGGCAGGCGGGCGGCGCCCCCGTCCGCGAGTATCAGGCGGGCAGTTGGGGGCCGACGCAGGCCGACGCGCTGCTGGAGCGCGACAGTCGTGCCTGGCGGGACCCGAGCGCGTGACCGGCCGGGAGGAGCCGATGACGGACGGGCACCCGGCGCGCCGCGGCAGATCGCGTGCGGGCCAGGGGCCAAGTACATCCTGTGCATCGACCCGCTCGGCGGCTCGTCTGCGGGCCGTGGGTGGAACGCCTCCAGGCCTATCGGATCACGCTGTCGCGCCTGGCCGGTGGCATCGCTCTTACGCCCGCCCCGGCGGGTCCGTCGGCAGCGTGACAAAGAATGATGTGCCCAGGCCCTCGACCGACTCGTATCGAATGCGTCCCCCCATCGATTCAATGACCGACTTCGAGACCGAGAGCCCGAGCCCGGTGCCGCGATCGCCCTTGGTGGATTGCAGGGGCTGGAAGATACGCGAGCGAAACGCTTCCGGAATGCCCGTGCCGGTGTCGGTCACCGTGAACTCGATGCCGTCAGCCGTGCCACGCAGCGACACGCGAAGCGTGCCGCCGCCCTTCGGAATCATGGCGTCCCGCGCGTTGAGATAGAGATTCAGGCACACCTGGGAGAGCAAGTTGAGGTCGACGTTCGGCGCCGGCGCCGGTTTGAAGTCGGTTTCGACGGTGATGTGGTGCCTGGCGAACTCGCGCGCGAGGTTGTCCAACGGTGCGCTGAGCACGTCGGTCACGCTGGCGTAGGTTGCACCGGCGCTGTACCGGCGCGCGACGCCCAGCAGATTACCGGTCAGCGTCGCGGCACCCTTGGCGGCTTGTTGAATCGCCAGCAGGTCGGCGTGGCGGCAACAGAATGTGAGGTCCTTCACATCATCGCCTGTTGGCGCCCTGCCGTCTTTCCACCGAGGTCTCGAGGGCCCGGACGTCGAGCGGCGTGTCGTTGACGTCGAACGCGAGGATGCGTTTCACGATGGCGCTACACGACCGCGCGCAGCAGCTCCGGACTCTTGAGGCGGATGTTCTGGCGGCTGGTCTCGACGAGGCCTCGCTGCTTCAGGTCCTGCAGAACGATGTTCACCGTCTCACGCGCCAGGCCGACCAGGTTGCCCAGGTCGCCCTGGTTCAAGCGAATCGGAATCAGCACCCCATCATCGTCTTTGACGCCGTAGTCGGCGGCGAGGTCAAGCAGGGTGTGGGCGATGCGGGCATGCGCGCTCTTGAACAGCAGTTCCTCGACCCGCGTTCGCAGGCGGCGCAACCGCAGTCCCATGAGCTTGGTGATCTGGTAGCCGAGCGCAGGCGACTGCTGGATCATCTGCAGCAGCATGTCTCGATTGAGCGCGCAGAGGACGGTGTCTTCCACGACCTCGGCGATGTGATCGCGCGGCGACTCGTCGAGCATGGCGAGCTCACCAAAGATGTCGCCCGGATAGAGCAACGCCAGGATGGTATCTTGTTCGGCGCCGCCTGTCGAAATCTTCACCACCCCGGTCTTGAGCAGGAAGATCTGGTCACTCGGATCGCCCGGGAGGTAAATGCGCTGGCCGCGCTTGACTTCCAGCATGCGCGTCATCTTCTCGACGGCGCGCTTCTGGACGTCGGTGAGGGCCTCCAGCAAACGGAAATGCTGCAGGTACCAAAGCTTGGTGTGGGCCGCCATCCCCGACAGTATAAGCGGCCGTTCACCACTCGCGCGAGCCCGAGCCGACGGTCCGTCCAACCGGGCGGCCAGATCCGAAATCCGAGGAATCCCATAGAGCGCCGGGCCGCCATCGATGACCACTGCCGGCGTGGCAATCAAGCCATGCCGGCCGGCTTCATCGATGTGCGTCGCGATATCGAACTCGGCGATCGCGATATCCGGCCTCGCCGCCGCCAGTTGTCTGACGACCTGCCGCGCCTCCGGACAGCCGATACAGTGTTCGCTGTAGAAGAACTCAACGACGTGGGCCATCGCCCAACGATAGGGGCGCCACTCCATCCCTGCTGTGACGCGCCTCACTGTTCGCGACGGTTACCCGCACGCGCGTCGCGGCGCGAGGGCCGCTGCGGGCTATGCTCTTTCCATGCCTCAAGTGATGACGCCTCGCGCCGTCGACCTGATCGTGATTGGTTCCGGATCCGCGGCCGGCAGCGTCGCGTCGCGGTGCCGCGGCGCGGGGTGGACCGTCGCGATGATCGGCAAGCAGCCGTTCGGCGGCACGTGCGCGCTGCGCGGGTGTGATCCGAAGAAGGTGCCCGTCGTCCGGGCACAGGGGCTGCACTTCACCGCGAAGCCTCAAGACACCACCGCGTACATGGTCTGAGGAACGCATGACGACGACCACGCCCCATCCACTGGTGCGGCCGCTCGACGCGGCCAACCAGGCGCTGCTCCAGGCGGTTCATCCATCGGATTGGGAGAATCCTGAGCCGCGAGATGTCTACGACCTCGTCGTCGTCGGCGGCGGAACTGCTGGCCTGGTCAGTGCCGTCGGCGCCGCCGGCCTCGGCGCGTGCGTGGCGCTTGTCGAGCGGGGCTTGCTTGGCGGTGACTGCCTCAACGTCGGTTGTGTGCCGTCGAAAGCGCTCATCCGGTCGGCGCGCGCCATCGCCGAGGCGCGCCGGGCTTCCAGGATCGGCGTCCGCATTGGGCCGGTCGAGGCCGACTTCCCCGCCATCATGCGCCGAATGCGTGAGCGCCGCGCCGGTATCAGCGTCAACGACTCGGTGCAGCGCTTGCAGCGCGCCGGGGTGGACGTCTTCCTGGGCAGCGGCGCGTTCACGAGCGCGCGCACCCTCGAAGTGGCCGGCCGCACGTTGAAGTTCAACCGTGCGGTCGTCGCCACCGGCGGCCGCCCGATCGCCCCGCCGGTACCCGGCCTCGACGGCATTCCGTTCCTCACTAACGAGACCGTGTTCTGGCTCACCGAACTGCCGCCGCGGCTCATCGTGGTCGGCGCGGGACCCATTGGCTGCGAGCTGGCGCAGGCCTTCGCGCGATTCGGCAGCGAGGTCACGCTGCTCGGTCGCCCACCGCACGTGCTTCCCAACGAGGACGCCGATGCGGCGGCGATCGTGCAGCGCCAACTCCTCGAGGACGGCGTGCGGCTGGAGCTCGGTGTCCAGCTGGTCGAGGCCACGAGCGATGCGGCCGGTGTGCGGATCCGGTACGAGCGCCGCGACGGCGCCGGGTCGGGAGCGGCGGGTGGTGACCAGATACTCGTGGCGGCGGGCCGCGCGCCGAACATCGAAGGACTCGGCCTCGACGCGGCCGGCGTGGCCGTCACCAAGGCCGGCGTCGTGGTGAACGACCGCATGCAGACCTCGAACCGGCGCATCTACGCCGCCGGCGATGTGTGTTCCAAGTACAAGTTCACTCACGCCGCCGACGCCATGGCGCGCATCGTCATTCAGAATGCGCTGTTCTACGGGCGCAAGCGGGCGAGCGCGCTGGTCGTGCCGTGGTGTACGTATACCGATCCGGAAATCGCGCACGTCGGGATGTATGAAGCCGAGGCCCGCCAGAAGGGCCATGACGTCAAGACGATCACGATTGAACTGGCCGAGGTCGATCGCGCGGTGCTCGACGAAGAGGCGGAGGGGTTTGTGCGCTTGCATCACGTGGGCGGACGGCTTCTCGGTTGCACCATCGTCGCGGCGCATGCGGGAGACCTGATTGGGGAGGCCTCGTATGTCGTGACGCACGGTGGCTCGCTGGGTGATCTGGCGGCGACGATCCATCCGTACCCGACGCAGGCCGAGGCGCTGAAGAAGGCCGGCGACGCCTACCGGAGAGGATTGCTGACGCCGTCGGTGAAGCGGTGGTTCGAGCGGTATTTTCGATGGACGCGGTAAGGCATTCAGCGTCTGGTCGCGGCCAGTTGTTCGTCCAGCGCCCGCTGCGCCGCGCGAGTCACGAGCACGACGACGAGCACGGTGGACACCAGACCCACGCCCGTCAGGATCAGTGTCTGCGGTGAGCCGGTCTGGCCGGCTTCAGTGAGCTGGGCGGCCGTCGTGGCGAGCGATCCGAGATACACGTACAACCAGGTGCCTGGCAGCATGCCGACAAACGAGGCCACGACATAGCGCCCGACCTTGGCGTCCGACAGGCCGAGGGCGTAGTTCAGGATGTTGAACGGAATGACGGGCGACAGGCGGAGCAGCAGGATCAACTTGAAGCTGTTGGTGCCGATCGCTGTATCGAGCGCCTGGGCCTTCGGGTAGCGATGAATCCGTGCGCGGATCCAGTCCCGCAGCACCGTGCGACCCAGCAGGAAGGCCACCGTGGCGGCCAGGACGCTGGCCGGCGACGCCACGAGCAGGCCACCTACGGGGCCGTAAGCGAATCCGGCCGCCAGCGTGAAGAGCGAGCCCGGCAGAAGGGCCACCTCGGCCACGACATAGATCGCGATGAATAGCGCGATGCCAAGCCAGCCCATTTCCCGCAGCCGGTCGGCCAAGGCAACAATCCAGGGCGCGACGGGCAGCTGCCAGACGAGGAAGGCCGCCGCGGCAACGCCAGCCGCGATCATCCCGGCCTTGAGTGTTCCGGTCACCATCACCGACCGGTCACCTGACCATCGGCGGTGAACTCCGCTGCTGGTTCCATGCGGGACGCGGCAGCTCGTGCCGAAGCGATCGGTGTATCGCACGCCAGTGTTACGTCAGGCATGGCGCCAGCATGGCACACGCTTGTTGGCCAGCGGCGGAGACCGTGTGCCGGGGGCGTGGATCTGTGAGCCCGCTCACAGCGTATCCGTCGCGATATCAGCGCGACACAACGGCCTGGTCAAGAAACGGCCCAGCCTCGGCGGTGATCGTCACCGCAGCGGGCCGCGCGACCAGGCCCACACGCCACATGGCTCCGCGGCGAGCAGGACACCCACCAAGAGCCGATGAGGATTCAGCATCGGTGTCATGCTAAGGAAGGAGAAGCGAGATGGCCTGGATCGATCTGAAGCCGGTGGCCGAAGCCACCGGGTTGTTGCGAGCCGAGTACGACGCCGCGCTGGCCCGCGCGGGCAAGGTGTGGCAGATCATTCGAATCAAGAGCCTCAACCCGCCGGCGATGAAGCACTCGACGGCGCTCTACGCCGCCCTGATGCGCGGGCGGTCGCCCCTCACCAGGGCGCAGCGAGAGATGCTGGCCGTGGTCGTCTCGCGGACCAACGGCTGCCACTATTGAACCGAGGCGCATGCCGACGACCTCCGTGCCGAGGTCGACGACCCGGAGCTGGTGGAGCAGGTGAAAACGGACTGGACGAAGGCACCGCTGGGGCCCGCCGACCGCGCGCTGCTCGCCTTCGCCGTCAAGCTGACCGCCGAGCCGGCAGCCATGATCCAGGACGATGTCGTGGCGCTTCGAGCTGAGGGTTTTGATGACCGCGCCGTCTCGGATGCGGTGCAGATCGTCAGCTATTTCAACTACATCAACCGTGTGGCCGACGGGCTCGGCGTGGACCTCGAAGACGGGATGCCCCCGCATCCGCGCGACGCCCCCGCACCTCATCTGCCGTTGAAGTGAGGTGACTCACACGCCCCCCGATCCCACCGCGTGGCCGATGCGATAACGTCGATCTGTGACGTTTCCCCAGCCCTCGCCGCCTCCGTCCTCCGCGGGCGATGCGACCGCGGAACATCGCCGCTTGCGGGAGGCACGGGAGCGCGCAGCGCATTGGAAGCGGTGGGGCCCCTATGTGAGCGACCGCGCGTGGGGCACCGTGCGCGAAGACTACAGCCCGCAGGGCACGGCCTGGGAGGCCTTTCCGCACGATCACGCGCGGTCGCGTGCCTATCGATGGAACGAGGATGGCCTGGCAGGAATCTGCGATCGTCACCAGCGGATCTGTTTTGGTCTGGCGCTCTGGAACGGGCACGACCCCATTCTCAAGGAACGGCTCTTCGGCCTCACCGGCAACGAGGGCAACCACGGCGAGGACGTCAAGGAGTACTACTTTCACCTCGACAGCACGCCGACGCACTCGTACATGAAGTTTCTGTACAAGTACCCGCAGGCCTCGTTTCCCTACACCCAACTCGTGGAGGAAAATCGCCGGCGCGGGCGCGACCAGCCGGAATTTGAACTGCTTGACACCGGGGTGTTCGAGGACAACCGCTACTGCGACGTGTTTGTTGAGTATGCCAAGGGCGATGTCGAGGACATTCTCATCAAGATCACGGCGATCAACCGCGGCCCCGACGCGACGCCACTGCACCTGCTACCGACAGTCTGGTTTCGCAACACGTGGTCCTGGGGTGTGCCGGGTACGCGGCCGTCGCTCGCGGTGTCGCCCGACGACGATCAGACAGTAGTCCTGGACGAGCCAAACTACGGCCGGCGGCGGCTGTACTGCGACGCCGACCCCGAGTTGCTGTTCACCGAGAACGACACCAACGCCGAGCGGCTATTCGGCACGGCGAACGCCTCGCCTTACGTCAAGGACGCCTTCCACGACGCCGTGGTGCAGGGCCGCGTCGAAGCCGTGAACCCGGCTCGCGCGGGGACCAAGGCGGCGGCGCGCTACACGACCACGATCGCGCCGGGCGCCTCGTTCGCCTGCCGCTTGCGTCTCACCGATCGCGTCTTCGAGCGGGAAGGCAGTGCCTTCGGTGACTTCGAGGCGACCTTCGCCACGCGCCAGGCCGAGGCCGACGAGTTCTTTGCCACGGTCACGCCAGCATCGCTATCGCCGGACGCACAGCGCGTCATGCGTCAGGCTTTTGCCGGGCTGTTGTGGTCGAAGCAGTACTACCACTACGTGGTCGACGAGTGGCTGGCCGGCGACCCAGCGGGGCCGCCGCCGCCGCGGCCGCGCCTGAACGGCCGCAACCATCAGTGGACCCACCTGCACAACGAAGATGTCGTGTCGATGCCGGACAAATGGGAGTACCCGTGGTACGCGGCGTGGGATCTCGCCTTCCACTGCGTGCCGCTGGCGCTGGTGGACTCGGACTTCGCCAAGGAACAGCTGATCCTGTTGCTGCGCGAGTGGTACATGCATCCCAACGGACAGCTACCCGCGTACGAGTGGGCGCTTGGCGACGTCAACCCGCCCGTGCACGCCTGGGCGGCGTGGCGTGTCTACAAGATCGAGGAGAAGCGGGCCGGCCAGGGCGACCGCGCGTTCCTGGAGCGCGTGTTCCACAAGCTGTTGCTCAACTTCACGTGGTGGGTGAACCGCAAGGACCAGGACGGCATCAACATTTTCGAGGGCGGGTTTCTCGGCCTCGACAACATCGGGGTGTTCGACCGCAGCCAGCCGCTGCCGACGGGCGGCCGGCTCGAGCAGTCGGACGGCACTGCCTGGATGGCGATGTACACGCTCAACCTGTTGACCATTGCCCTCGAGTTGGCCCGCGAAGATCCGGTGTATGAGGATGTCGCCACCAAGTTTGGTGAGCACTTCATTTACATCGTCAATGCCATGAACCACATCGGCCACAGCGGCATGCAGATGTGGGACGAGGAAGACGGCTTTTACTACGACGTGCTGCACTTTCCGGATTGCACGCACTTTCCGCTTAAAGTGCGATCGATGGTGGGGCTGATTCCCCTGTTCGCCGTCGCGTCGGTCGAAGCGGAGGCGATGGCACGGCTGCCCTCATTCGCGCGGCGCCTGTCGTGGTTCCTGGAGCATCGGCCGGCGCTCACCGAGGGTTGTGCCTGCATGGAGCCAGGGCACAAGGGCCGCATGCTCCTCTCCATCGTCAACCCCGACCGGCTGCGACGCGTGCTGCGCGTGATGCTCGATGAGGAAGAGTTTCTGTCGCCGTTCGGCATCCGCGCGCTGTCGCGCGTGCACAAGGACCACCCGTATTCACTGGATGTCGACGGCGTCTCGCACACCGTCGGCTACGAGCCGGCCGAATCGACGACCGGACTGTTCGGCGGCAACTCCAACTGGCGCGGGCCGATCTGGCTGCCGGTGAACTATTTGATCATCGAGTCGCTGCAGAAGTTCCACCACTCGCTGGGCGCCGACTACCGGGTCGAGTGCCCGACGGGGTCTGGGCAGATGCTGACACTTGGTGAGGTGGCGGCGGAGCTGTCGCGCCGGCTGTCGCGGCTGTTCCTCCAGGCGCCCGAGGGCGGCCGCGCCGTCCACGACGGCGTTGCGAAGTTCCAGGAGGATCCGCACTGGCGCGACCTGGTCCTCTTTCACGAGTACTTCCACGGCGATAACGGTACCGGCCTGGGCGCCAGCCACCAGACCGGCTGGACGGCACTGGTGGCGAAGCTGTTGCAGCAGAGCGGCGAATGACGGGGACCCGCGAGTGGCTCGCGACCAACGGGCTCGGCGGTGCCGCCTCGGCCACGGTTGCAGGCCAGCCGATTCTCATTTTCAAGCAACGTGCCACTGGCGGCATCAGCGCACCAGCCCACGCATTGTCGCGTCACCGGACAGGCGATTCGAGGTGCGCTGCAACGGGGGCCGCGCCCACGCCAGAATCCGGGCCCACGCCCGAGACCGGGCGCCAGTCGTTGCGGCGTTGGCTGGGCGCCGGGCTGCCTGACTGACGGCGGTGAGAGCCTCCAGGGTGGGGATCCCGTAGATGAGCCTTCGTCCATTGATCACCGTGGCCGGTGTGGACGCCAGTCGATATCGATTGGCCAGTCCCACGTAGATCGCCACGTCATGCTCGAGGACGTAGACCTCCTGGTGCGCCGACTGGAACCGCCTGAGGACCTCCAGGGCCTCCCTGCAGGTGGCACAGTCCTGAGCGTAGAAGTACTCGATCACGTGCGTGTCGGCGGTAACGGTCGGCATGGTGTTCTTCGATGGCATCACGAGGCTCTCTGATTGGGGGCAATTGCCTTACCTTGGGTAGGTCTACCGGAATGGCCGAGTCGTTACAGAAGTCCACGGCCGCGCTTGGGGAGAGGTAACATATCGACTCGGTTGCCGGCCGTGTCCACTCGCCGCATCTCTCACGTCAGCGCCGTCATGCTGCTGATGACGGCGGCGTTCATGCTCGCGCGCACTGGCCGCGATGCGCTCTACTTCCAAGACGGCGGCATCCAGTCGCTGCCGCTCGCCTACATGGGCGTGGCCTTGCTCGCGCTGCCGATGGCGGCGGTGCTGCTGTGGCTGGTGCGGTCGCTTGGGGCGCGGCGGGCGCGGCTGGTGGCCACCGGTGCGATGTCACTGGTGCTGGCGGGAGTCGGGATCGTTGGCACGCCCGGCGGCAGTCCGGCGATGACGCTCTTCTTCATGCTCGTCCCGGTCGTCTTCGGCGGCCTGTTTTCGCTGGCCTGGCTGCTGGCGGGCGAGATCATCGGGCGCGATTCACCGGACCTGGCCCGGGCGTTCAGCCGCGTCGGCGCGGCCTCAATCCTGGGCGGCCTTCTCGGCGCGAGCCTCGCCCGCGGCCTGGCGCCCTGGCTGACGCCGCGCGGTCTGCTGTTGATCGGTTCGGTCACCCTGGCCGCGGCCATGCTGGCCATCGTGTTCACGCATCGGCGGTTTCCCGTTGTCCATGCGGTGGAACTCACCGGCCCGATTGTCGCGTCGACGGCCTTCACCACCGCCATCCGACAGCGCTTACCTGCGGCTCCTGCTGGCGATCGCGGCCCTTGCGGCCATCTGCGGCGTGCTGATTGAGTTCCAGTTCTATCGCGCCGCGTCGTCGTACGCCGGTGGGGCCGCCGATCGGACCGCGTTGTTCGCCAATTTCTACATCGGTCTCAGCCTCACCGCGCTCGCCATTCAATGGTTTGTGGCCCCCCGTCTGCAAGCGGCCATTGGCTTGACCAGTTCGCTCCTGGTCCTCCCCGGCGCCATCGTCGGGCTGCTGCCCGCGGTACTCGGCCTCGCGTCCGGGACCATGCACGCCGTGCTGCGACTGACCGAAGGTGGGCTGAAATCGTCGGTGCCCCTACTGAGTGCTACGCGCGGATGCCCGACTCCTGACCGATCGTGGCGACCCTCGGTCCGAGGGTGTGCTGTGAGTTGGACCACACAGTGGTAATCCAGCTGTAACGTTCGGGTCGCTCGCTGGACTGGTCCTCAGCGACGCGTGCCAGCCGCGTCGCCGACTTGGTCGGCGAGGTTGTCATGTCCATTAGGAAAAGCCTGTCGCGCGCGCTCGTGATGCATGCGACTCTCATGGTACTTGCGCTCGGGTGCCCCCGTGATGTCAGCGCGCAAACCGGCTATATCCCGTACTTCGGGAAGAACCAGATCCGCTACGACACCTTCGAGTGGCATACCTACCAGACCGAGCACTTCGAGATCTACTACTACCCCGAGATTGAACCGCACCTGGAACGCGTGGCCGGCTATGCCGAAAGCGCCTACCAGCATGTCAGCTCGGAGCTGAAGCACGACCTCTCCATGAAGCTGCCGCTCATCCTGTTCTCGACGGCCAGCGAGTTCTGGCAGCAGAACGTGATCCCGGGCGCCGCCCAGGAAGGCGTCGGCGCCTTCGCCGAGCCCGGCCGCTACCGCATGGTGATGCCGATCGACGAGCCGCCCGACCTGCTCTACCGGCTGATCGTCCACGAGCTCACCCACCAGTTCCAGTTCGACATCATCCCGACCGGTTTGATCCGCCGCAACATGCCGCTCTGGACCATGGAGGGCATGTCGGACTACATGACCGGCTACTGGCGCCCGCTCGACATCATGACCGTGCGCGACGCCGCGGTCTCGGACATCGTGCCGAAGATGAGCGAGATGGAGGACTACGGCGGCTTCAGCAACCCGCGCCTGATCTACAACCTGGGTCACGCCGCCTTCGAGTTCATGGAGTCGAAGTGGGGCAAGGAAGGCGTGCGGGCCTACGTCTTCGCCCTGCGCCGCTCGGTGATCGGCGGCAGCGACGATGCCTACCAGGAGGCGTTCCAGATGACGCCCGAGGAGTGGGACCAGCAGTTCGATCGCTACCTGAAGGAGCGCTTCAAGCCGTTCCGCGACAAGGAGCGGCCGGCCGATTACGGCCGTGACCTGGCGCCGGATCCGCGCAAGGGTCACTACTCGAACGTGCTGTCGATCGAACCGTCGCCCTCGGGCGACCTGATTGCCGGCATGACCGGCAACGGCCGCGACCGGGAATACGACATCGTGCTGATCTCGGCCAAGGACGGCTCGGTCATCCGCAACCTGACGAGCGGCTTCGACCAGAGCATGGGCTTCGAGTACCTGGCCACGCCGGGCGGCCGCTGGAACTCGGTGCCGTGGATGTCGTGGTCGCCGACCGGCGATCGCATCGCGTATTTCGTGCGCACCGAGAAGGACCGTTCGCTGATCGTGCAGAACGTGGTCTCGAAGAAGATTGAAGTCCGCATCCCGCTGACCACGGTCGACGCGCCCGAGTCGCCCGACTTCTCGCCCGACGGCAGGCTGATCGCGTTCTCGGGCATGCGCGACAGCCAGGCCGACATCTTCACCGTCAATCTCGAGACCAAGGAAATCGTCAACCTGACGAAAGACCCGTTCTCGAACTACGCGCCGACCTGGGCGCCCGACGGCCGCTCGCTGGTCTACCTGGTCCGGGTCAGCGGCAACGAGAAGATCTTCCGGATGGACGCCAACGGCG
>CAYGMD010000002.1:0-69519 GCA_964350785.1 uncultured Acidobacterium sp. | reverse complement strand
GCGCCGGCGCCGGCGCATGCCACGAGATCGCCGGGGACGAGGTCCGTGATGCCCGCACCGACCGCCACGACCTCACCCGACACCGAGTAGCCGACGTTCCAGCCGGTCTGGTCCATCTCGCTGTACGGCAGGCCGCCGGGCGTCGCCGGTGCCATCTGCACGTCCACGGTATCCACCGTGACGTTCGAGGCGCCGCCATTGGAGTTGGCGATGACGACGGTCACCTGGCGCGATGCGCCCGGGTCGAAAATCAAGTAATCCTCGAAGCGGCCCACGTCGAACGTCTTCGACCCCATCCAGGCCTGGCGGCCTTCGTTGAGGATGCCGATGGCGATGGCGCCCGAGTGGACGGTGCCGGCCACGCGGATCAACGGGACGAGCCCCTCCGGAACAGCCAGTTCGCGCGTCATCACCTGGTAGCCCGCGGCAGAGTCGTCCGTGCTGATCTCGAGCCGCCCGTCCTGGGCCGTGAACTTGACGGCGTTGGCCTGGGTCCACTGCAGGTCGCCGGTGCTGACGACGGGGGCGAGCGTCCTCTTCGCCTCGGGCTTCATCTGCGCCAGCTGGCGGCGGGCAATCGCGGCCAGCCGGCGGGCCGCCTTCTCGGGGTCCCGCCACGAGGCCTTCAGGTAGTGGGTCGCGAGGCTGGCGTACGCGGCGCCCTTCTCCACGGCACTCGCGCCCTCCGAGGTTGGCGCGAGCGGCGCCTTCAACGGCGCCAGCTCGGTCCCGACACTGATGAGCGAATAGTGGACGCGCACCAGCACACTGCCGGCTTCGACGGCGGGCCGCGGCACACGGGCGACCACCGCCCCGCTGCTGTTCATCAAGATCTGACGCATAACGCTGCTTGTCCTTCAGTGGATGCGCGCTCGTTGCGCATCGAGTTGTGCCACCGCGTCGCGGCGCGCCTCCGCCGTCAGGCGGCTGTCGGCGAACACGCACGCCAGCGAGGTTGGCATCTTGTTGTCGGGAATCACCAGCACCGAGGTTTCTGCCCTCACGCCGTATCCGGACGAAACCCACCCGCGTTCGAGCCGCCGGGGACGCTCATCGCCTGGGTCAGCCGCCAGCAGCCACACTTCGCGGCCCGCCGACGTCAAGCGGCAGTCTGGGCCAACCAGTTCCGCCGTGACCGCCGGGTCAAAATGAAATCGCCAGGTCGTCGCCCTGGGCCCCACGCTGGTCAACCGGTCCCGCACCACGACGCGGGGACGCACCGGATCAACGTAGATTTCCCGGACCGAACCGACCGGGGGCACCAGCCTCGCGTAGCCATCGTGGCCCCCACAAAAGTATCCCCCGAATCCGCCTGTTTTCCATTGCCGATCGACAGGGCGGGCGTCGTAGTGCAGCTGCCATAACGCGTCCGGGCCAAGGAAGCGGTTGAGCTCCTCGTCCTCCACCTGCGCCACGTTGTGAAAGGCGGTGCTGCGGAAGCGATTTCGCCACTCCCGCGAGGCGGTATAGAGATACGCCCCACAGTCGGTGACCACGTTCAGGCCGTTCATGTACAGCTCGAAACTGGTGATGTCGCTGTGGCCGTGGCCGCCGCGGCCGAGCATGCCGACCTCGCCGCAATCGACGACGACGTGAGCCGAGGGGCTCCGTAACACGTAGAAGCCACCTGCCGGAAAGGCCACCGAGCCTGGTTCGGGCTGGCCTGACGGCAACGCGTCAAACGCGCCGGCGCCGGCCGGCCCCAGCAGCCAGAACGACTCGGCCCAGAACTGGCCGGCGGCCGCCTTGAAATCCGGGCGGGCGAACCGGGCGGCGCCGGTCGAAACCAGGTAGCGATGGTCGTTGAGGCGCTGCGCCCCCAGCTTCTGCACCCGCCCATCGTCGGCATCGCCGATGAGGGGAGCCAGGCCGTCGGGCTTGGTGTAGGCCGTCACGAACTCGAGCATGCGCGCCAGCCGCGTCAACTGGGCGTCGGGGATGCGCTCGCCGTGCGACTCGAGCAGCAAGTACGACGTCTGGAACAGCTCGAGGACCAGGCGTTGGTACGACGTCGACTGCTCGAAGTCGACGCCGTCTTCGGACACTTGCAGCAGCATCTCGTCGATGACGATCGCCTTGCCGGTTGCCAGCCAGCGGCGGCCTTGCGGCGAGTGGCGGAAGAAGAGGCCGAGAAATACCAGGCCTGCGCCATCACTGAGGTAATGGTTGCCGTTGACGTCGCCCTTCTCCAGGTGCTGGAACACGAACTCGCCGTGGAGGAAGAGGCTGCGCAACAGCAGCCGGCGGAACGCCGCGTCGGCGCACGCCGCCGATCCGGCCATGAAATAGAAACCCCAGATCCAGTTGATGGCGCGCAGCGCCACGTCCATCGCGCAGGCCCAGTTCACACTGTAGGCGAAGGGGTTGGCCGCAATCCAGTCTTCGATCTCGGCGCGGTACTCGGCGGCGTAGCGCTCGTCGCCCGTGAGCCAGTACGCCTGCCCCAGCGCGGTGAAATGCTGGCAGCGGCTCAACTCCCACGGCACCTTCACGTCCGTGGGTTTCTCCAACTCCATGTACTGAATGTCGCGGCAGTACTGCACCGGGTAGTGGCGGCCGGTCTTGAAGTCATCCAGCCACGGCAGCTTCGGCCCGAGGGCCTTGACCCCTGAGCCGAGCAGGTCGAACTCGTGCCGCAGCGCCGCATCCGCCGTGGCGAGCACGCTTGCGACCTCGCCCGGGTAGCGCGCGCGAAACGCGGCCACGTAGGCGTCGCGGTCGGCGGGCCGGAGGAAGAACGGCGCCGTCATCTGCCGGTCCCACAGCGCCTCGACCGTCGGCGCCCCGCTCTCGCCAAGGATCGTCTGGTCGCGGAGCAGGCGCGGGTAGACCTGCGCCCAGGGCCGGCGGGTCTGCTGGCGCACTTCTTCGCGCAGGCGGGCCAGCAAGACACGGGGCGGCATGCCCGCCGCCTTGCGAGCGCGCCTGACAAAATTCGACAGCGACATCAGGCCAGGAATTGCTGCAGCACGGCGGCCACCCGCGGCGCGGTGTGGCCATCCCACAGAGGCGGGCGCCGGTGCGGCGCATGTTCGGCGGCGATCGCCTCCTCGAATCCGGCGATGATGTTGGCCGTCTGGGTGCCGACCAGGCGATTGGTGCCGTCGGTGATCGTGACCGGCCGCTCGGTGTTCTCGCGCAACGTCAGGCAGGGGATGCCGAGCGCGGTCGACTCCTCCTGCAGGCCGCCCGAATCGCTCAGGATGATCCGCGCGTGCGACGTCAGGCTCAGGAAGTCGATGTAGCCCATGGGTTCGGTGAGCATCACGTTGGCGAGCAGATCGTCGACCCCGAACGCGGCAAGCCGCTGCCGCGTGCGCGGGTGCACCGGGAACACGACGGGCATCTGCCGGGCGACGTGCGCGATGGCCACCAGGATGCGGCGCAGGATCACCGGGTCGTCCACGTTGGACGGCCGATGCAAGGTCAGCACGCCGTAACCCTTGTCGGTGACGGCCACCCGGTCCTGGATGCGCGCGAGCGTGGCCATCGGCAGGTGCCGCATCAGCGTGTCGATCATGATGTTGCCGACGAAATGAATCTTCTCGGGCGGCACGCCTTCCTTCATCAGGTTCTCGTCGCCGTCGGTCGAGGGTGTCAGCAACAGGTCGGCCAGGCAGTCGGTGACGATCCGGTTGATCTCCTCGGGCATTCCGCGGTCGTAGCTGCGCAAGCCGGCCTCGAGATGCGCGATCGGAATCATCAGCTTCGCCGCCACCAGCGACGCCGCCATCGTCGAGTTGACGTCGCCGGCCACCACGACCAGGTCCGGCTGGTCGTCGAGACACACCTGCTCGAAGCCGATCATGACCTTGGCCGTCTGCACGGCATGGCTGGCGGAGCCAACCTCGAGGTTGCGATCGGGCGCCGGCAGCTGCAGCTCACGCAGGAACGACTTCGACATCGCCTCGTCGTAGTGCTGGCCGGTGTTGACCAGGATCTGGCGGATGCCGGGCGCGTCCTTCAGCGCCTCCATGAGCGGCGCGATCTTCATGTAGTTGGGGCGCGCGCCAACGACGTGAACAATGGTTTTCAACGGTGTCTCCTGATCAACGGCTGAGAAGGCGTGGCAGCCGCATAGACTGGTACAAGGGTCGGTTTTGCCAATCGGCGGCCAGCTGGGCGTCCACCCAAATCGGAATCCAGGTATCGCGCGACAGGCGGGCCACCTGCGCGATGCAGGCGGCCGGCGCGCCGGCCACGCGCAGGCCGGAGAAACGCAGTTCCGTGCGGTCCTCAATGCCTTGCGAAAAGACCGGAATGAAGAGACGCGTCGGCGCGGCGCCCATGACGGGCCTGGGCACGGTCAGCGTCGTGGCGAGGTCGTGGCTGGGCACGTCGGCATCGTACGTCGCGGTGATGGCGAGCTCGCCGTCCCCGGCACACCCCGTGGCGCTGAGAGTGACGGCAATCATGTCGGCGCCGCGGTGAAACGGCGGCGCGGCGTCCTCGCGCGGCTGCCACGCAACTCGCATCATGGCGGGGCCGGTCACGGTCGTGGCCAACGGCTCGGTGGGGGCGTCCAGGTACGCCTGCATCAGCTTCTCGACCCGCGTGCTCTGCACCTGGCGAATTAGTCCAAGCGCCGCAGCCATCCCCACGAGGACGACGGCCAACGCCGCCGCACCGCGCGCGAGGCGAGCGCGCTCGATGGGCTGGGCGCGCCAGTGCCACAATCGGGCCGCCAGCAAGGCCGCCGCCCACCAAGGAATGAAGCGCAGGTGAAACCAGTGCCGTTCGTCGAACCGAATCGCCGGATAGCCACTGAGGAACAGCACGAAGGCGGTCAGCGCCAGGCCGAGCCGCATTGAGGTCGCAAAGGCGACGGCGATCGCCGCGAAGGTGACCACCACCCCCAATGCCGACACCGGCGAGGTGACCAGGTTGACGAGGTGATAGGCGCTGGTCATGGCCCCGTTGCCGGGGAACGGCGCCATCGGCAACATGGCCTCGGGAATCGCCAGCCCCACCCGGAGGATCATCAGGACCGAAGCATAGGCGCGCACCACGAAGTCGGCGGGAAACATCCGGGCGAGGTCGAAGTACAGCCGGCCGGACGCCGTATCGTAGTCGGCCGTGCACAGGAGCGGAGCCGGCATGCCCAGCACGCGGGCGGCGTAGTCGCCGGTCTTGAGGTCGGCGAAGGTGTCGGTCATGTGTTCGCTGAAGCGGTAAACCGAGGGGGTCAGCCGCAACTCGGTGGTCAGCGGCTCGGTCAGCCCGAGCATCGAGAAGTGATACTGGCAGCCGCCCAGCTTGAGGCCGTTGATGATCGGCCACGCTGCGAGGACGAAGGCCGCCAGCAACACCGCCATCGCCTGCACGTTGCGGCCGGCGTGTTGCCGCCACGATCCCGGGAGGAACAACAGCACGACGCCGGCGCCGAAAGGCACCATCACGGCCAGGTCGCCGCGAAAGCCATAGCCGAGGCCCACGCCCAAGCCGTACGCCGCGGCCAGGACCAGCGTCGCGGCGCGGCCCATCGGCCGCACCACCAGCGCGCCGAGGATCCACACGGCGCCCAGCACGAACGGCGCCTTGCTGTAGTCACGCAACGACAACAAATGCGTGAGGTTGGCCGGCGACATCGTCAACACCAGGGCGAACGTGGCGGCCAGCCCGGCGCCGGCCGCGAGCCGGAAGAGGCCGTACAGGAACACGGTGCCGGCGGCGCTCATGGCCGAGCCGACGAGATCGAGCGCCGACCACGACACGCCGGTCACCTTCCATACCGCGGCGACGGTGGCGTACAGGTAGTACCAGTTGGCGGTGGCAGGCGTCGTCAGCGGCAACTCGGTCATGCCGGCGGGCAGCTGCGAGCAATCGAACTCGTTCCGCCTGACGGCGAGAAACTCTGTGAGCGCGGGCGGCGGCGTCGGCGGCGTCACGAATCCCCGTCCGCACGCCATCATCACGGCTGGTTCAAAGTTCGACTGGTAGAAGAACGGCTCGGCGCCGGCTGCGCGCATGCTGCCCATTGCCAGTTGCGAGGCCACGAGCGACACGGCGAACAACACCGCGCCCACGACCGCGTCAAAGCGGCCGGACCGCGCGCGCGGTAATCCTGGTGATGGGAACAATTTAGTTTGCGCCGTCTTGACGGGCCGGACCGCATTCGTCGCGGCCAGCCGGGGTGAGGCGCGCGGTGCGCACGACCCATGGCGGTAGGTCACGGGCGAAAACCAGCCGCCTGAAGTAATTGGCCAGCACGCCAAAGGCCAGCAACTGCAGGCAGCCCATGGTCATCACCGTCAGCACGGTGCTCGACCAGCCGGGCACGGTGTTGCCGCGCGCCGTTTCCCAGGCGATGTAGCTGCCGTACGTGACCGAGAACAGCAGGCCGAGCAGGCCAAGGCCGCTGATGACCTGTAACGGGACATGCGAGAACCGGACGATGCTGATCGCCGCCAGTTCGTAGTTCTTGCGAAACGTGAACCGCGACACGCGGTCGGCGCACACGTGTTGATCGTAGAGCACGGACACCTTCGTCCCGGGCAGCCACGCCGCGAAGACTCGCAGCGAGCCAAGGTGCGGCAGGTAGCTGCCGACATTGCGGAGCACCTCGGCATCCCACAGGCGGAAGTCGGCCTGACCCGCTGACAGGCTGAGGCCGGTCAGCGTCGCCGTGAGCCGATAAAACATCGCGGAGGGCAGGCGCTTGAGGAGTGGCAAGTCGCGGGTTGGACGCCGAATGGCATGGACGATGATCGCCCCGGTCTCGCGCCACTTCTGGACCAGTTGTTCGACGACGGCCATCGGATGCTCGAGGTCCGAGTCCATGGTGACGATGGCATCGGGCCACGGGCCGGCGTGGCACAAGCCGGCAATCAGCGCCGCCTGGTGCCCGGCGTTGGCCGTGAACGACAGGAACCCCACCGCCTCCGGATGCGCCTCGGCGGCGCGGCGAAGGACGTTCAGCGTGTCGTCGCTGGAACCATCGTCGACCACCAGCAGGCGGACTTCGGTCGCCGCGGCGAGGCGGCGCCGCAGGTCGAGCACGGCGGCGATGAAGTGGGGCAGGCCCGCTTCTTCGTTGAACGCCGGGGCGACAATCAGCAGCTTGATCATTGGCGCTCCGCGACAATGTACATGATGTCGTGAAGGTTCACGTAGGGGTCGAGGTTGGCCGGCGCCAGGCGCGGCAGCCACGCGCCCGGCCGGGGGCGCCGCCGGAACGGCACCATCGCCTAGCTTCCCTGGCCAGTCGCGACCGGCGCCATGATCCGCGCCACTCGATTGGCGAGCGCCTGCAGACCGGCCAGCGAGATGAACATCACGAAGAAGGCCGAGTAATTGTGGTACTGCTGGACGAAGAGCGAGTAGATGATGCCCGCCTCAATCTGCAGCAGGGCTGCGGCCGTGCTCAGCAGGACCAGGGCAAATGCCGCAACCGATCGCCCCCGCACGAACAGGAACGCTCCGAACGCGGCAATGGCGGCTTCGGTCACGACCAGCCAGACGGCGCGCGACCACCAGTCCATCGGCGCCAGCAGCAGGGCGAGCAACAGGCCCGTGGGGCCAGGGGAGTGGCGCAGCACGTGGAGCATGTCCGAGCCGGCCACGGCGAACTTGGTTTGATACACCCCGATCATCCGCCCCGGCTGGTCGGCCCACAAGGTCCGGTAATACTGCATCAACGCCGCGTGATAACCGCGACTCAGGTAGGTCACGCTCGGATCGATGCGCAGCGCTATCTGTGGACCGACGGCGTCGTCCCAGCGCAAGCCGAGCTCGCGACTGAAGGCTGTCTCCGGCACGCTGAGCGCCAGCACCAGCGGATGGGCAATTGAATGGGAGAGGCCATCGGTGCGGTCCGCCGGCACGTGCCGCGTAATCAACCCGATTTGGAATGCCCCATAGCCGGCCACCCAGGCCGCCAGGATGACAACCGCAAGAACCCCCTCATGCGTGCGTGAGGGCCGCCCGCCCAGCCACCACCGCGCGGTCACGAATGCGACGAGGAAGGCGGCAACCACCGGCAGATAGCTCGTGCGCATGTTGGCCACGAGCGCCGAGAAGACTCCGGCACCGCCACACGCCAGTATCGCGGCGGGCCAGCGCCGGGTCCAGTCATGCCTCAAGGCGAAGGCGTAGCCTGAGGCCAGCACCAGGACGACCACGAACAGGAAGGGATAGGCCGAATAGATGAAGTCGGACATCGCGTTCAGCGTGATCAGCCCACACAGCATGGCGCCCAGCGCCAACAGGAGGCTGCCCCCAAGAGTCAACACCAGAAACACAAACACCGTCAGTCCAGCCAACCGCAGGACATGCAAAGCCTGACCGAGGCCCGACAGTGACAGGTCCGGTCGCATCCGCAGGATGGCTGACTCGATCAGCATCAGCGAGTTCTCGTTATTGACGACCGGCTGGTCGGCTTGCCGGCAGTATTCATCAAGCGACGAGGCGCGCTGCACAATCAGAGTCCGCAGCGGCACGTGCCTGAGCGCAATCGCGTTTCTCACGACCGGGATGACGCGAACGGCGCTCGAATAGGACGACGGCGCGCCGCAAAAGGCGCGCACCAGTGCCAGTTCCAACGACATGACGGCGTGTTCATCTCTTAACACGGTGCCATCGACGTGAAAGGCGTGACCGGCGAGACCCCAGGCGGCCAACAGCACGACGACCAGATAGGCGGCGGCCCGCCTGAACGAGACCGGCGCGTGACACAACACGCTGTCGTAGGCTGCCTGGCTCATTCTTGGCGGGGCACCGACTCGACGCGTCCGTTCCCTCGACGGGGATGGCGTCGCCACACCACCGAGCGGAGCCAACAAGTCAGGATTTCCACGATCGAACGCGCGATGGCACCGACTCGCGTCCCGGTGCCCTTGCCGCGGCCGCGCTTCTGGAACCGGACCGGCACCTGCAGGAACGACGCGCCGCCCCAGTACAGTTTCATCATCACTTCCGGGTTCGTAAACGATCCCTCCGACTCCAGGCGCAGCGACTGCGCCAGGCGAGTGGGGCAAATCGTGACGTTCTGGAAGTCGTCGAACGGCAATCGGAACAGCACGCGAATCAGCGTGTAATTGGTCAACGAGACGACGCCCTTGTAGAAGCTGTCGCTGCGGTTGCGGAGCGTGCGGATCGAGAACTCGCCCGGCCGCACCCCTTGCAGGATGTCGTATCGCTCCAGTTCCCCGAAGTGCGGCTTGAAGGCATCGATGTCGTAGGCCCAATCCACGGTCTGGGCCATGAAGTACGCCTTGGTCGCGGCGCCGATGCCCGCCCGGTAGCAGTAGCCTGGCCCACGGTTGCGATCGTTCTGGATCGGCCGCAGCCACGGCCGCGTCGCCGCCAACTCCTTCATGATCGACCACGTCCGGTCGCTGCTGCCATCGTCGAACAGGATGAGCTCGTAGTCGTCTGACACGCTCGACAGGAAGGCCTCGGCCCGTCGCACGTACTCGGCGACGTTCTCTTCCTCGTTGAGCGCCCAGCCCAGCATGGAGAGGCTGGGACGAAACGTGGCGACGGCCGACGGCGCGCTCATGAGGGCTGCGCCGGCGGCAACGCACTACCGAGGCGCGCGAGCCAGCAGGGCCACTCCCCTCGCGTGGCTTGAGCGGCGACGTGCGACGCGCACCAAGCCGACCAGGCGTTGAGGTCCCACTTGAAGAATCGCGCACCGGCGATCTCGATGGTCGCAAACGCCTCGGCGGCCGGGCCCATCGCCTCGCCAATGGCCGCCGGCCTGGTGAGTTGCTGAAATTGGGGGCGGAGGCACAGGCGCCGGACGACGCGAGACGCTCCTTGCCGGTCGATCACCGTCGTAGCGTACACCCGTTCGTCATAGACTGGGGCCGGATAGCCGGCGCCGGCGCGCGAGTCGATGGCATGAATGAAGGAATTGGTGTTCAGGCTCACACCCAGGCCCACGAGCGTGGTGCCGAGTCCGAGCATCCGCTGGTAGCTCGAGTCCGGGCCGAAGGGATCCGGCGCCGCCGGTACGCTGCCGGCGATGACCTCAGCCTCCGCACCGCGAGCGCACACGCTGAAATCGGGATCGAGGCTGCGCACCACTCCGGCCGTGCGGCGGAACATCTCCGGCATCAGGCCGATCGCGGCTGGCGTGCGGCGCACGTCGAACGTGGGAGCTGTTAACAGGTACTCCTGGTGCGTGGAGTGGAACGGGTAGCTCGGCATCACCAGGGTGCCGGCCTGACCGGTCCAGTCGAGCAGGGTCGCGAGCACCTCGGGAGCACGCAGGCCGGCGCGCTGCATCCAGTCAACCGACGACTGCACGTAGAGGATGCCGCCGCGCGGTACGCCCAGGCCCTCGAGCACCGAGGCCGCGGTCACTGGGTTATCGCTCATCTGGCCCGGTCCGGCTAAAGCCGGACGCCACATCCGCAACCCCACACCATCGCAGCGCGACGCAGGCGAGGTTACCGGCGACCAACGGCAGGTGGGCCAATTCGAAGTGCTCGTCCGCGCCATGGATGTTGCGGCCACCGCCCGGCCCGTACAAGCACGCCGCCGCAGTGGTGGCGGTGTAGTGACGCAGGTCGCAGTGACCGGCGATCACGCTTTCCTGCAGGACCGCGCCATGCCTGTCGCGAGCGGTCTCGACCAGGAGCTGCACGATCGCATTGTGCGGGTCGCCCACCTGCGGCGGGGTCTCGAGCCCCACGAACGCAATGGCCGCAGGTGCTGCCAGCGGCCAGCCAGGCGCCTGCGCCAGGTCGCGCAATACCTGGCGGAGCGCGTCCTTCGCCCCGGCGCAGGATTCAGGCGGCGGGAATCCGCACTGGCCCTCAATCACGCAGTCGCCCGGCACCGAACCCGGCCACACGCCGCCTGTGACCATCCCCAGGTTGATGAAATGGGGGCGCTCGTTGGCGCCCCAGGGCTTGGCCTGCGTCGCGTTGCGGCGCGAGACGTATTCCTGCAGCGCGGTGACCACCTGGCCGATCGCGGCGATCGGGTTGGGGCCTGCCGACGTCGCGTGACCGGCCACGCCAGCCAGCGTGATCTGAAACGACACCTGTCCCATGTGCGAAACGATGAAACGCTCGGGCCAGGTGCCGTCGACAATGATGACGCCGTCACCGGTGTGGCCGCGCTGGACGGCCGCCAGGGAGCCGTTGCCCGTGGACTCGTCCTCGACCACGCTGGTCACGATCAGGTCGCCGGCCAGGTCGAGCCCGGCTTCGCGAATCGCGTGCGCGACCAGCAGGCACTCGACCACGCCCGCCTTGTCGTCCGCGGCGCCCCGGCCGTAGAGCCGCCCGTCCTCGATCACGCCGCCGAATGGCGGGAACATCCACGCACCCGGCGCATCGACCGGCACGGTGTCGATATGCGCGTTCAACACCAGCGAGCGGCCACCGCCGCTGCCCTTCCGCCTCCCCACCACGCACGGCCGGCCGGCATACGAACGAGGAGAGGGATTGAAGCGTTCATCACCGGCGAGGGCCGACGGGTTGATGTCGAAGACATCGACGTCGAGGCCGATGTCACGCATGTGCCCGGCGACGAGCGCTTGCGCGGCGCCCTCTTCGCCAACCGGACTCGGCGTGCGCACCAGCGTCTGCAACAAGGCGCGATAAGCCGGCTCGAGGCGCTCGATTGCCGCGAGCACGCGCGCTTCAGCGGTGGCCATGCCCCCTCACCTGTTCTCTCCGGCCGCCGGGGCGATCAGGCCGGAGCGCGACACCGTGACCTGGTTTTCCAGCGACATGCCGCGCAGGTTGTTGGCCATCACGAGCTTGTAGTCGCCGTCTTCGGGCACCGTAATCACGACCGAGAAGTCGCCGGTCTGCACGACGTGAAGCTGCACCACCCACAGGTCGTTGCTGACCATGCCGAACGTCACGCCACCCTTTTCGATCGTCCCTTGCGCGATGAACGTCGTCCCCTTGAGGAGGCGGCGGGGTTTCATTTCCACGAGATAAAGAAGGGGTCCTCGACCGCCCACGCCACCCACGCCCCTGGCCGTCCAGGCGAGGCCGTTCATGGCGAACGTCGGTGAGACCTTCAGGATGTCCCCCGGGACAAAGGCCATCGGCGTGCCGGCCAGGCTCTTCTTTACCTCGCTTCGAGCGAGGCCGGCCGGGAAGGTGTAGGTCTCTGCGGGGTTCTGGCGTCCCTCTACGCCGCTGATCGTCGCGTAGGGGGTCACGCGCTCCCATCCCGGTCTCAAGCGCAGGTCCAGCAAGGCCGGCAACGCCGCGACGTCGTTGAGACTGGACATCCGGACGAGGCAGTTCGCGTGCGCGCCAGGCAACTCGAGGCCCGCGAAGCCAAACGGCTCGTCAGCGGCATTGCTCGATCCGGGATTCCTGAAGTACGCCGGGAAATACAGGGCCACGGGCTCGTCTACCAGCGGGACCGCCACATCCACCGGATGGCTGAAATCGTAGCCCTTCGTCATCGAGTGGTATCGCTGGGTGACGCGCAGGTTCATGGCGTCGCAGTTGGCCCCGCCGACGTAGGCCACCACGTAGGCGGCATGCACACCACCATCGCCGGGCAGCGTGCGCACGAGCGCGGGGCTCTCGAATCGAACGTCTCCGTTCGGCAGTGACACCGGCGTCAGATCAAGGGCGGTGCGCGGCGCCGCGTGCACAGAGCCGAGGAACGCGCGGACGCGCCCCTCCTGGTATCGGCGTAGCAGCCACAGCGGCCCAACGATAAGCCCGGCGAGAATCGCCCACATGCCGGCTGCGCGCAGCCAGCCTGCCGCTGGCGTGGCGGCCTTGAGCCATTCGCTCCGCCACTCGCGCTTGACCACGGCACCGGCCGCGCGTCCCGCCAACATCAGGCAAAAGCCGAGCGCCCACCAGCCGACGAACTCCAGATGGAAGAAGTGCCGTTCCTGGAACTGCAGGGCGGGATAGCCGGAGAGATACAGGACAAAGACACCGGCAAAGAGCCCGAGGCGAAGGCTCCAGACGCTGAGCGCCGCCAGCGTGATGACCAGGGGCCACGGCCACCAGGAGCCCACCAGCCGCAGCCCATCGGCCTTCATCAGCAGCAGGCGCTGGGCCGGCGCCGGCAGGAACTCCGGCACCACCAGCGCCGCGGTCGTGGTCGAGTGCGGCAACTCCGTGATGCGCACGGCCGACGCGTAGACGCGCGCCAGCAGATCGGCCGGAAAGGTCGTGGCCACCTCGCGGAGCAATTGGCTCGCCGTGCGGTCGTAGTCGGGGCCGTACATCGGCAGGAACCGGTGCTGACCGAGCCGGCGATCCGCGTAGTTGTCGATCATCGCCAGGGCAAGCTCGTCGCGATACTCGAAGCCGACTTCGTAGAGGCGGCTGTTGTCAACGCCGAGGTCGGCGCTGAACGCCGGCGTCAGGCCCAGCAGCACGAGGTGCTGCGTCGAGCTGCCGCCGCCGGTCTGGTAGACCGACGACATGGGCCACATAGCGCCGTAAACGGCGACGAGGTAGATGGCGATGGCCGCCACGCGCAGGCCCACCTGCTCGCGGAGGCCGACCGGCAAGAACACGGCGAGCACCCCGACGAAGGCCGGAATGGCGACCAGCAGGTCGTTGCGAAAGCCGATGCCGACGCCGGTCAGGACGCCGGCCGCGGCGGCCAGCAGCAGCGTCCGGCGAAGACGCACTTCGCCGCGGACGAGGCGAATCGCCACCAGCACGAGCGCCAGGACAAACGGCGCCTTGGCATAGTCGCGAAGGTGCGCGAGGTTGTTGAGATGCAGGGTCGACAGCACCAGCATGGTCGCGCCCAGGCCCGCGAGCGCGCGGCCCATGCCCTGGCGGAAGATGGCATACGCCAGCACCACCGTGAGGCCATACAAGCTGCCGTAGAGCGGCATGAGGGCGCTCCACGACACCTGCCCTCGCAGGCGCCACGTCCCGCCGACCGTCATGATCAGGTAGCGGAAGGCGCGCTGCATGGAGCTCAGCGGCCGGGTGGCCACGGCCTGCAGCTCGCCGCACGACACCGCGTCGGCTTTCCGCTCGAGAAAGGCGGTCAGCGCGGGCCGGGTCGAGTCATCCGGGTTCACGTAGCCGAACCCGCACGCCTCCATCACCGCCGGACCGAATTCCTGCTGGTAGAACCACGGCTTGCCGCCACTGGCCACAAACTGCGGCACGTACCACGACGCCATCGCGTACGCGGCCACGAACAGGCCGGCCGCGACTGCGACCTCGATCCGCCACAGCCGGCTCACGCTAATGGAGCTCGGCCTTCCCCGACCCGGTCACGATCGGAATCTCGCGCATCCAGAGTTGCTTCTCCCACACGTTGCGATGCGTGCGGTACCAGTCGATGGTCTTCTGCAAGCCTTGCTCGAACGTCACGCTGGGCTGCCAGCCCAGGATTCGCCGCGCCTTGGCCGCATCGGCAGTGTGCCGGAACACTTGGCCCGGCCTCTCGCCGACGTACGTGATCAATGACTCGGGCTTGCCCATCAACTTCACGATATGGTGCGCCACCTCGGCCACGCTGAGGCTCTGATCGGTGCCGATGTTGATGACCTCGCCGACGACGGCCTCCCTGGGCGCGTGAACGATCCGATCGATCGCATCGCAGGTGTCTTCGACGAACACCCAGTCGCGCTGGGCCACGCCCTGGCCGTGCAGGCGCAGGGGCTCGTCCAGCAGGCAGCTCGTGATGAAGCGCGGCACCGCCTTCTCGAGGTGCTGGCGCGGGCCGAAGTTGTTGAACGGCCGCACGATCACCGCGGGTAGCTGGTAGGTGGACCAGTAGGAATAGACCAGCCGGTCGGCGCCGCACTTCGCGCTCGCATAGGGACTGAGCGGCTTCAGCGGATGCTCTTCGTTCATCAGCGGCGCCTCGGCGGTGCCGTAGACCTCGGAAGTGGAGATGTGCACGAAGCGCTCGATGCGATCGGCGCAGCGCAGCACCGCGTTCGAGATCACCTGCGTGCCGAGCACGTCGGTTTCGAAGAAGTGGTAGTTGTCGAAGATCGAGCGGGTAACGTGCGTCTCGGCGGCGAAATGCACCACCACGTCCACGCGCCGCATCAGGTTCTCCACCAGCGACGCATTGCGCACGTCGCCGTACCAGAACTCGATCCGCCCGCTGGTGTGCGCGTCCTGGAAATCGGTCGGCAGGTTGTCGACACTCCCGGCATAGGTCAGCAGGTCGAGCACCAGGATGCGATAGTCCGGGTACTTGTTGAAGATGTGGTGCACGAAGTTGCTGCCGATGAAGCCGGCGCCACCCGTGACGAGGATTGTCTTCATGCCGTGGGTCCGCCCTTGAGAATCTCGGCGCTCTGGCCGCCGCAGTTGAGAAGCAGGTCAATGGCCGACAGGTACGGCACGAACTCACCGTGTTGCTGAGGGTAGACCGGGTGTTGATAGTTCTGCCACACCACCTCGATGCCCTGGCTCGCAAACAGGGGGACGTCAAGGTAGTCGCTGGCGGCATCGCCGCTCAAATAGCGAGTAGCGCCGAAGTGATGACAGAGGTTGATGAGCCGCTGCGACGGCGTCCCGTCGATGCCAAGTGTCGAGGTCCGCAGTGTCGGCACCGGAATCTCCAGCCACCGGGCCATCAGGCCGGCCACGGCGATGTCCAGGTCCGCCAGGTGGGTCCACGGACGGCTCAGCATCGCCTCGAGCTCAGGCAGGTAGCGCGTCGCATATGGGGCCTTGGCATAGTACTGCTTCAGCGAGCCGATGTGCTTGCGCTGCCAGTTGGAGCGGCTGTCGATCACGGTCTCGAGAATCCGGGGTTGGCCCTGGCCATGGTGCAGCACCGGCACGGTGAGCCACAGGGGGCCCGACGGCGTCTTGATCCGGTTGCGGTTCCGCCACCCATGCTTGTTGAACTGCACATCGTCGTAGTACGCGAAGACGTCGGCGCGCCGCATTTGATCGAAAAAGCCCAGCCACGGCAAGTACCCCGGCTGGAGCACGACGAGGGTCTTCGGGGTGTCGGCCACGGCGGCGGTCATGCGAGGTAGAGATCGTACCACTCCTGAAACACCACGAACGCCAGCACCTTGTTGACGTCGGTGTAGTCGGCGCCCGGCTGGTACAGGCGGTCAACGAGCGTGCCGATGCGCGTCGCGTCAAAGAAATCGTGGCGCCCGAGGCGAGCCGGGCTGAGCGTGTCGCGCACGTAGGCCTGCAGGTCGCCCAGCATCCACTGCGTGACGGGCATCAGGAACCCCTCCTTAGGCCGATCGACCATCTCCGATGGGAAGTACCGGCGGGCCGCCTGCTTGAGCAGGTACTTCGTGTCCCCCAGCCTGATCTTCACGCGCCCGGGCAGCCGGGCGGCGAAGGTGACGACGTCGGTGTCTAGGTAGGCGCTGCGGACCTCCAGCGAGTGCGCCATCGAGAGACGGTCGCCATAGGTCAGCACCTGGTCGGGAAAGGTGGTCTTGAACTCGGCCTCGAGGACGCGGTTGAGCGGGTCGGTCGCGGTCAGCCGCGCAAACGTCTCCCTCAAGTAGTCTGCGGTGCTGGTGCCGGCCAGTTCCCGCTGCAGGTCCGGGTTGTAAAGAGCGCGCTTCTCGTGCTCGCCAAACACCAGCAGCTTCGCGCGCCATTCCCAGTCGGGCGCCGGGCTGTCGCCAGGCCCAAGGAGGCCCTGCAGGTAATCCGGCCGGGCCTCGAAGGGCCGGATGAGATCGGCATCCCCCGTGCGCTGGTATTCGGGAAACCGCGCCATGGGTTGCGCGAGACGGTGCGACAGGTAGCTGCCAAAAAGCTCGTCGGCGCCATCGCCAGACAACGCGACCTTCACATGACGGGCAATCAGCTGGGACAGGAAGTAGCTGGAGACGACGCCCGCGAACGGCTCGTCGAAACAGCCCAGGATCTTGCGCAGGTTGTCCGGGTAGTTGCTGAACTCGATGGTCTCTTCGTGGTGCTCGGTGCCGTACTTCGCCGCCACCCACCGCGCCCACTGGCGGTCCTGCTCCTTGCCGGGCGTCGTCGATTCGTTGGCGTAGGCCAGCGTGAACGTCTTGATGCGGCCGGTGGCCTCGGCGGCGATCGCGGTGGACAGGCTCGAGTCGAGGCCGCCGCTCAGGAAGAAGCCGATCGGCACATCCGACAGCAGCCGGCGCTTCACGCCCTGCTCGAGCAAGCGGATCAGCTGTTCGGTCAGCGCCTCGTCGGGCTGGCTGGCCAGATCCGGATCGACCGTGAAGTCGACATCCCAATAGCGGCTGATCACCGGCTGCTCGCCCGGGCGGAACGTCAGGCGGTGCGCCGGCGGCAGCATGTAGACGTCCTTGAAGATCGTCAGCGGATGCGGCACGTGCTTGAGGCTGATGAAGTGGTGCATCGCCTCGAGGTTGATGGTCCGCGTGAAACCGGGCACGGTGAGCAGCGCCTTGAGCTCGGAGGCGAAGTACAGGACGTCGCCGCGGTGCCAGTAGTAGAGCGGCTTCTTGCCCATCCGGTCGCGCGCCAGCAGGCCGGTCTGTGTCTTCTCGTCCCACACCGCGATCGCAAACATCCCGTCGATGTGGTCGGGCAGGCCGGCGCCGTGCTCTTCGTAGAGGTGCGGCAGGACCTCGGTGTCGCAGGTGGTGTGCAGAACATGACCCGCCTGCAGCAGGCGCGGACGGAGTTGCGGGTAGTTGTAGAGTTCGCCGTTCTCACACGCCCAGATCGAGCCGTCCTCGTTCGACATCGGCTGGCGGCCGTGCGCGAGATCGAGGATAGCCAGCCGACGGGCGCCGAGCGCGAACCGCTCGCCGTGGACGACGTGTCCGTCATCGGGCCCGCGATGGCGAAGCGTGCCGAGCATCGTCTCGGTGACGGCGCGGTCGCCGCGCCCGAACATGCCGGCAATGCCGCACATTAGCTGACCACCCTGGGTGCATAGCTCCCGGGCCGCGCGCCCTCGTGGACCGGCGACACGGCTGGGACGCCCGACACGCTTGCCTCCTCACTCAGAACGCGATCGGTAACGGTGCCGGCGCGGACGTCGACGGTGTACTCCGCGATCGGTACATACTCGAACCGCTCCGGCCGCGCGGCTATGAGCACCCACTCGAAGACGAGGCGGGCACCGGGCGCGTGCGGGATCGTGCGAGCGTAGCGCAGCAGGCGGTCGACGAAGAGCCCGCGGTTGCTGGGGTAGTACTTCAACGTCGTGAACGCGCTGGTGAGGGCGATGCATTCCGCGACTTGCGAGAAGCGCCAGGGACCAGTCAACCGGTAATCGGACACCAACCGGCGGGGGCTGCCGGCGGCGGGCGCCTCCCAGACCCGGACGAAGAAGTTGACCACGTCGGCGGTAAAGACGCGCCACAGGATCAGGCCAAAGGCGTTGGCGTAGAGATCAAGGGCGCGCTGAACGGGTGCCGGCAGGGACCGGTGTTTCAGCTGGTTGTAGAACATCCCCCCGCGCACGAGCGGCAGCAGCACGAGGTAGCCCCAGCACAGCGCGGCAAGCGTCGACTGCGCGAGAGCCGGCAGCGGCTGGCCGCTCGTCGGCGCCGCCGACGGCAGCAGGGCCAGCAACCAGCCGTTGACGAGTGTGCCTTCGCCGACGAACAGCAGGCAGCACACCATCACCATCTCGGCCAGGAACCCAAGGCGGATCTGGGTCGCAATGAAGACAAAGCTGGCGAGCATCACCACGCCGCCCAGCATGCGCGTGGCGGGAATCAGCATCAGGATGCCGCAGGCCACTTCGGTGCCCCACGCCATTTCGTTGAACAACCGGAACAGCGGATGGGTCGGCGGCCAGGTGGACCAGAAGCGCCACCAGTACCCCCACTCGGGGTTGGCCATTCCCAACTCCATGCCGCGCTGCTGGCGGTATCCGGCGAAGAGCTTGTAGAGGCCGGCCGACAGCATGATGGCGGCAAAGTCGATCTGGAGCGTCAGCAGGACCAATGTGCGCAGGTCCGGTGCGTGCCGCGTGGTCACCTCGAGCAGGCACACCGCCGCGCCCAACCAGAACGCCATGAAGCCGGGGGCGCCCATCCCGCGCGACACGCTCCGCCAGCGCAACCGGTTGAAGAAGTAGTAGCAGAAGACCAGGTTGACCAGCGCCGAGGCGATGACGCCGCGTCCAAGGGCGAGCCCCAGGGCCGCCAGCAGCCACAACGCGAGGACGACGGGGATGACGAGCGGGTTCTGGATCGCGTCCGCCACCGGGCTGGACTGGGTGTAGCCACCCCACCGCTCGCTGCGGAAGTAGCGTCGGGCATGCGGCAGCGCGGCGGCCAGCGTCAGCAGCATGAGCATGCCGTAGGCGCTACGAACGAACACCTGCACCTGGATATTCAGGGAGGGGGACACCTGCAGCATAGAGTCACTCATCGCCGACGCGGTCGCCCCGGCGACATGGTCGCGCAGCGCGAGCTGCAGTGACATGAGACAAGCAGCGCGGAGAAGCGGGACACCGTGGACGGCTTGGGCTTATCGGCCACACGACGCCAGAATGTCCCGCCGGCTCAGCAAGTGCGCCGTGTAGTTCGCGGGATTCCGACGCGGCGGCGGCGACGGCCGGCGTGGCCAGAGGCCGGATTCGATCCGCTGTTTGACCAGTGGCACCAGTTGTTGCAGGTAGATCCACGCTTGAAGGCGAAGACCCTCCTGCCGCAGGTGTATGGCATCGCCGAAAAGCGCCGGATCACGAGGAAAGGCACTCGCAACGTCGAAGAAAGGCAGGCCATACCGCTTGGCATACGACGCAAACACTCGGTTCTGGAAGTCAGCGGTCTTCCGCATATGCGCATAGGTCGCAGGCCAGTAGGTGTCATTCAACTGGCGGTAGATGGTCAGATCCCTCGACAGATCGAGCCGCATCCCTGGATACACCAGCCAGATGAAGGAAGACACCGCCAGTTCTCCGCCAATGTCGGTTAGAGCGCCGCGCATCCGGTCCAGATTCGCGACGACCGCATCCAGATCCATCGGTAGCGGCTTCTGCGTCACGACAGGATTCACCTGGTCGACGCCAACGGGCCAGACGATCGGATAATCTGGCTTAGCCGGCTCGTGGCCATTGCCGCCGTTCATGATGTCGAGCGCTGTGAGCCCACGCCTTGCACTCACAAGGTAATCCTCAAGCACCGTTCGCTTTCGGAACGTCACCGTCGGCTTTGGAGCGAGGGTCGAGGGCATCCGCATCAACTTGCCAGGGGCGAACTGGTTGGCGCCCTCGTAGTAGATGACGAGATCGGGGTCTGCCGGCACGACCTCCTGACGGACGATGGCTTCGATCGACGCGGAGTCGATACCGGTCCTGCCTGCGTTGATCACGTCGAACCGGTGCGGCAACCCCTGCTTCTGCGCCCACAGGTTCAGCCAATGGCCGACGAATTCTGGATGAGAGTACGCGAAAGCGTGCGCGGCGATGGTGGTCGACGCGCCGACGAACGCCAGGCGGATGGTGTTGAGCGGCTTCTCAAGCGTTAACGGCGATCCGCGCCAGCCAAACGCGTTGGACGTGAACGAGCCCGGCGGACTGGCGTTCGGCAGGTGCCGAAAGATTGGGAACGCGCTTTGCTCGACGGGATCGAAAACCAGGAACTCCTGCAGGATTCCCATCGAACCGGTTTGGTTGCCGGCGCACACCTGCTCGCGGACGTAATTGGCGTTCCAAACGAATAGCGCCCCGATCGGGTCATTCGGATACTCGGAGAGTCGCTTGCTGATCAACGGATCGTCTGGGTGTTTCGGTACCGGCACCGGGTCGTTGTCGTACCAAGCGGGGTCCACGCCTGGTGCCAGTGGCAACGCTGCGGCGAAGGCGCGATCGGGCCCGCCGGGCTCGGCCCCCTGCGATGTCTCCGTACCGGACTGCAACGGCCTGAGCCGCACGGACCACAAGACGAAGCCATCGGTCAATCGCAGGGCGAGCTCACCAGTAGCCAGCGCCGCCAGCACCGAAACCATAAGCGCCGCCACTCGCACTGCCCGTCTCATTGATGTTGTGCCCCGTCGAGGTCGACCATCGGGACCACATGGCCATGCCAGTCGTCTCGAAGCCCCGTCACGTGTCGCTGCAACGCGCGCTCGGCCATTTGCTGCAACGCCGGGTGCAGACGGAAGAATTGCCGGCCCGCCGCGCCCTGTTGGGGCGTGCCGGTGATGCCGTCGACCAATACACGTTTGGCCGCCACCGCGAGCATCACCTTCGTCATGTAGTAGCTGCGATCCCGGATGGCGGCGAAGTTGTCGCCGGTCGTGAGCGGCACCCGCGCCTGCATGACGATGTCGCCGGTGTCGATGCCACGGCTGATCCGCTGAATCGCGACGGCGGGCGGCTCACCGATGATCACGCTCCATTCGACGGTGCCCATCCCGCGCACCTCCGGCAGTCGGCCGTAGTGTCCGCCCAAGCAGCCGAGCCTGGCGGTCGAAAGCAAGGGCGGCCGCAGAAGGTCGCGGCCGCCCGCGTAAACGAGGAGATCGGGCTGCAGGGCGGCAACTCGCGCCACCACCTCGGGGTTATTGAAGTCGTTCACGTGGAGCGCGGAGCAACCGCTCGCGGCCTCGGCGAGGACCGGCCGCGGCGGATTGTCAGCGCCCAGGCTACGCTTGAAGATCACACCGGCGGGCGGCACACCGGCGGCAACGAGGCAACGCATCAAGTCGACCGCAGGTAACGCAGAGACGTCCTGGTCAAATGTGCCGATTACGAAGAGCTTACCCAACATCAACGAGTTCTCGCTTCACGCGGCGGGCTTCGAGCAGCGCATCGGCGAAGTACTTCGCCGCCCAGTTCACCATTGAAAAGATCGAATAGCCGCCGTCGATCGGCCACGCCCCGGGCACACCGCCGCGAATGCCGGGTTCCGGATTGTCGAGCGCCTGGCGGCCCTTGATCCACTCGACCATCTTCAAGCCCGTGTTCGCCAGCGTGAGATCGCGGAGGCGCAACCCGTGCATCAGCCACAGCGTGGCAAACTGCGCGTTACCGGGCAGGCACGAGAAGGCCTCCACGCTCTTCCACCCCTCAGTGAAGTACCCCGGCAGGAAGAACCCCCGCCGTTCGCAGGCCTGCATGGCCGCCTTGACGTGGGCCTCGGACGCCGCCACGTAGCGGTCAACGCTCAGCAGCAATCCTGCCTGTAACAGGCCTTCCGCGGTGTACGCCATGGTGTGCGTCAATGGCCGGCCATCGTCCTGGAAGCTGGCGTACGGGAACCAGCCGTCTGGCTGCTGGCAGTGCGCTACCCAATCGAGATGACGAACCGCGGCGTCCTGAAAAGACGACTCGCCCGAGAGCTGGCTCGTCCAGCACATCGCCCACGCCACGCGCGTGTAGTAGGAGCGCGTGGGGTTGCGCGGGCCCGGCGACAGTCCCTGCCGGAACACGCCGGCCTCGTCCACGCACCGCTCGAGGAACCGGCACGCCCGCACCGCAGCTTCGAGATACTTCGCATCGCCGGTCTCCCGGTACGTGCGACTCCAACCTAGCACCACCTGGCCCGTGTTGAACGCCGCGGGCACGGGCACGTTCGAGTTCCAGAACCCTTGCGGGTCGTCGCCAAGGTAGCCGGCCTGGATCGCACCGGACTCGAGCTGAATGCCAATCTCCCAGTCCGCGCCCTGACATGCCGCTTCGCGATACCGTTCGTCGCCGAGAGCGTGAAAAGCGTCCCAGAATGTCGGGATGATGTAGCCGGTCGTTTCGGGGTACGGCGGCAGCCAGCCGTGGCGGAAGTGATACGACGCCGCGAACCCCGCGGTGCCCGTCACGTCCCTGCTCCGGAGTAACCACTCCAGCGTCTCGCGCAAATGCCGGTCATCGTCGAACGCGGGCTCGGAGACACCGAAGAGATCGCGGAAAAACACGTCGGCGTGCCCGGGTTGCTCGGGCCGATGGTGGCCGAACTCGGCCGCGCGCGCTGCGTCGATCTCTGGCGGCGGCGCCGGCGCAGGCACCGGCAGCGCCGTCGGTACTGTCGGCACGGGTTGCGCCGACCGGATGGCGTCATGGCTCACGCGGTTGTGAGTCACGGCGAGCCCCAGGCACAGCGTGCGGTACGGTTCGGGCAGGTCGCCCATGGCGTGCAACGTCCGCGTGTTCACGCCGGGGTCGGCCGCCAGCGACGCCAGGCATCGCGTGCGAAAGGGATCTACCAGCGCCTGCAGCTCGGCCAGTTTCTGCACGTCCACGGCGGAGCCTGCCGCCAGCAGGGCGAGGCACTGCGTGCGATACGGATCGGCAAACGCGTAAACGACGCGCAGATCGGCAACATCGAGGGCGCCGTTCCCCATCAGCGCGGCCAGGCACTGGCTCCGGAACGGGTCGTCAAACTCGCTGATCTGGCGCAGCTTTGCGACGGGGACGGTGGGACACGCCACCAACGCCGCGGCGCACTGGCTCGAGAACGGCTCGGCGAGATCCTGGACCAACTTCAGCTGCGCCCCGGTCGCGTATGGGTTGACCGCCGCGACCGCCACCACTTGAGCGAAGTGTGGTGGGTCGAGCGCGCTCCCGGCCCGCCAGGCGGCGCGCAGCAGCCGCAATCGCGTCTTCAGGATCTGGCCCGTGGATGCCATCTGTGGGCGTATCTTAACCCAGCGCCTTCGGCGGTCCGGCTGGAAGTCGAGCCCCGATGGCCAGCCCGGCGCGCGCCAAGTCCGCCGCCGCCGCAGGGCGACCGTCAATTTCGCTCGCAACGATCTTCACGTCTCCCTGGCCGGCGGCAATTCTCACTTCGTGCGTGTCGCATCGCACGACGGTGCCGGGCGCCGCCGGTGACATTGCCGTGACGGGTTCAACTTGCCGCAGCACCAAGCGCGTAGTCCCGACGGTGGTGAATGCTCCTGGCCACGGTGCCACCAGCGCCCGCACCAGGTTGTAGATCTGGACGTTCGACTGCGCCCAGTCGATCAACCCGTCGGCTGGGGTGCGCATCCGGTAGTACCGCGCGCGCGACTCGTCCTGCGGTGCCTGCGGCGCAGTCCCGTCGGCGAGCGCGGGCCACCACTTGGTCAGCAACGCTGTGCCGGCCTTCGCCAGCTTCCCCTGCAACGACGCGATGTCGTCGTCCCATTCGATCGGAAACCGTTCTTCGGCCACGACCGGGCCGGTATCGATCCCCGCATCGACCCGATGCAGCGTGGCGGCGCTCTCGCTCTCGCCATTGATTAGTGCCCACATCATCACGTGGCCACCTCGATACTCGGGCAACCTGCCGCTGTGGATGTTGAAGGCTCCGTTGGCGGCAAGCGACGTCAATTCCGGCGGCAGCAACATCGGGTACGACCACACCAACATCAAGTCTGGGCTCAGGGCCTTGATGGTTTCAAGAAAGGGCGCCAGGTCCTTTCGGCGCGGCTGCACGAGCAGTTTCAGCGACTTCTCGCGAGCCCGGGCGGCGACCATCTCGACATCGGCGCCACTGCGGATGCCGGGCACGACGACGGCGACGGGCGTGACCCCAAGACGTTCGAGCGTGTCGAGGGCCGCGAGCGCCAGCCGCCCGAACCCAAGCACCACGACCCGACTGGCTGACATCCGTTACTTGGCTGGCGGCAAATCGTGGTGCGGCTGGTAGACCTCGACGTCCACGCCCAGGTCCTTCTTCATCACTTCCTTGACGTGATCACCCGAGGTCTTGAGCACCTTCAGCCAGCCGTGCTCCCAGTCGCGCACGCCGGCCAGCCACGCCGAGCAGCCGTTGCACGGCCACGCTTCGGCGCCCTTGCCTTCGAGATGCAGGCGGCGATACCAGTTGAACCGCTCGCCCTGCCAGATCTCCTTGAGGCTGGCATCGTTCACGTTCGGGAACAGATCCGCGGTGCGGAACGAGATGTCCTGCCCGCACAGCGCGACCCGCCCGAGGGTGTCGACGTTGAGGCGCTCGAACGGCCACACGCACGGCTCTTTCCGCTCGCCCGGCATGTGCTTGTAGAGGTGCGGGTCCATCGCGTGTCCCAGCTGGATCGTGGTGTTGTCGTCCCACGACAGGAACTTCCGCGTGATCACTTCATCGACGCCGACGTCTTCCATCCAGAACTTCACCGCCGCTTCCATCTTCCCTTCCATGATGTCCTGCCGGATCATGGACACGACGATGCGGTTGGTGGTGCGGAACTCCTTGCGCATGGCCAGCGCCGCGCGCACGTTGCCGACGTGGTTGTGGAACCACTTCTGCGGATCGCGCGGCGCGCCGCCATGCGGGGGACGGACCTTGGCGTAGGTCTCGGCATCGCCGGCATCCATCGAGAACTCGACCAGGTCGATGCCGGCCTTCAGGATGCGCTCGAGCTTGTGGCGGAACGCCGGCAGCGGACCGAACATGCTGCCGTTGGTGTTCATCCAGATGCGGGCGCCCTTGCCCTTGGCATACTCGACCATCTCCACCATGTGCTTGTGGAGCATTGGCTCGCCGCCGCCGGTGCAGCGCATCCACGCGCCGTACGGCCCGCACTCGTCGGCCATCTTCTCCCACAGCTTGACCGGCATCAGGTCGCCGTCGTGGGCGTGGTAGAACTTTCGCAGTTCCGAGTTGCCGTCGGTATACGGGCACATCGGGCAGCCGAAGTTGCACGGGTAGATGATCGAGATGACGACCATCAACGGGAACTCTTCGGCACCGGGCCGAAGGCCGTACTGCTTGGCCGCCGCCTCGACGCGGCGGTGGACGGCAACGGGCGACTTCGGATCGATCACGCGCGGGTTCCTTTCAACGGACTCATCGTGACAACTGAACCGCCGATGGCGGCATCACCGTCAACAATGACACAACCGGCGACGCCGACGAGGCGAGCGGCGAGCCGCCCTCCCATCGCGCCAACCGCTGGTACATCGGCAGGGATTCCCAATCCGGCGGCAGCACGACGCCCAGCAGTAGCCGCTGAGCCGGGAGGTCGGTAAATCGCGAGACACCGATCAAGCAGCCCGGCAACGAATCAGAAATTGCGACGCCGGTGAAATGCTCATACACGGGAAGCAAGACGCGCGTCGGCCCGGCGACAGTTGAGGAGCGTTCGATGGTCACCGTGCGGGTGAAGTCACTGTCGGGACTGGAACGGTCGTACGTGAATGTGACAGAAGGCCGCGGACCGCATGCCGCCTCATCGAGGCCCACCTCGATAAACTGCGGCCAGTCCTCGGGCGCGATGCCAGCGAGGGGCTCGGACGGATTGGCCACGGGGGTCTTGGGGGCGGCCACGTACGCGGCGAGCAGTTGACGCACCTGACGGCCCTGATACCAGCGCGCGACTGCCACCAGGCTGCCGAACACCGCGATCGAAACCACGGCGATGGCTAAGGCACACGCCGCCAACCCCCGGACCATCGGCCACGCCTCGCGTTGGCCGCTGACGATGCCGCGCGCCCCGGCTACACCGTGCTGCACAACAAAGCCGATCGCCCACCATCCGATGAACTCGAGATGAAAGAAGTGCCGCTCCTGGAACTGCACTGCCGGATAGCCACCAAAGTACGCGAGGAAGAACAAGAGGAACAGGCCTCGCCTGAAGCTGGCGGCCGCCGCCAGCAGAACGGCCATCGCAGCGAGCAACGCGCCCCAGGAGTGGCGTGCCTGCAACAGTGTCGATCGCACGGCGAACACTCCCGCCGCCCAGTCTCTGGCCGCGGGTACCAATTTCGAGAAAGGCAGCTCCACGATCTGGAGCGTCGACGCGTACGCCCGAGTGACGAAATCGCCGGGGAACGTCGACACGATCGACGCCAACAGGCGCCCGCTCTGCACGTCGTACTCGTGAGAGCAGTACTGCGGAATCACGGCGGCCGGGTCAATGCGGTGCGCAAAGCCCTGCACCCCGCGTATGACATAGCCGTCGGCGTACGCGTAGCCGTACTCGTACGGCGCCGGCGTCAGTCGCAGTCGCGCGTCGAACGGTGACTGCAGGCCAAGCAGCGCCACGTGCCACTGGCAACCGCCCTTCTTGTAGACCGCGGAGGTGATCGGCCAGCTCACCGCGACGAAGGCCCCTACGAACAATGCGGTCGCCGCCGCTTTTAGCACCAGGTTCTTCGAAATGCCACCTTCGAGGAACCCGAACAGCACGATCGCCATCACCGGCAGGTTGATCAGCAAGTCCGTCCGGAAGCCATAGCCCAGCCCAAGCACCGCGCCATAGGCCGCGGCCAGCAGCAACACCGTTGAGCGGCGCACCGGCCGGGTAACCATCCACCCAAGAATCAGGACCAGAGCCAGTGTGAAGGGCGCCTTGGAGTAGTCGCGAAGATGCGGCAGGTTGAGCAGTTGGAGCGACGACGTGACCATGCCAAGGGAGCAGATCACCGCCAGCGGCCGTGCCATGCCAATGCGGAAGATGCCGTAGGCGAGCCCGGTGACCGTCGCGAAGAAGACGCCGAACAACGGCGCCATCGCGCTCCACGAAATGCCGAGAACCCGCCAGGACCATCCCACGGTGTACTGCAGGTATGTCCACGCTTCCTGGTACAAGCCGCGCTCGCCGAGCTTGAGGTCCGGCGGCAGTTCGCTGCAGGCCAGGCTGTCGCGCCGACGCCACAGGAAGTCTTCGAGTGCCTGCGGCTGTTGCTCCGATATCACGAACCCCTTGCCGCACGCGATCATCACAGCCGGCTCGAAATAGATCTGGTAGAACTCCGGCTGGCCGCCTTGCGACGTCCAGGTCTTCCAGAACTGTGTGGCCCACACGCCTGACGCCAGCAACACCGCGATCACGATCGCCGCCTCGACGCCTCGGCGTTTGAGACGGCGGGCCGCGGCGTCCTGCTCAACGGTCATCAAAAGTCCGGCTGTCACTTCACGACCGGCGTGGTGGCTTCCCAGTCCCTGAGCCGCTGATGGAGCGGCAGCGACTCCCATCCCGGCGGCAAGACCGCGCCCAGCAGCAACGGAAAGCGATTCAGTTCAGAGACGGCGTGGGCGCCCACGACGCACCCCGGCCGAGAATCGGAGAACTCCAGCCGATCGAACAGCTCGAACACCGGCAGGAACACGCGCGTCAGGCCCGCCGTCGGGTTGCCGGTAAGAGTAAATGTCCGCGAGAGGTCACCATCCGCCGGCGTCGTGCGGTATCGAAACGTGACCGACGGCGCCGGCCCGCATTCGGCTTGGTTGATCTCGACCCGGATGAACTCGGGCCACTGCCGGCCTGACTGGGCCGGCAGCGTCGCTTCGGGCAACGCAATCGGCGTTGCCGGCGCATCGAGATACGCGCGTAACAACTCGGTGGCGCGCCCTTGCTGATACCAACGAGCAGCGTTGAGGCCCCCAAACACAAGCGCCGCAGCGATGGCTGCAAACGCAGCCGAGCGCGCGACAGCCTGCTGGATGACTCGCCGTTCCGGCATGCCACCGCGCCGAAGAGCCCATGCCGCGGCCACCACTGAATGAACGACGAAGCCGGCAGCCCACCAGGTGATGAACTCGAGGTGGAAGTGATGGCGGGTTTGAAACTGGATGGCGGGATAGCCCCCAAAATACGCCAGGAAGAACAACAGGAACAGCCCAAGCCGCAGGCTGACCGTGGCGGACAGAAGCAGCGCAACCGCGACGATAGCGGCGCCCGACCCCATCTTCGGCCGCAGGAACGCGGCCCGCGCCTCGTAAAAGGACGGCGCCCATCCGGGCGACGGCGCCGCCCACCACAGGAACGGCAAGTCCGCGATCTGAATGACGGATCCGTATGCGCGGGCGATCAGGTCCGCGGGGAACGTGGTCGCCACGTCGCGCAGGAAGGCGCCGCTGTGCATGTCGTACTCGTGCGAGCAGAACTCCAGCGTTGCGACGTCTGGGTGGGTCCGCTGGGCGTATCCCAGCACGGTCCACGCGATGTAGCCATCGGAATACGCATAGCCGAAGTCGTACGGCGCCTGGCCGATGTGCAGCGGCGCGTCGAACGGGACCTGCAGGCCGAGCATCGCGACATGCCACTGGCAGCCACCCCTGGTATACACGGCCGTCAGGGCCGGCCAGCTCACGATGACGAACGTGGCAATGAAGACCGCAGTGGCAGCCGCCTTGAGCGCCCACCGCTTCATCACACCGCCCTCGAGAAAGAGGAGCAAGGTGATGGGCAGAACTGGCAGGGTCGCCAGGAAGTCGGTTCGGAACCCGTAGCCGACGCCAAGCACGGCGCCGAACAAGGCCGAGAGCCACAACACGCGCTTTCGCGCTGTCGGCAGTGTGACCAGCAGTCCTAGAATCAGGATCAGCGCCAGCGTAAAGGGGGCCTTCGCGTAGTCGCGAAGGTTCGGCAGGTTCATCAAGTGCGCCGCCGAAACTGTCACGGCGAGCGAACCGATGACCGCGAGGGGACGCCCCATGCCAAGGCGGAAGATGCGGTACGCGAGGGCGATGGAGGTTCCGAACAGCAGGCCAAACAGCGGCCCCATCCCGCTCCACGAGATGCCGAGCACCCACCACGCCCAGCCAACCATCATCTCGAGATAGATCCAGGCGCCCTGGAACATCCCGGACTGGCCCACCGCCAAGCCCTCAGGCAGGTCGCTACAAGAGAAGGTGTCGGTGTGTCGCTGGAGAAAGGCCGTAAGCGCAGCCGGTGGGGCTGGCTGGGCCACGACGAATCCCTTGCCGCACGCCACCATCACCGCCGGCTCGAAATATGACTGGTAGAATTCCGGTGTGCCGCCGCGAGCGACCCAGGCGTTCCAGTAAGTGGTCGCCCACACCCCCGAGCCGACCAGCAGGAACGCCACAATCGCAAGATCGATTGCGAGCGTCCGACGGCCCGACGAAGCGGGAAGGTCTTTGGCGGGCTTTGGCGAAGAATTCACCGTTGGGACTGGTGGGGACGCGCCACGGCTAGGAGTGAGCCACCGACAGGCAAGGTCAGGCCGACCTTGAGCACGGCTTCATCCACGCGCATGAGCCAGTCGCAAATCGTGTTTACCAACGCCCCAGGCGCCACGCGTGAGGTGAAGTCTGCAGCTGGATCGGTCGAACGGCGCTGAGCGCGATCGAAGACCCGCGACAGGACCATGGCAGGAAGTAGCAGAGTGATGAACGACGTCAAATAGATGACCTTAAAACCGGCCCGATCAAGCTTCTCAACGAGCTCTTTCTTTCGGTATCGGCGTTTATGGTTTACTAACTCGTCGAGCGTGCTCCAGAGCCATGGATACTGCGGCACGGTCACAATGAAGAGTCCACCAGGGCGCAACGCGTGAGCGATCTCGCTCATCGCCTTCTCGTCATCCGGAATGTGCTCGAGCACGTCGAATGCTCCAATCACGTCGTAGGCAGCCTGAAAGGGAATGTCGGTTGCGTCGAGCTGGATAAAGTTCACGTCGGGCATCTTCGTCCGAGCGTATCGCAGGCCCTGCAGATATATCTCAGAGCCCGTGAGCCGCAGATTGGGAAACTTCCGCAATGCGGCGATCACACCACCGATGCCACACCCGACCTCAAGGACGTCCAGCGTTGCGTTGCGATCGGTAAACCGCCGGAAGACCTGCGTCAGCACGCGATTGCGGGTGCGGCACCAGAAACTCCGGGCCTCCACCTCGGCGGTGACGTCGAATCCGGAACTCGGATAGTCGACGCAGTCCAGCGCGAGCGCTGGGGCGTAGCAGCGAATGCCCTCGATTTCCTGATAGGTGCGGTCGCTCACGTTAATACTTCTCCCGAATCACATAGTTCGGCTTCTTCTTGACCTCATCATAGATGCGCCAGACGTACTCGCCGATGATGCCAAGCATAAGCATCAGGACGCCGCCAATGCCAAGCAGCAGGATCATGATCGGTGCCCAGCCGGTGAAGGGCGTGCCGTGTCGGAAATAGGTATAAGCAATGTTTACGGCGTACAGGAACCCTGCCATGGCCGTCACCGCACCGGCGACACTGATGAAGCGAATCGGCAAGTACGACGAGTCCAGGATGGCATCGAGTGAATTCTTGAGGCGCTTGGCGAACGTGTACTGCGAACGGCCGATGGTCCGCTTCGCCCGCGTATACGGGATAAAGGTCGTCTTGTAGCCCATCCAGAGCAGGTCGCCCTGAAAGAAACGGTTACGCACTTCGATGCTGTTGAAGGAGTCCACCACGCGCCGCGCCATCAGCACGTAGTCGAACCCGCCGGCGGGCATCTGCGGAAACGACATGCGGATGATGCGATAAAACACGCGCGAGGTGATGCGGGAGGTCCACTGATCCTCGCGCTCGGCGCGGTGGCCGATCACCAGCTCGGAGCCCGCCTCGTAGTCGCGCACCATCCGCGGGATCAGCTCGACCGGATCCTGCAGGTCGGCCGACAAGTGCAGAATCACGTCGCCGGTAGCGCCCTTGAGCCCGGCCAGGATCGCCGCCATCTGGCCGAAGTTTCGCGTGAACGAAATGATCCGCACTTTCGGGTCCGCCTCGCGCAACCGCAACAACTCCGGCAGCGAACCGTCATCCGAGCCATCGTCCACGAACACGAACTCGTAGTCGTAGGCGGACAGGTCGCTCGCGAGAGCCCCCTTGATCTTCTGGTAGGTCAGGCTGATCGCCCGTTCGTTGCGATAGACGGGAATCACGAACGAGATGATCTTGGTGGCGGTCATGCCGTGGTCTGAACGCCTTGCACGATATCGCAGATCGTGTCGACGGCATCGAGCGGCAGCGTGCCGTACAACGGCAGACACAGCACCTGGTCGACGATGGCGTGAGCCACCGGCAGGCGCCCGGGACGCGCGGAGGGCAGGTCGCTGTAGCACGCGTAGTCCGTGCACAGGGGAAAGAAATATTTCCGGGCCAGCACGTTGAATTCCTTCAGCGTCTCGAAGACCTGATCGCGCGAGGCCCCGAATTGAGCGCGGTCGATCCGGACCACGAAATACTGGCAGCTGCTCTCGACACCGGCCGGCTCGGGCATCAGGGTCAGGCCGCCGACGCCGCCCAGCCGTTCCCGGTAGCGGGCGATGATGGCCTGGCGGCGCCTGACCTCGTCGGCCACGCAGTCGAGCACGGCGAGGCCCAGCGCCGCCTGCAACTCATTCATCTTGCCGTTGATTCCTACCACGTCAACCGCTTCCTGGTTCAGGATGCCAAAGTTCTTGAGGTGGTCGAAGGCCGCCTTGTAGTCGGCCTTGGGCGTGGTCAGGGCCCCGCCCTCCGCGGAGTGAAACAGCTTGGTGGCGTGAAAGCTGAACATGGACGCATCGCCGAAGTTGCCGATGCCGACGCCGTTGATCTTCGTGCCAAAGGCGTGCGCCGCATCGTAGACCACTCGCAGGCCGCGGCGGTTGGCAATGGCCTGCAGGGCGCCGACGTCGCACGGGATGCCGTACACGTGGACCGCGAGGATGCCTGTCGTCCGCGGGGTGATCAACTCCTCGATCTTCGCTGGATCGATCGTCATCGTCTCGGGATCGATGTCGCAGAACACCGGGGTCGCCCCGCTCCAACTGATGGCGTGAGGAGTGGCGGGGAACGTGAATGGCGTGGTGATGACCTCACCGCGCATGCCGAGCGCGCGCACGGCGGCGAGCAGGGCGATCGTGCCGTTGTTGAACAGCGACACCTGGGGCACCGCGAGGTAGTCGGCGATCGCCCGGGTGAGCCGTACGTGTTGCGGGCCGTCGTTGGTCAGCCAGCGGGCCTCCCAGATCTCCGCCAAGCGCGCGTGCACAGCCTCGAGCGGCGGCAAAAGCGGCCGGGTCACATAAATAGGTTCGGCGAACGGCTTGATCGTCACAGCAGGTCGTACTCCCCGAGCATGCGCCTGACGGCGTCTGGAGAATTGAACATCATGACATCCAGGATCGACAGCGCGGGCACAAACGGCTGGCCGAACTGCGCATAGGTGACGGGACGGGCCTGGATGAACTTGAGTTCGACACCGGCCGCGGCGAAGGTGTCGGCCGCATACAGGGCCCGGCCGCCAACGGTGTTGAGGTAGCGGTTGGCGCCGAGGGCACCGCACAGCGCAAGCACCTTCTCGCCGGCCTTCAGGCCGTGGTCGATCGGCACCGTGGACGACACGATAATGGGTGTCTTGATGTCGAGATAGCCAGCGGTGACCACCAGGCTGTTAAGCAGGTACTCGAACAGGTTGCGCTGGGCCGCGGTCACGATCGACTCGATCGTCGGAAAGACCGCGTCAAAGAACGGCGCCTTGCGGTATGCCTGGCGGAATGGGTTCAACAACGTCGCCGGGTTGAAGTCGTCCGCCAGCGAGCGCTCCCTGATATCCATGAAATCCGACCCTTTTTTGAGCGGCAAGGTGAAAGGCGCGTCCGCGCCGCTGCGGAGGAAGCGGTTGCGGTTGATCCAGCCCTTCTTCGTGTACTGAATGTTGTCGTAGACCACGAACCGATCGACGGCCGCCAGCAACTGCCAGTAGCCGATGTACGGGAGAAAGTACGGCTGCATGATGCCGAGTGTCACGCGCGCATCCAGCCTACTTGTCGCCCGCTTCGCACATCAGGAAGATGCTCGAGCATAGATCCGGGTAGACGTGACCGAGCTGGTAGCAGCCCTCCAGATACTCGGGCGAGATGATGTCGGTGGCCAGCAGCCGATCCCACTGGAAATTCGCGAGCGCCTTGAAGAAAATGCCTGAGCGATGCACCACGGTCAGACCTGCCGCCCTGGCGTCGCGCTCGAGCGTATCGAGCGAGTAGGTGATGCGGTGGCCATGCGCGGCTTCGGCCGGCGTGACGGCGGCGTGGTGGGTGATCAGCCCCATCCGCACGGCAATCTGGCGGGACGCCGCATTGGCATTCGGACACACCAGGAAGAAGCGGCCACCTGGCGCCAGCCACTCGCGGTTGACCCGTGTCATCACGCCAACCGGGTCGTCCAGATGTTCCAGCACGTGCGTCAGGATGACGTTGTCGAACCGCCGCCCCAGCGACACCGTCTCAAAGGTGCCCTGCACGACCGCGACCTTGTCGCCAAGCGCCTGACGGGCCGCGGCGACCGCCTCGCCTGAGCCCTCGACGCAGGTGATGTCGGCAAAGTGCGGCACCAGGCGCCTGGTGAAGTCGCCGCGGAAGCTGCCGAGTTCGAGCACGCTGCCCGGCCGGAAGAACGGCTGGAACGAGCGCAGCATGAAGGGGTGCATGACGTCGAAATCGAACGTGTAGGCGTACTTGTGCCCCAGCGCGTCCTGCGACTCCCGATCAAGATCCCTGCCCACACTCATCTATTGCTCCAGCACGGCCACGCCAAACCCGTCGCGGCCAAAGGCATTGCCGTTGTACAGCAGGTAGGCCCGCCCATCACTCCAGAATACATGAGGATAGCAGAGCATCTCGGCGTCCCAGCCCTCATCCGACACGTCAATTCCGCCCTGGGCGTCGTCGCGGGTCCAGCGCTGCAGGTCGTCGGAGTAGGCGTAGCCGAGGCGATAGCCGCGCGCCTTGTTGGCCCGGAAGTCGGTGGCCTGGCGGTAACAGAAGTACATGTGCCAGCGGCCGTCGATCTCGATCACGGTCGGCAAGGCCTGGCACTCGTCTGCCCCGAGCACGTCGGCGACGATCAGGCGCGCGTCGCGTTGCCACGACCGGCCGTCCGCCGACCGGGCATACGCGATCTTGTAGACGCGCGCCGGACCGGGGTCGGACGGGCTCTCGACCCAGTTGGTCCCGTAGATGTACCACATGTGCCAGACGCCTTCGCGGACGATCACAAACGGATCGCCGACGAGGAATGGCTCCTGCGGCGTGGGTCCCATTACCGGCCCAGGCCCGACACGTTCGAACGTCAGGCCGTCATCATGGCTGACTGCCAGTCCGATGGCGGTCTCGACCGGCACCGAGATGCGGCGGCTCCAACCGCATGTGAAAGCGTAGACCTGGGGGCCGTGCCGCACCACGTTGATGGGAAAGATGCCGTGTTCGTCGAAGGCGCCCAGGCCGCCCTGCGGGATCACGGGGGCCGTCGACGTCCGCAGCACCCGAGACACCGCCGTGTCGACGTCCACAAACGCGATGTGGCTGACGTACTGGCCACCGGCATCGCGGCCCCGGGTCGAGAAAAAGATGCGGACGAAGCCGTCGAATACCAGCGCCTGGGGCGACTGCGCGAAGTCAGTGCAGCCGTTGGGTAGAGCGTGTTGCTGCGGCCGGAAGAGCAGCCCGCGCTTGGTCCACTTCACGCCAGCACGCCGTCCAGTTCGGCGAGACCAAAGCCGTGGCGGCCGACGCCGTTGCCCAGGTAGAACATGTAGGTCTTGCCGTCGAGTTCGAAGACATGGGGGTAACTGATCATTTCCGAGTCCCACCCGTCGGCCGACACGTCGAGGCCGGCTTTCGCGTCATCGCGGGTCCAGGTGACCAGGTCCGGCGAACTCGCATAGCCGATGCGATAGCCCTTCTCCCGCCCGCGGTAACCGAGACTGTAGCGATAGCAGAAGAACATGTGGTACTTGCCGTTGGCGAACATCACGTCTGGGCTGGCCTGGCATTCGTCGGCCTCGATCCGGGGCGGAATGATCTCTCGTCCGGCCCGTTCCCACGTCACGCCGTCATCCGAAACCGCCATGCGGATGCGGTAGACCGGCTCGGCGCGGCCGGCATTCGGAAGCCACTTCGTGCCCGCAATGTACCAGAGATACCAGCGGTTACCAAAACGGCGAATCTTTGGGCCGCTGATCACGAACGGCTCGTCGAGGCCCGCCGCCAACACCGGCCCGCGGCCTTGCTTCTCGAAGGTCACTCCCCCGTCGCGGCTAATGGCATAGCCGATCGCCACGTCGAAGGGCACCGAGGCGCAGCGCGTCCAGCCACCGTAATAGGCGCGGACCAGGTCACCGTCGCGAATCACCGAGGTCGGATAGGTGCCGAACTCATCGAACGTGCCCAGCCCGCCGAGCGCCATGATCGGCCGGGCCGACACGGCGAGGCGCTCGGTCAAGTTGCGGCGAGCGAGATCGACGAATGCGCCGCGGCTCACGTACTGGCCGTTGGCGTCGCCCTTGGGCCGGCAGGAGAAATAGACGCGGACGAAGTCGTCGAAGATCAGCGTAGCTGGAGCCTGCGCGAACTCGTTCATCCACTCGACATCGGTCATCGTGGCCGGGTCGAACACCAGGCCATGCTTGCGCCACGTGAACATCAGAGCGCGATCTCCAGGAGATGGTTGTGCGGGCGGTCTTCGACCACGCGAAAGCCCTGCCTCGAATAGAGCTCGTAGGCCGCCTGATTGTCCTTGGCGACTTCGAGACGGCACGAGGTGAACCCGCGTTGCCTGGCAATCGCCAGCACACATCCGACCAGGGCTTTGCCGAGGCCGGTACTGCGGTCGCGCGGATCGACGACGACAAGCGTGATGAACGCCTGCCGCGTCTCGAGGTCGTTGCAGTAGTAGGCCACCAGCCCTCGGCATCGTCCTTCCGCCGAGTCAATCAGCAGCTCGGCGCGTTCCGCGAGCTTGGCGAGGTACGCCGCGAGATCGGGGTGAGCGATGAAACGGCCCGCCTGGCGGGCCTGTTCGTCGCGAATCAGCGAGGCGACCTCGTCAGGTAGTGCGCGGGCCATTGGAGACAGGCGGCAAACTTGCGGCGTTCGCCGCCGATTCACGGACGTTCTTGACTACGTAGTCGACCTCCGCTTCGGTCAGCTTCGGATAGAGTGGCAGGGTGATGGTCGAATCACCGATCCGCTCCGCCACTGGGAAGGCACCGCGGGGAATTCTGAAGGTATCCTGGTAATACTTGAGCAGGTGCACGGCACGATAGTTGACAGCCACGCCCACCCCGCGCGCCTGAAGGTCGAAAAGGATCCTGTCGCGGTGGGCCGGGGCCACCCAGATGGTAAACAGGTGGCGTGCCGACCGTGCCCCCGCCAAGATGACGGGAAACGACACGCCCTCGATGTGGCGTAGGCCTTGCTCGTATTGTTGCGAAATGTCCTCGCGGCGCCGCCACATCGTGTCAAGGCGCTCCATCTGTCCGAGCAGCAAGGCCGCTTGCAGATTCGCCATATTGTACTTCCAGCCGAGCAATTCTATGTCGTAGTGCCGGTAGGTGCCGGTGTAGCGTTCGGCCGCACTGGCCGACATTCCGTGCTGTCGCAACAAGCGCAGCCGAGTGTTGACCGTCGCATCGTTGGTCACCACCGCACCGCCTTCGCCGCTCGTGATGTTCTTGGTGGCGTAGAAGCTAAACGCGGCTGCATCGCCGAGCTGCCCTGGCTTAATGCCATCGCGCACCGATTCGATGGCATGCGCGCAATCCTCGATCACGCGAACCCCCGCACGGTCGGCAATCTCCCGGAGACGGCGCATGTCGGCCATCTGCCCATAGAGATGCACCGGCACAATGGCCCGGGTCCGTGGCGTGATTGCCCGCTCCACGGCCTCGGCGCTGATCAGACCGGTATCCGGCTCCACGTCAACAAACACCGGCGTAGCGCCCGTGTGCAGCACCGTGTTCGAGGTCGCCGCGAAGGTCATCGGCGTCGTAATCACCTCGTCGCCAGGCCCTATTCCCACAGCCAGCAGGGCAAGGTGCAGGCCTGCCGTGCAGCTCGTAACACCCACCGCGTGTCGCGCGCCGAGATACGCGGCGAACGCATCCTCGAAAGCCTTGACCTCCTGGCCCGTCGTCAGGAAGACCCCGCGACACACCTCCACCAGCCGTGCAATGTCGGCCTCCTCCAGGCTGTGGCGATAGAACTCCACCGTCATCCGTGGCGCGGTCATCAGAGACAGTCCTCCCGTCCTTCAATCCACGACGCGTGCCACAACACCGCATTGATCACGGTCCAGAGCTGGAAGCTGTAGCCGCCGCGGCCCGCCATCTGCCCCTTGAGCAGGTCGGTGAAGTAGGCGTTGTCAAAGAAGCCCTCTTGCGCCAACTTCGAGCGTTCGAACGCGGCGAGGCAGCGCGGGCCAAAGTCGCCTTCCTGGAACCATTCCTCCATCGGCGCGCCGAAGCCCTGCTTCTTGCGATACACGAGATCGTGATCCAGGTAAGGTTCGGCGGCCTTCTTGAGCAGCGCCTTGCCCACGCCGTTCTTCAGCTTGTATGAGGGCGGCAGCTTCGTCGCAAACTCGACGACATCGTGATCGAGGAACGGCACGCGAGCCTCGATCGAGTGTGCCATCGTGAGCTTGTCGACACGCATCAACAAGTGCTCAGGGAGCCGCAGCTTCATCTCCATGTAGGGGATCTTCTGCAGCACCTCGGGCTCGAGGAGCTTGCCGTCGAGCTTGCCGAGATACTCCCGCACGACGGCGTGGCTGTCGAGCTCCTCATGCGACGCCGGCATCAAGCCGGCCACCGGGCATTCCACGGTGCCGCGGAACGCGCCCGGATCCGGCGTCAGCCGGTTGCGCATCTCGCCCCACCAGCACGCCGCACCGCCCCAGAACAGTTCCTGCCCGGCCTTGGCGCGGTTGACGATGTCGACGTCTTCCTGCGTGGCGCCAGGCGCGGCCGCGTGGGCACGTTGCCGCAGCCGCTGCCAGAAGCTGGTGCGCCGCGCCGGCTTGTAAACCTGCTCGTACTTCTGGCGGTAGTGCTCGCACCACCAGTAGCCAAGGAAATTCTCGTCCGCGCCCTCACCTACTTGCACGACCGTGGTGCCCGATTGCCGGACCAGGCGCGACAGGAAGTAGAGCGGGATGCAGACGTTGTCGGCAATCGGTTCGTCCTGCAGCCGAACCAGCAGCGGCAGGAAGTCCTGCGCTTCCTGCCCGCTGATCAACGTCTCGTGATGCTCGGTCTTGTAGCGGTCGCTGACCCGCCGGGCGAACTGGAACTCGTTGTAGTCTTCCTTGCCTTCGTAGCCGATGGTAAACGTCGTTACCGGACGCGTCATCAACTCGCTCATCAGCGCCACATTCAAAGACGAGTCCACGCCGCCGGACAACAGCACGCCGAAGGGCACATCCGACACCATCCGGCGCGCAATGGCCTGCTTCAACAGCCGCGTCAACTCAGCGACGGCTTCGGGCTCGCTGAGGTCCTTCTCGGAGTACAGGCTGCTCGCGTCGGGGCGGCAATCCCACCACTGCCGTGACGTCGCCTGTCCGTGGTGGTCGATGGAGATGGTGTGGCCGGCCGGCATCTTGAAGATGCCCTTGAACAAGGTCATCGGCGCCGGCGTGACAATGAAGGTGAGGTAATGCCAGAAGGCCGTCCGGTCCATCTCGGTGGAGACATCGGGATGGCCCAGCAAGGCACGGATCTCCGAAGCGAACAACCACTCACCGGTCCTGGTCTTGGTGAAGTACAGCGGTTTCACGCCCACGCGATCGCGAATCAGGTGCACGACCGGCCGGCCGGCGTCGCGAGCGTCGTAGATGATTACGGCGAACATGCCGTGGAACCGCTTCGTGCACTCCAGGCCCCACTCTTCGTAGGCATGAAGCAGCACCTCCGTGTCCGAATGGTCGGTCGTCCATTCGTACTTGCCCAGTGCCTCCAGCTCACGACGCACGTCGGCGTGGTTGTAAATCTCGCCGTTGAACGCCACCGCCACTGTCCCGGCGCGGTTCAGCATGGGCTGGTTGGCGGCCGACGACAGGTCGATGATCGACAACCGGCGATGGCCCAGCGCACAGTCCCGGGCCGGCGACTGCCAGAAACCAGCGCCGTCAGGACCGCGATGGGCCATGCGGTCGCGCATGGCGCCGATCACGGCCTCGCCGCACGCTTCACCGCCCGGCTTAAAACTACCAACGATTCCACACATATGAATGTGACCTTGAGGTTCGAGGGATGCGAGCTAGACTAGCGGCCCAGCACCTTACGGGCCAGCCGCCGCAAGCGAGCATCGAGCGTGCGGTCGAGCCTGGCCCTGACATCGTTGAGCAGCTGGTCGGTTGAGTTGAGCTTGTCATGGAGCCCGGCCAATAAAGTGTCGCGCCGATTCACTTCGGCCTGCAAGACCGCGGCGGTGTCCTTGTGCTCGGCCTCACACTCACCCAAAGCCGCGGCAACGGACGCATCCATCTGGCCGCGCCAGTGCTCGATTAGCGCCGTGAACCGTGGCTCGAGGTGCGGCCGCGCGGCCGTCCGGCAGGCGAGCGCAATCAGGATGGGTGACCGATGCGACGCCCGTTCGAGCAATGACACTGCCGGGCCCAGGATATTGAGCACCTGATGCGCCGGCTCCGCGATCGGGAACTCGACTCGGCCCGTGGCCAGCACGTCGGGAACCGACTGCCCGCTCGAGGTCAGGTGCGAACAGATCTGGCTCAGGTCGCTGCCAAACTGACCATCCGTGAACATGAGCGAGAGCCCATGACGCTGGAGTAGTGCGCTGATCCCTCGCGAATCGAACAAGTTGATGTGCCCAACATGCTCGTAGCCGCCGAACACGTGAAAGCAGCGTTCGCGCAAGATCGAAATCTCGAAGCTCGCGCGGTTCGGCACTGTAATCATGACGACCCCGGACGGGGCGAGCGCACGAATCGCGTCCGCCAACACCTGGTCCGGATCGGTGATGTGTTCGAGCGTCTCAAACAATGAGATGACATCGTAGGCTTCGTCCGCCCCCCTCTGGCCAGGGCGCACCACATTCCGGCCCTTCGCCTGCGCGGTGGCAACGGCCACCTCGCTGAGCTCTTCGCCACGCGCGTTCCAGCCAAGGCTGGCCGCCAGTTCCACCGAATGGCCGACGCCACAGCCGATGTCGAGATAACGCGTCGGCTGCGGCGCGTCGCCCAGGAACGGCTGTAGCAACTGGAAGTAGTGGCCAAACCGCTGCCGGTCACTATCGCGCGTGAGCTCGTCGCGACCGGACATCATCCCGGCAGAGATCTGCTGCGCTTCGGGCACCCGCTGAAAATAGTCGGCGAAGATGCGGTCGTCGATCGCGAGCGGCACGAACCAGGTGCCGCAGGAGCGACATTCGCGGTACGGATACTGATCGAAGCTGAGGAACTGAAACTCGCTGTCGTCGGACCGGCACGCGGGGCACGGACGGGGCGGCGCCGTGACCGGGACGCCCGCGCGGTCTGCGACCCAGAGCTGAATCATGCGCACGAAGTCGGCCGCCGACGCGCGTGAGACCGGCAATGGCACGCTGACGTGGTGCACGGGTACTTCCCCGCCGCTCGCCAGCGTCCGCGTGGCACGACGCAGCAACTCGCGCGCAAACAGAGTCAGGCTCGCAATGAGTGATGCGTCGCTGGCGCCGTTGAACGGATCGGGATTCGACATGGTCTTGAGATCCTTGGCGATTATCGTCATGGGGCGGACTCAGCCCCGCGTCGCGAGACGGCGATCATGAGCTCTCGCAGCAAGGGGTCCGCGGCCATCGCGCGGTAGTACATCAGATGCTCACCCGTGAGCTGTGTCTGGCCGAACATGCTGTAGTTGAACGTTTCGAGCGACAGGATCTCGTGGCCCGCCGTCTTCAGTATCCACTCGACTTCCGCCACCGTGTACTCGCGGTGATGCCCTTCGAATGGCAACTCGGTGAAGTACTGATGCGAGATCGGCGCGAAGATGCTCTGCCCTTCGACCAGCGTCAGGCGCTTGTAAAGGTACGCCAAATTCGGCGTGTCGAGAATCAGGATCCCGCCCGGCGCCAGTGCCGCGGTCAGCGAGTCGAGCAACGCCTTGGGCGAATGCGGGATGTGTTCGATCACGCCGGCGCAGATGACGGCATCGAACTGCCCGTGACCGAGCGCCGCCAGGTCATACCCGGTGTCGACGAAATCGTGCACGGCGATGCCGGACTCTCGCTGGAGGTCCGCCCACGGCGCCAGCGCCTGACCGTATTGGCGATACGAATCCACGGCATCGACGCGAAATCCCATCGCCTGGCAGGCCAGCCCGAAATTCCCGAAGTACGAACCGTAGTCGAGAACACGGCCGCCAGGCGCGACGTGTTGCCGTAGCGCCCGCTGCACGCGCACGACCCGGCAGGCGCTGCAGTCCAAGTAGCTGGCCCAGTCATAGCCGGCGAGCGACGGTGATCGCCTGGCCAGCGGCGCCAGGTCCGCCGCCCCCAGCCGCGCCACGACGGCTGCCGTCGTCGCCGCGCAAATCGGATACTCGTCCGCGAACTCGCGCGCCAGCGTTGCCGCGAGGTCCAGTTCCAGCACCTCGGCAACCGCGACCGGCGGCGGGGAATCGACCGCAGCCGGCACCGACACGGCGGTTTCCCCTGCGGGTGTGGATCGCCAACGGCTCAACCAGCGATCGAACAACGCGCGGCTCATGGCAGAAGGCTCCAGTCTCCGTCGGTCACAACCGCGGTGCCGCTGCCGACGATGCCCCCATGCTCGACGGAAATATCGAACAGGCGCGTCAGGCAGGTGTAGACGCCAGGATTAATCGAGAAGTAAAGCGTCTGTTGTTCGTCGTAGTACCCCTCGCGGGCCATCATCACGGTCACCGAATAGGTGCCGTTCGCCAGCGGCAGCTTCGGGTAGCGAAGAACGACCTCGCCCTCGCGCTGGCGCGCTTCGTCGAACACGAACTCGCGGCTGATGGTGCGCATCACGTCCTGGACACCGTCGCGCAGGAAGGCGACGAGGATCTGCGGCCGCTCGCGCAGGCCGGGCTGGTTGATGCGATACCGCATCCGCAACTCGAACGCCTCGCCATGACGGAACGCGTACGTCTCCTGGCCCTCGGCGTTGCAGGGAAGAACCTTCTCGACGACGATCGATCCCGTTCCCTGGCGGCCGGATGGCGTCAACTCGCGCGCCTTCTCGGCCAGGGTCACGTCCGACGGCACGGCGCGATGAGTGATCCACGAGGACCTCGATGGCGGCAACGGCCCCAGCGTGATCTCGCCGCCGTCCACAAAAGCGCGCGCTGCCAAAGTGCACGGCTCGGCCGACCAGTAATCCAACTCGAGGGACAACGTCTCGCTGGCGATATCGGTCAACGAGGCCGGAGCGGCGACGGTGCCGGCCACCTTCTGGAAAGGTGAACCAAAGTTCAGCATCGCGCGCGCGGGCCGGCCTTCCCATTCGACGCCGCCGCCCCAGTTGCTGCCCTCAAACTGGAGCGCCGACCGCGGCGCCGGCGAGCCGTCCAGCGACAGGCGGCCAATGCTCTCGCCTCCTGCCATGAGTTCGATGCGGGAGAAGTAGACTGGGCACGCGGGCGGCACACCATCGGCGGCGAACACCTCGACGACCACCAGGCTGCCCCCGGCAGCCGCCAGTTCCTTCGCCCGCTGCCCGGCCTTCAGCCGCAGGCGTTGCTCTTCCTGGACCCGGATCGAGTTTTCATAGGCGTTGACGACGGTCGCGCCGTCACCGTCCATCAACACGCGACCATGATCGATCCAGATCACGCGGTCGCAAATGGTGACCGCCGAGTAGACGTCGTGCGTCACCAGAAGGAGGGTCGTGCCGTCGCGTTCGCACAACTCGCGGATGCGGCCGTAGCTCTTATGCGCAAAATATGCGTCGCCCACACCGAGCACCTCGTCGAGCACCAACAGGTCGGGGGTGATGGCGGTCGAGGTCGAGAACATCAGGCGAACGGCCATGCCGCTCGAGTAGGTCTTGACCGGCTGGCTGATGTACTCCTCGAGCTCGGCAAACTCGACTATCTCCCCGTACTTCCTGTCGGCCTCGCGCCCGGTCACACCCAATTGGGCCAGGTAGGCGTAGACATTCTCCCGGCCGCTGAAATCAGGATGGAAGCCGGTACCGATCTGCAGCAGCGCGTGCGCCTTGCCGCGCACGTCGAGTGTGCCGGACGTGGGCTCGATGACCCCGGTGAAGAGCTTCAACAGCGTGCTCTTGCCAGCGCCGTTCCGGCCGATGAACGCCACCTTCTCGCCGCGACGGATGTCGAGACTGACCCCGCCGAGCGCCGCGTGCTCCGTGTAGGCGCCGGCCGCATTCCGCAGCATCCCGAACATGTCGAGAAATCGGTAGCGCGGGCTCGTGTAGAGCCGGTAGACCTTGGTGAGGTCCCTGGCGTGAATGACGACGTCGCTCATGCCGCCACCACCGTCGGCCGAATCCTGAGCCACAGGCCGCCGCCGATCAGGCTCAACAACAACGACTGCGAGAACAATATCAGTGAGATCGTCACGGCCACTTCCTTGGGCACGCCAAACGCGGTGAACAGCAGCACGTGGAGTTGCTCCCGCAAGCCGATGCCGCCGACCGTGATCGGCACGTTCACGAAGATCGACATGCTGACGATCGCCAGCAGCACCGGCAGGAGGGCCAGCGCGGGAAGGCCGCTCACGGCAAAGTACTGCTGGTACACCATGGCGATGAGCCAGGCGTAGGCGCCGACAATGGCGCCGGCAGTGAAGAACGTCGCCGGCCGGCACACGCCCTCGCGCACCAGCAGCACGAACTCGCTGACCCGGGAGGTCCACGAGCTCCATCGCGCGGGCACCAGGCGTGGCAGGACGCGCTCGACCGGCACCAGCCAGGCGACCAGCAGCGCCACCCCGAATCCCGCGGCAAACAGCGTCAGCAACCGGCGGTTCAGGACCAGCACCGGCGCATCCCCACCCACCGCCCACGCCAGCGCCGCCCCAATCACCGCCAGCCAGACGAAGCCCAGCAGCCGGTCGAGGATGACCGAGGCGGTTATCTGCACGAATCCCGAGCGCCGGCCGAGGTAATAGACCTTCGCCGCGTCGCCGCCGACCGCCGTCGGCATCAGGTTGGCGAAGAAGATGCCGATGAAATACTGGCGCAGCACTTCGCCGAACGGCACGTCGACGCCGATGCCCGCCAGCACCACACGCCATCGGTAGGCGTAGAGCGCCTGCCCGAGCGCCAGCACCACGAGCGAGCCGGCGTAGAACCAGGCCGGCATCTGCTGCAACACTTCGGCAAACCGCGCCCAGTCGAACCGGCGGAACAGCAGCACCAGCAGCACCGTGGTGACCACGGCTTGCGCGGCGAAGATGAGATGGCGGCGGCTAATCAGAAACACTCCAGGACGCGCGCGATGATGTCGCGCGCGGCGGGCACAACGTCCATCTCGAGGACGCGACTGCTCGGAATCGGCGTATGCGCGCCGCCGATGCGGAGGTGACGCCCCGGTCGCCCGGACGCGCTCACGCACTGCTGCACCTGCGCGAGGATCTCCGCGGACCACCCGTGCTCAGCACTCGCCTCTTCCGCGTAGACAAACAGCGTCGTCTCGCCGTCGGCGACGATGCGCGCGAGGTGTGAGGCCGGCACCGGCGACAACTGGCTGACCACCGCGAGATCGAGGTGCAGGCCCTCGACCTCCTTCAAGTGCTGCACCGCCTCGAGGCAATGCGGCGTCATTCCGCCGTAACACCACAGCAAGCCATCGGCGGCGTCGCTGCGATCGTGACGGAGCACCAGCGTGGGAAAGGGCGAGGCCTCATCCGCAATGACGGTAGCCGTCATGCCCGGGACTGCCGCGACGAGGGCGCGGCCATAGCAGGTCTTGCTCTCGATGAAGACCACCGGCGCGTCCCACTCGACGGCCTGCCGCAGCAGGCGGCCCGGCTCGCCGAGGATGTGCGCCGCCACCACCCACAGGCCGGGGACGCCCATGAAGTGCTTCTCGAGCGACTGGCTGTGCGTGGGCCCGTAGCCGCGCCGCGCGCCCATCGGCGCCCGCACCACCATCGGCACGCGGACCTGGTCGTTGTACATCCACTGGAACTTGGCCGCGTGATTGGCGAGCTGATCACCGGCGAGAAACAGGAAGTCGCCGAACATGATCTCGGCAATCGGCCGCATCCCGCGCAGCGCCAGGCCCGAGGCCAGGCCGACAATCGCCGCCTCGGAGATCGGCGTCGTGAAGACACGATCGGGATAGGCCGACGACAGTCCCCTGGTCACCTTGAACGCGCCGCCGTAAGGGTCAAGGATGTCTTCACCGAGCACGACCACCCGCGAATCCGCGGCCATCGCACCGTGCAGGCCCTGGTTGATCGATTCGAGCACGGTGGGCATCTACGACGCGGCCTCGAGCGCGCGCGTGCGCGCGGCCAGGATCTCGGCGCCGACGCGCTGTTCAATGGCCGCCGCGGTCGCCTCATCGAGTCCGGCCCGCGCGGCCGTCACGGGATCGCGCGACCACGCCTCGCGCAGTTCTGCCTCCGGACGCGTGTCGTCGCCCTTGCTGTGCGGGCCAAGCCGATAGGTGTAGCAAACCAGGCACTGCGGTCCACGGCCCGACCTGGCCGCGGCGATCGCCTTTGTCGCCTGCGCCGAAATCTCGGCGGCGTCGGTCGAGCGGCACTCCTCGGTGGCAATGCCAAACGCCCGCGGCCGCGCTGCCACCTCGCCCGCAATTTGCAGCGCCGACGGCGTGCTTTGCGCATAGCCGTTGTGCTCGATCACGAAGACGATCGGCAGTGACCACAACGACGCGATATTGAAGGCCTCGTAGACGACGCCCTCGCCGAGGGTGCCATCGCCAAGGAACACCACGGCCACCGCGCCACTGCCCTTCTGCTTCTCGGCCAACGCCATGCCGGTGGCGACGGGGACAATGCCGCCCTGGACGCCGTTCGAGTAGAAGTTGTCGAAATACAGGTGCTGGCTGCCGCCGCGGCCGCCGCACACGCCGCCGGGCTTGCCGAGAATCTCAAGGTAGAGCCGTTCGACCTCGCCGCAGTACGCCAGGAAGTGGCCGTGCCCCCGGTGATTGCTGAACACGATGTCGCGCGTGCGGTCGATGGCCGAGACCACGCCGACGGCCACGGTCTCCTGCCCGAGGCAGGTATGCGTCGTTCCCGAGAGCGCCCCGGTCGAGAACAAGTCGAGGAGCGACTGCTCGAACAGGCGAATGCCGAGGAGCTGCGCGTAGCGGTCGGCCGTAGTCACGATCGTGACGACTCCAGATCCTTCACGAGCGCGGCAAGGAAGCCGGCGGCATACACGCCGTCACACAGCGCGTGGTCGTAGCTCAGGGTGAAGGTCACCATCGGCTGGGCGGCCGCTGCGCCGTCCACCCAGGCGACGGCGGTCCGTTCGGCCGACACGCCGAGAATGGCCGACTGGCCAAAGCTGGGAAGCGCCACCACGCGCGTGGTGCCCGGCACGGGCACGTGCGAGATCGTGAAGGCCGCGCCCTCGAGCTCCTCGGCCCTGGTGGTGCCCCGCATGGCCCGCATGGCCGCGGCCTGTGACGCCTTGGCGATGTCGGTCACGGACAACTGGTCCGCGCCTCGCAGCACGGGCGTGAACAACCGGCCGTCGGCGGCCCGGGCGACAAACGCGATGTCCGTCGCCTTGTGGCGGTAGAGCGAGCCTTCCCACACGAAGCTGGTCAGGCGCGGAAACGCGGGCAGCGCGCGGGCAACCGCGGCGATCACCACGTGCAGCAGGCTCACCATCTTGCCGGCCGCCTGCGCGTCCTTGATCACGGCCTGCGCCGCAGACAGGCGGCAGTCCATGTCAACGCTGGTCAGGATCAATCCCTGGGTCGATCGCCGCAGGTTCGCGGCAATCGCGGCGTCGAAGCCGGGCAGCGCGCCCTCGCGATCGAAGTACTTTGCCAGCCCGGCCGGCAGGGCCTTCGCCGACGCGTCGATGAATCGACGCACGTCGGTTTCCTTGATGGTTCCTTGCACGCCGGCTGCTCGAACCTGATCGAGGGTCACGCCATGCTGGGCCGCGAGTGCCGTCGCCTTCGCCGTCGCGCCACTACCGGCGTCCGGCCGGGCCACCGCGACCCGCTCGGCGAGAAAGGCCGCGGCGGCTTCGCGCGTGGGGCCAATCGCACCTATCACCGCGCCGACCGCGACCTGATCGCCAGCACTGACGGACTGCACCAGGACCCCGCCGGCACCGGCAGTGATCTCCGACGCCGCCTTCGTCGTCTCCACGTCGCACACCGCATCACCTGCGGCCACCGTCGCCCCGTCGGGCACGGACCAGCGCGCGAGGCGCACGGACTCGTCGTTGACGTTGACCTGGGGCACCACGAGCGGTGTCACGCCTGCCATGTCAGTTGGTTCTCACTTTTTCCAGCGCGCCGACGATGGCCTTGACCGACGCGAGCTCGGCAATCTCATCGGCCTCGAACGTCAAGTCGAACTGCCGCTCGAGCGCCAGAACCAGCTCGAGGTGCGCCATCGACGTCCACCCGGGCAGTTGGTCGGGGGTCGTCGTGATCGTGATCGCGGCCGTATCGGCATCGCTCAATTTCAGCGCCGTCTGCATGCAGGCGCGAATGCCTGTCATCACGTCGCGTTCCGGCCCGCTGCTCATGCCGGGGCGAGTTGGCCGTCTTTGGTGGCGTAGGCCGTGCCGCAGGCCGCGCAGGTGGCCTTGACCGGCGGCGTCGCGCCGGCCGCGAGCTTCACGCCGCACCCGCACATCCAGCCGCTGATGCGGCCGGGATTTCCGACCACCAGTGCGTAGTCAGGAATGTCCTTGGTCACCACCGCCCCGGCGCCGATGAAGGCGAATCGGCCGATGGTATGGCCGCACACGATGGTGGAGTTGGCCCCCAGGCTCGCGCCCTGCTTGACCAGCGTCGTCTTGTACTCGTCTTTCCGCGACACGTGGCTGCGAGGATTGACGACGTTGGTGAACACCATCGACGGCCCGCAGAACACGTCGTCTTCCAGGATGACGCCGGTGTAGATCGAGACGTTGTTCTGGATCTTGACGTTGTCGCCAATCACGACCTGCGGCGACACCACCACGTTCTGGCCGATGTTGCAGCGCTTGCCGATGCGCGAGCCGGACATCACGTGCGAGAAGTGCCAGATTTTCGAGCCGGCGCCGATCTCGCAGCCGTCGTCGACGTACGACGACTCGTGCACGAATACGTCAGCCACGCGCCACCACCTTGGGATGCGGATGCGACCCCTTGACCACGTCCGCGGTGCGAATCGTCGAGGTCAGCTCGATCGACGGCCTCGCATCGTCGATGCCGAATCCCGCCCCGGCCAGGACCTGTTCGTAGACGCGGGTGTGAAGGTCGGTGAATCCCTCGCTGAACTCGATCTCCTGGCCGTCCACCGTGATCGAGCGGAAGGTCGTCTTCTTGCCGGGCTCCGGCGTGAAGGGCAGTTGACGGCTGTCGGTCGACAGAAACCACTGCACGTCGGCCCGCTCGAGGTCGAGGACACCGCCCGCCTCATGCGTGTCGCGCAGGTTCACTTGCGACGAGCGCACGCCGCCGAACAGCCAGATCAGCAAGTCGAAGAAGTGAATGCCGATGTTGGTGACGATGCCGCCGGAGCGTTCGACGTGGCCCTTCCACGACGTGTCGTACCAGGACCCGCGGGCGGTGATGTAGGTCAGGCACACCTGGTGACGCTTCGAGGTGTCGGCCAGCAACTGGTCGCGCAAGGCGATCAGCTGCGGATGCACGCGAAGCTGCAGGATGGTCTTGACGCTGCGCCCGGTCTCGCGCTCGATTTCCTGCAGGGCATCGAGGTTCCACGGGTTGATGACGAGGGGCTTCTCGCAGATCGCGTTGGCGCCGACGCGCAGCGCCAGGCGGATGTGCGCGTCGTGCAGGTGGTTGGGCGAGCAGATGCTGACGTAGTCCACGCGTTGATCGGCGGGGCCGCGGCGCAGCTTCTCGAGGTGCCGATCGAACCGCTCGATCTCGGTGAAGAAGCGCACGTCGAAGGCAAACCGATCGAGGATGCCGACCGCGTCGTGCGGGTCGGTCGCCGCCACCAGGCGGCTGCCGGTGTCCTGGATCGCCTTGAGATGACGGGGCGCGATGTAACCGGCGACGCCGGTGATGGCAAAGTTCTTCACCCAACTCTCCTTGCGGCTCGCTGCAGCACGTCGGCCAGCTTGGGCGCGTTGACGTGCAGCGAATAGCGCTCTTCAATAGTACGCCGGCCGGCGGCGGCGAAACGCGCCCGCAACGCCGGCTCCGCGATCAAACGGCCCAGCTTGGCGATCCATTCCTCCTCGCTGCTGGCCAGGAAGCCGTTGACGCCATCCTCGATGATCTCGCGGTTGACGCCAACTGCCGAGGCGACGACCGGCACGCCGCAGGCCATAAACTCGATCGCCTTGAAGCCGCACTTCCCTTTGGCCCACGCATCGTCCACCAGCGGGTAGACGCCGATATCGCAGCTGCGGAACAGATCGATCTCGCCGTTCAACCGCCACTCGGCGTTCTCGACCGCGACACCCGGCATCCTGACCGGATCACCGGTGCCGCTGACCTTCAACACGAACGGCTGACTGGCGGCCACCTGCTGAAGAACCGGCGCGAGTCCCATCAGGTAAGCGGCCGTCGTCGGGCTGCCAATCCAGCCGACCATCGGGCCGCCGGCGCCGGCCACCGGGCGTGGGGTCGCCGGTGGCGTGAACCGCGTGGTGTCGACGCCGGTGGGAATCATCGTCACCCGGGGGTTGAACTGCCGCGCATAGTCGCCCAGGTAGTCGTTGCCGACCACGACCTGGGCGCTGCGCCGCACGATGGTCGCGACCTTGCCCGGCGTCTTCAGCGCCGCGATCAGCCGGTTCGCCTCGCTGACGCTCGGCAGGAAGATGGCGTCGTCGAAATCAAACACGATCGGCGGGCCAACCCGCGCGAGCAACCACTCGACCCACGCCGGGCCCACGGGGAAAATCTCCCGGTAGATGAAGATGACGTCGTAGTCACGGGCGCGGCGCAGACGCCAGAGGTGGCGCAAGGCCAGGCCCGCGAACCTGAACGCCTTGATGCCGAGGTTGCCTGGTTTGTAGACAAGTCGAAAGAAACTGGTCGTAAAGAGGGAAACCAGCGTGACCTCGAAGCCATTGGCCTCGAGGTACGGGATGTAGTGCCCAATCCGGAAGCGGCAGCCGGCGCCCTCTTCGGGGATCGGCGACACGACGAGGACACGAAGCTTGCGGTCCTTCAATCTTGCCCCTTGGCCGGCGGCCCGAGGAACGACAGCGTGATGGCCGCGGCGCCAAACACACCGACTATGCCCGGCAGGATCAGCCACCAGCCACCCACGGGTGAGGTGATGGAGACGAGCGCGACATGCGTCAGGGCCGCGGTCAGCGCCCCCGCGCCAACGGCGCCCATGCGCCGCACCGGATCGAGGGCGACGAGGGGTAATGTTGCCGCGCGCCACACCGCCCGCGCGCGAGATTCGGGGGTTGCGCGCGTGAGCACGCGGTCGACGGCCCCAATGACACGACCGGGAAGGCTGCGATCCAACTCGTCCCACATCTCCGGCGGATCGGGAGCGTCGGGCGCAGTCATGCGCCGCAGGCGTGCCTCGGCGGCGGCCAGGTTCAGCGCGAGGAACCGGGTGACGTTCATGGTTGGGCGGCGGGCGCCGGCAGCGGCGGGACAGAGGTTACGACCCCGCTCATCACGTACCGGGTGGAGTAGAACTGCAGGGCGCTGCCGACGCGGAGAATCTGGCCACCGTACTGCCACCCCACCAGCGATGGGAAGGCCGGAACACGAATCGTAAACAGGCGGCCGCCGGCGGGCGGCGTCACCATGGTCGCGCCGGCCGCGAAGGGGTTCTGTGACATTCCCAGATCGAGATCGCCGGCGCGGGCCAGCGCCGCAGCATCCTCACCGGGAGCGATCCGGGCGATCACGTCGATCGTCGTCGGTGGGATGGGTGGTTGCACGTCGGTAATGAGGAAGGGCTGCCGGACCTCCATGCCGGGCAGGGTGAGGTACACGCCGGGCCCGACGGCCGGACCGGTGGTGGACCGGCACTCCCCGAGCCCGGCGCTGTTTTGTTCGACGCTGCAGAACACTTCCAGCAGGACCGGGATCCTGACGGTCCTCTGCACCGGAATCTCCACCGAGCTGTCTCCGGTGACGACCCGGGCGAAATCATCAGCCGGGGGGGCAACCGCGAGAATCCTGGCGGCCGTCGGAAATTCATAGCCGACTTTGTATGAGGCCACAAGGCTGGGCGCCACGCCGGTGAGGAAGCCCGCGGCCCGAACGCGAGTGGCCGGAAGCACCGGGGGGGCAATGGTGAAAGCTTTCGGCAAGCGCGCACGCTCTTGCGCAAAGTCGTAAAGCACCACGTCATACTGACCGGGTGGGATGTCGGCGAACGTGACTTCCGCCCGGGTCGGGTCCTGGAACAGGAAGTTGCGCGTCTGGTTCTCGTCGAACGAGATCCGCATGTACGGCCGCAGGTTCTCGCCGCGCACGGTCACCCGCATGTTGCGATCCAGCTGCAGCACCGGCGGCTCGACGCCCGTGAGGCGCGGCGCCGGCACCCTGAAGAGCGCGTAAGCGCCGTAGCCAAGGGGAATCAAGCCCAGCAGGACAATCGCCAACGCGAGGTCCAGCAGGTTATAGCGCCCGAAAATTCGACCGTGATCGTCCACTACAGGCATGGCAGGCCGCCGTTGGGGTCAGAAGGGTGAACGAGGATGGCGCCGCCGCGCGCCGGCGCATACGACCACACGACGCGGGCGATGTGCACCGCGCCGAGGCCACTGAGCCAGACCAGGTACGGCAATGCCAGGCCGCGGTGGCGCACCAACGTACCGACGTTGCCGCCGGAGACCGCCACCATGGCGGCCACCACCAGTCCGTGGGTGACTAACACGCACGTCAGCAAGGGGTCCCGCTTGAGTCCGATTGCGACACCGATCGGCATCAACACCAGCAGCGCGTACCAGATCATCTGTTCCGGCAGGAACGCGAGGGCGGAACGTGATTCGATCTGCCAGGGCAACGGGACGGTCAGGTAGCTCCAGGCGGCCCGCAGGGTGTAGCGGGCCACGTCCCCCGCCGTCATCGCCTGGATTTCCTGCCGGTCAAGATAGAAGTCGGGTTCCATCAACCGGTAGGTCTGGCCGGGAGTGTTGATGTACCCCCAGTGCTTCAGGGCCACCTGGTGGACACCGGCCCACATCCGTTCCTGCACGGGCGGCCGCGTGATCGCGATGGCGAGGACCAGCGGCACGGCGACACAGGCCGCCAGCAGCACCCGTGGCCGCGTCAGCGCAAACGCCAGCGCGAATCCACCCGCGACACCCACAAACGCCAGGACCAGACCGCCTTCGCGAAGGGTCTGGAGGATGAAGCCGCCGGCCATCAGCGTCACCAGGGATGCCAGGCGCCAGGTCCAGGTGGGCCCACGGACGATCCTCATGGCCGCGCCGAGATTGACCGCGACGACCAGGAAGTAGAGCGGCTCCTTGAGCGCCGAGATCGACCAGATGAAGAGGCTCGGCAGAAACAGCAGGAGTGCCGCGCCAAAGACCGCGGCGAATCCGCCAAACGCCCGTCGCACCACGCGATACAACACCAGGACCGCGGCGAGATAGGCACCCGCGTTCAGGACGTGAATGCCATACGGCGCCAGGCCGACCAACGCCTGCAGATACGACAACACATCGAGGTAGCTGCTATCGCCCGTTTCATCAAAGGCATAGATGAAGTCGGCCTTCGAAATCGGGACGCCCATGCTGACATTGCGAAGCCAGGTGGTCTTGCGCTTGAAGAACTCTTCGTCGCCAAAGAAGTTGGCGTAGGGAATCGCCGGGTCGGCCGTGAGAAACAACCCGCCGATGGCAACCGCACGGAATGCGACGGCCATCGCCATGAGGCCAAGCATCCAACGACGTTCCTGCACGGAAAGGCCGGCGCTCGCCCACCGCCAGAGCGGCGCCAAACCGACGGCGACCAGGAAGGTCAGCGGCGACAGGGTGTAGGCGAAGCCAATGGCAACGCCGATCACGACTACCCACGTCCACGGCACGCGCGCGCTCACGCGAGCAACCCTTGGAATAGGGTGGTGTACTGCGATGCCACTGCGTTCAACGCGAAGTCCATGGCGTGGGCTCGTGCTGCCGTCGACATCTGCGATCGGCGGGCCGGATCGCCGAGCACGCGCTCGAAAGCGCCCGCCACCGAGGCCGCATCATGCGTGGTCACCAGCAGGCCATCTGCACCATCGCGGATGATGTCGCGGGTGCCCGCTGATGCCGTGGCGACCACCGGCACGCCGCACGCCATAGCTTCCACCAGCACGTTGCCGAACCCCTCGTAGTGAGACGTCAGCGCGAACACGTCAGCCTTGGCGATGAACCGCCAGGGGTTGCGCTGAAAGCCGCACAGGACCACGGCGCCGGCGAGGCCGCGCTCGGCGATGCGCGCGCGAATCGCGCCTTCGAGCTCGCCCTGGCCCAGGATGAACAGCTTCGCCGGCATCCGCTGCCGCAGCAACGCCATCGCATCGATCAGCAACGGGTAGTTCTTGGCCTCGGCCAGCCGGCCGGCGGCGACAATCACCGGCGGCGTCCACTGTGACAGGAACTCGGCCTCGAGCGGTTCCCGGGCGGCTGCCGCGACGCGATCGAGGTCAACCGGGTTGGGCACCACGCGCACGTGGGCGGGATCGACGCCAAACGCGGCCTGGAGATCCTCGGCCACCCCCCGCGAGGTGGTGACGACGAGATCGGCCGCCGCGTAGCCGGTGCGCGTCACCAATGCAAACAGCCGCCGATGCCACCGCCCGCGCCACGGATAGTCGCCATCGGCGAGAAATGCCGTCATCGGCGTCTGCTGGTTGAACACCACCCGCGCGCCGACGCCGGCCGCCCGCGCGGCCGTGAGCACCGAAAAGTAACTCAGGAAGGACACGACAATCTCTGGCCGGGTCTCGCGAATGAAGCGCCGCAGCGCCTGCCACCGGCCCCACCGCGAGTGAACGGCGCCGGCGGACACGCGAATCGCGGGCGCGACTTCATCGAGATAGGGGCCAACCCGATCGAATAAATACATCGAGCGATCCCAATGCCGTTCATCGAGCGCATTCAGGATGTGCACCGCCGCGCGCTCCGCGCCCCCACCAGCCAGGGACGGCAACACGAAGCAGATCCGGCGGCGCTCACTCACGCCGCCGTCACCGTCGCCGGCTGCTTCAGCGTGATCGGCAGCCGCGCCGAGACTTCGGCCAGCAGCCGCGCCGCCTGCGCCTCGAGCGTGAACCCGCGCGCGGTTTCGTAGCCGTGGGCAATCAGGCGCCGGCGCAGCCCGGCGTCGTGCACGACCCGCGAGATTGCGCCCGCCACCGCGGCCGCCGTCGGCGCCTCGACCAGCAGGCCGTTGACCTCGTGCGTGATCAAACTGGGAATGCCCGCCACCCGCGTCGTCACCACCGGCACGCCCGCGGTCATGGCCTCGAGCAGCACGCGAGGAATGCCTTCACCCGGCAACGTCGGCAACACGAACACGTCGTAGCCGCGATAGAGTGGCAGCAGCCGCTCGAGCGGCACCGGGCCCAGGCAGCGAACCCGCTTGCCAACGCCAAGGCGTTCCGCCTCGATGGCAATGGCCGTCATCTCATCCTCGCCCGGCCGCCCGACGGCCGGGCCGACAATGTCGAGGGCCACGGCGATCTGCTGGTCGCCCAGGAGCCGGACCACCTCGGGCAGGACCCGCAGGCCCTTGCGGGGATCGATGCGGCTCACGCACAGCACGCGCAGGGTGTCGCCGGCGTCGATGTCGGGCCGCGAGGAGATGTCGGCCGCGCTGATGGTCGTGGTCGTCGTGGCAATCACCGCCTTGGCGGCGGTCGAGTGCTTGGCCGCCAGCGCTTCGCCGTTGGCGAACGCCACCGAGCGATCCGACATCCACTGCACCGCCCACTCCTCGAACGCGGTGTAGCCGCGCCACAGGATCTTCTTGATGCCCTGGTACGGCATGGTCGGCAGCAACGCCTGGAGGTCGCCGACAATCAGCACGAAGGACGGCCGTGACTGAACCCGGGCCATGGCGAACGCGAAGATCGCCGCGGGGCTGGGAATGCGGCAGTGCAGCACGTCGATGCCGCGCACCCAGCGCCAAATCCGCGGCAGCATCACCAGGAGCTGCGGATAGAAATGCACCGGGCCCTCGAAGTTCGGCAGCGGCGCCAGGGTGACGTTGGTGGCGCGAATCGGCGTGCCTTCGCCGCGCGCCTCGGCCAGCACCGGCACGCACAGGGAGATCTCGTCGAAGTACGGCGCCAGCGAGTCCACGTAGCGCGCGAACGAGCCCTCGACCTCGCGCAAGCTGCCGTCGGCGGCGCGCCAGAACGGCATGTGATACACGATGCCGAGCTTCATCCTTCGACTCCGCTCAGGACGGGCGTCAGTCCCTTTTCCGCCAGCAGCCGGTCGTAGAGCGCGCTCATCGAGGCGACGTAGCCGTCGACACCGAATCGCGGCCGCACGAACGCGCATGCTTCCTGGCCCAGCCGCACGCGCAGGGTGTCGTCGTGGACAAGGCGATTGAGTGCGGCCGCCAGGTCGGCGGTGTCGCCGGGGGTCACGAGCAGTCCGCTCACGCCGTCTGTCACGACCTCGGGAATGCCCGCCACGCGCGACGCGACCACGGGCAGGCCGGCGCCCATGGCGAGCACCATCGACAGGGGCAGGCCTTCCCAGTAGGACGGCATCGCGAACAAGTCGACCGACGCGAGGATGTTGCCGAGGTCACGCCGGGCGCCCAGGAAGTGGACCCGATCCTGGATGCGCAGGGTCGCGGCACTGGCGGCCAGCGCCCCCCGCAGCTCGCCGTCGCCCACGACCAGCAGGTGCAGCCTGGCCAGACCCGGATCGTGCGCAATCGCGTCAAACAAGACCTGGTGTGCCTTCTGCGCCGTGAGCCTCGCGATAATTCCCGCCACCGGCACATCCTGCGGCACGCCGACCGACGACCGGAACTCGTCGCGGCTCATGGTCGTCTGCAGCTGCGACCAGTCGACGGCGTTGTAGATCACTTCCACCTTGGCGGGGTCGGCCTTGACCTGGTCGATGTAAAACTCGCGGACCGAGGCTGCCGACGCCACCACCGCGTCGGTCCGGCGCATCAGCCATTTCTCCAGGAGCGCATGCACCGGCTTCTTGTTCTGGTAGATGTTCACCTCGGTGCCGATCACCACCGGCACGTGCGCCATCATCGCCGCGAAGCGGCCGTAAAGGCTGCCGGTAAGCAGGAACGTGTGCACGATCGCCGGCTCGCACTCGATCAGGACGTCGCGCAGCCGCAGCACGTCGAACGGCCGCAACAGGCCGGGCTTCAAACCCAGCACCTTGAACGGCACACCAGTGCGGGCGATTTCCTCGCCGATTGGCCCGGCCTCGTGAATGCACACGACCGCCGGTTCGAACCGCTCGGGCAGGTGACGAACCAGGTTGAGGACCATCTCCTCGGCGCCGCCCACCATGTAGGCATGGGACAGGAAGAGGACCCGGGCCCGACCGCCGCTCATGCTTGCACCTGTCCCCGGGTCAGCGCCACAGTGCGCTCGAGCCCGTCGCGCAGGCCGGTGGCGGGCCGCCAGCCCAACTCGCGTTCGATGCGCGTGATGTCGGCGATGAAGTCGCCGGTCTCGACTTGTTCCGCCAGCGCCGGCCAGGCTACGTGCTCGACATGGCCGCCACCGGCGATCTCGATAATGGTGCGCGCCATGTCAACCAGACGCGTGCCCGTGCCGGACCCCACGTTGTAGGCACGACCGGCACTCACCGGTGATTCCGCCATCACCACGAGGGCTGCCACCAAATCGTCCACGTAGATGTAGTCGCGCCGCTGCGCGCCATCGCCATAGACCGTGAGCGGCCTGCCGGCCAGCGCCAGGTGGATCAGCCGGTTGACGATGCCGTAGGCCGTTCGGCTTTCGGGCTGCCCGGGGCCATACGGATTGGTGACGCGGGCGATGGTGTACTGGACACCGTAGAGCCTGGCATAGAGCCGCAGGTAGCGCTCAACGGTGAGCTTGTGAATCGCATGCAGGCACAGCGGATCGGGTTCCTGGTCTTCCGCGACCGGCTGCGCGGCCTGCTTGCCGTACTGCAGCCGGGAACCGACGAACACCAGCCGCGCGGACGGACTGACCGTTCGCAGGGCTTCGAGCAACGACAGGTTGCCCATGCAGTTCACGTCAAGATCCGTCCAGGGATCCTCCATGCTCCGCACGGCGCCAGACTCACCCGCCAGGTTGAACACCACGTGCTGGCCGGCCACCGCCCGGGCCATGGCGTCGCGGTCGCGCAGGTCGCCCTCGACAACGTGCGCCCCGCGATCGGCAAAGGCCGCCGCGCGCGCTTCGTGACGCGCGCGATTCGGCGTCACCAGGGTCACCTCGTCGCCGGCGGTCAGCAGGCGATCGGCCAGGTTCACGCCGATGAAGCCCAGTCCGCCGATCACCAGGGAACGGCGCGGGCTCATCGGTTCACCTTGCGGGCCACGCACAGGCAATGCAGGTGCGCTTCGGACACAAACCGTTCCATGGACTCGATCTCGAAACCATCGGCGAGCAGCGCGCGCAAATACGGCTCATCGGCGTAGAGCCCGGCGGCCAGGTAGCGACCGCGCAGATAAGCGTGCAGCGGACCGGGCGCCCACGGCATCAGGGCCGACCCCAGCCGTCGCGCGGCGGTCTGCGGCACCGACGGTGAGGCCGGGTGCACGGTCGAAAACGCAAACCGCCCGCCGCGGCGCAGCCACGAGTGGACCCGTCCCACCAACGCCGCCTGCAGGGGCACGTGCTCGGCCAGCACGCCAATCGAATAGACCAGATCAAAGCTGCCGGCCGGAAAATCGTGCGCCAGCGCATCCCCCTCCACCAGGGTCACGCGCTCGACGGTGATCGCCTCTTCGCGAAACGGGTGCGCCGCCAGGGCCAGCATCGCGGGCGACGCATCAAGGCCGACCAGCGTCCGCACGTTGTGCAGCGCGCTGAAGTAACGGCCGGTGCCGCAGCCAATCTCCAGGGCGTCGGCCGGCGCCGTGTAGCGCCCGCACACGCGCTGCAGCCACGCGACAAAGCCCAGGTACGGCCCGCTCTCCGCCAGCCCGTCGTCGTGCGCCCGGTAGCGCTCGGCGTAAGGCGCATCGTAGAGTGCGGCGGCCTTCTCGGCCCAGGGCGTTCGCTCAGCCATGGTCATTCAAACAGCGACTCGGCCTTCACCAGCTGGACGCCGGGCACGCGCTCGACGTGGTCGAGGAAGCGCAGCAGCACGTCCTTGATCGCCTGATCGACTTCCCAGTAGTGAGTCGCGACGCAGAAGTCGCCGCCCGCGGCGCGTGCCTCTTCAAAACCCGTGACCAGTTCCTGAACCGTCGTGCCCGGGATCAGGCTGTGGCAACCAAACTCGGCATGGCGGGCATAGCGCAACACGTGGGGGTAAACCATGGCGTCGCGCTTCGAGCGGCCGGTGGCCGCCCGGTAACTCCGGATCCGCCACCAGTTGCCCAGCGTGTTCGCATCCCATGCGCGCATCGACGGCCGGAACGACAGGAACGAGCCCAGCAGGTTGAGGCCCTCGCCGGCGACGGCCTGCATGCCACGTCTCGAGATCGCGTTGTGCGGCGGCACGAACAGGGCAATCGGCGCCCCCAGCGTGGCCTTCAAATAGCCAAGCCCCTCGCGCACGCGCCGCTCGGGATCGGGCGCGGCCTGGAACTCGTAGCCGTCCGGATAGTCCTGGTGCGTGTAGCCATGCAGGGCGATGCTCACGCGGCCGCGGCCAATCTGGTCCTTGAGGAACGGGACGAGCGCCGCGTTCTTCTCGATGGCAAAGGCCTCGCCCGAATGCCAGTGCTCCGGCGGAATGCCCTTGCGCTCGTAGCCGATGGCAAACGGCACGGTGGCCAGGCACACGGGCAGGCGATCCCACACGTCGTGGTACACGCGCTCGAGCGTCTCCGGCGACGTGAAGTAACACGTGTCATCGTCTCGCAGCGCGACCTTCATGCGCTCGCCTGCATCGGCTGCCGGTCCCGCAGGACCGCGCGATAGACGTCAAGCAGCCGGCCGGCACTCGCCCGCCACGAGAACTCCTGCACCACGCGCTGGCGGTTGAAGGCGCCGGCGGCGCGCCGGCGCTCGGCGCTCGACAGCCAGTCGCCCAGCACGCCCGCCATCGCCGTCGCGTCGCGGCGCGGCACGAGATCGCCGCCGCGGCCCGGGACGACATACTCGGCGACGCCGCCGACGTCGGTGGCCACCACGGGCAGGCCGCAGGCCATGGCCTCGAGCACGACATTCGGCGAGTTGTCGAAGTCCGACCCCAGCGCGAAGAGGTCGGCGGTTCGGTAATACGGCGCCATCTCCGACTGCGGCACGTAGCCGGCGAACGTCACGGCGCGGGTCACGCCCAGGCGGGCGGCCTGTTCCTGCAAGGCCTGCAGTTCAGGGCCCTCGCCCACCAGCAACAGGTGCAGGCGCGGATCCGCCGGCGCCATCTGTGCCAACGCGTCGATCAGCAGCGCCATGTTCTTGATGGGGACGAAACGGCCGACCGACAAGACGATGCGGCGGTCGGCCAGGTTCAGGGCCTGCCGCAGGTTGGCGCCGGACGGCCGGAACAGCTCGGCATCGACGCCCTTCGGCACGGCGTGGACCGGCTTGCCGATGATCGCCGGCAGGTGCTCCGCCGCCCACCCGTCGGCCACCAGCGCATCCGCTTGCCGGATGGCGGGCAGGTAACTGGGGTGCGGTTCGCCGGGAAAGTTGATCACGACGGGGATGTTCACCGGCCGCACGCTCGCCGCCTGGTAGAGCGCATGCGCGTGCACGATGTCGGGCCGCTCGGTCCGGGCCGCGATGCGGCGCCACGCGGCCCGGCAGAACCAGTCCTCATCCCAGTGCAGCGCATTCATGGTGAGGCGGCCAAAGCCGCGGGTGTGCTGCCAGCGATAGACGGCGTCGCGCAGGTACGGCGAGCGCAGTACGGTCACGCCGTCGCCGGCCGGCGGGTGACGCGGGCCGCCGAACAGCAGCGGCTGCCCCGTGATCACGTCGACCTCGACGCCGAGCGCCCTCAGCTCGCGCATCCAGTTCAGGTGACGCGTTTCGCCGCCGCCACGCATCATGGCGAGGCAGCGCACGAGCATGGTTACGCGCATGCGCGGGCATCCGACTGGACACGGTCCACATGCTGCCGCGCCCACAGTTCGAGGCAGACGAGGGCCCAGATGCGCTTGGCATGGTCGCGGCTGCCCTGTTCGTGCTGCACCAGCATGGCGGTCACTTCGGCCGATTGGGTCCAGCCACGCTGCTGGGTCCGCGGGTCGGCGAGAATCTCGCGGGCCCAGCGGATCATCCCTTCCTGGAACCAGCGGCGCAGCGGCACACCGAAACCCCGCTTCGGCCTGGTCAGCACCGCCGCGGGCACCCATGGCTCGATCACCTTGCGGAACAGCCGCTTCGTGGTCTGGGCATCGCCGTGGCGAACCGACGCCTGCGCGCCGGCCAGCTCGATCACGTGGTGGTCCAGCAACGGGCACCGCGCCTCCAGCGAATGCGCCATCGTCGCCCGATCGACTTTCACCATGATGTCGTCGACGAGGTAGTGCTGCTGATCCCAGTGCTGCAAGCGCGAGAGCAGCGTGCCGTCGGCGTCGCGAATCTGATCGACCGCGGCGCGCTCAGGCAGCGTCGCCGACTTGACGACATCCGGGGCCACCACGGCCTCGAGCAGGTAATCGGGAAACACGGTGCGGCGCCACACGAACCAGCCTTCGGGGCCGAGGCCCATCGTGCTGAGGCGGCCCTTGCCGCGCGCGTGCACGGGCACCAGGCGCGCACCGGCCTGAATCATGGTGCGCAGGGCGCGCTCGCCGGTGGAGCCGACGCGCTTCAGGGCATCGGCATACGGGGTGTAGCCGGCAAACAGCTCGTCGCCGCCGTCGCCCGACAGGCACACCGTCACGTGCTTCCGGGCGAGCTCCGACACGTAATAGGTCGGAATCGCCGACGCGTCGGCAAAGGGTTCGTCGTAGTGATACGCCAGGACCTCGGCGACCTTGACCGCATCGGGCGTGACGATCTGCTCGTGATGGTCGGCGCCAAAGGCGGCCGCGGTGCTGCGCGCTTCGGTCACTTCGTCATAGGCAGGATCACCGAAGCCAATGGTGAACGTCTGCACCGGCCGGGTCGAGTGACGCGCCATCAACGCGAGCACCGCCGCTGAATCCATGCCGCCGCTCAGGAACGCGCCCAGCGGCACGTCCGACCGCAGGCGGATGCGCACAGCGGTGTCGAGCTCGGCGCGCAGCGCGTCGATCACGTCGGCCTCGGAACGACGGTCCTCGACGGCGCCGTCCGGCCAGCTCCAGTACCGTTCCTGGGTGACGGTGCCGGCCGCGGTGTCCACGATCAGCGCGGTCCCGGGCTCGAGGCGATGCATGCCTTCGAAGATCGCCTGCCCGCCGGCCACGTAGCCGAAGGTGAAGAAGTCGAGCAGGGCGCCGGCATTGACGGAGGGCGCCTTGTCGAGCACCGCGAGCATCGCCTTGATCTCGGATCCAAACAGGAACTCGCCGTTGTGCCGGTAGTAGTAGAGGGGCTTCTTGCCGACGCGGTCGCGCGCGAGCACCAGCCGGCGGCGAGGCGCGTCCCAGATCGCCACGGCAAACATCCCGCGCATCCGCTTGAAGCCGGCGATGCCTTCAGTGGCATACAAGTGGCCGATGACTTCGGTGTCGCACGCCGTCGCGGTATGACGGCCGGCCCGTTCCAGTTCCGCGCGCAGCTCGACGTAGTTGTAGATCTCGCCGTTCTGCGACACGGTGATGGCGCCGCCATCGATCGAGATCGGCTGGTGGCCGCCGGCCACGTCGATAATGCTCAGTCGCGCCGCACCGAGCGCGGCCGGGCCATCCGTGTACAGGCCGTGATCGTCGGGACCGCGATGGCGCAAGGTTCCCACCATCGCGGCCAGGCGGGCCGGTTCGGCCGGCTTACCGGTTAGCGAGACGAAACCAGCGATTCCGCACATGGGGTTGCAGGCACCGGCGTTCCGGCGACTTCACTGAGGGCTTCGGACACGAAATGGGCCACCCGCTCGGCGGCCCGGCCATCCAGGAACTGGCACTGATCCAGCACCACCTGGCGGCGTCCCTCGCGGTCGAGGGACGGATTGTCGAGATAGTCGCCGATGTGCGTCACCATGGCCTCCGGGGTGCGCGCATCGCGCACCGCACCGCGCTTGAGGATGTTCACGAAGTGCGTGAACTCGGTGTACCGCCGGGCCGAGCGAACGAACGGCGCGGGCGTCGCGCCGTCGAACGAGATGTTGACGATCGGCGTGTCGAAGATCGCCGCTTCGATGGCGATCGTCGAGGCGACCTGCGCGATCACGTCACTGTGCGCCATGGTGTTGGCGAGATGCCGCTGGCTGTCGGCCGTGACGTCCACCGCCATGCCATCCCCCGCGCGCACGGTCTGCCGGAACGGCTTCTCGATGATCACGCCGGGCATGTGGTCGAACTCGGCGTAGCGGGCGCGGTCGTCACGCGGATGCACGCGCACCAGGATTTGCGTGGGATGCGCCCACCGGCCGGCCGCTTGCGCCGCCACCAGCGTGTTGATCACGTGATCGCAGTGCGGGTAGAGCTCGGCCGGGCTCGTCGTGAGCGTCACCAGCTTCTTCGCCGGATCGGCGCCCACCTGCCGCATGAACGCCTCGCGCGGCATCAGCACGCCGGGCTGGAAATACAGGTCCCACTGCGGGGTGCCGGCCAGCCGAATCTCGTCCGGCAGGTAGCCGTGCAGCGCCACCGCCTGCTCTTTCATCAGGTCGTTCCACACGATCAGGCGATTGACGCGCCGCACGGGAATCAGCTTGTTGGTGAAGTTGTCCCAGCTCGGGTCCACCGCCACCGAGCGGATCCCGCGCCTGGCCGCCACGCGCAGCATCGGCACTTCGGACAGGATCAACCCGGGATTCGACACCACCAGCATCGCTGGCTGATAGCGGTCGCACAAGGCTTCGGCCCACGGATGCGACACGAGGCGGTCGCTCAGGTCATACCGCGTCGCCGGCCGTACCAGCGAGGGCGACACGATCGAAGCAATCAGCTTCTTGGCCTTGACCCAGCGGACCGATCCTTTTGCCAGCGCCTCGGCGCGGCGAATCTTCACCGACTCGGTCACGCCCGAATCCAGGTAGGCGGCCTGCACCAGGGCCATCAACCTCGCTTCAAGGCCCACGGGCCGGTGCGCCGGCAGGTCCTCGAGGACAATGCGCGGGTGGGTGAACTCCTTCGCAAAGCCCGCATCCTTCACCAATGGCGACACCAGCACGACGCGCACGGCTGGCGACGAGTCGAGCACGCGCGACACGACGCCGGTGCGCAGGATGTTGCCCGCCGCGCCGCCATGCGGCACCGACACGAGCACGGTGGGACCGGTGCCGCTCACGCCCTGGGCGCCTCCCCGTGCATGAACGAGAACGGCAGCGAGACCAGGCCGTCTTCTTCATCCGCCAGGTTCTCGACGCCGCCGCCCGACCCGGTCACCGCGAAACGCGGCCCCGCCGTCACCACGTCGTACGAGCCCAGTTGATGCTGGTCGGTAATCGACAGCCGCAGCACGTACTGGCGCGGCCGCAGGGGCAGGTGGTCGAACCGGCACTGGATCTGCCCGTCGCCCTCGACCATGGCCGGCACGTCGCCGGCCTTCGAGGTCGCGGTGGTGATCACCAGGCCGCTGTCCACATCGACAATCGCGACCTGGAACACCGGCGACGCCACGCGCTGGTGCGCGCGGTAGGACGCGCGCACGATCAGCGTCTCGCCGGCCGCCAGCAGTCCCGTCTGCGCGCCGGTGTCGGTATGCAGGTCGACGGCGAGATAACGCACTTCGCCGGTGCCGCTGCGATGGCTCTGGAGCGCGGTGGCCTGGTTGGCGAGGGCCTCGATGTTCACCTCGTTCATGTACTTCTCGGCAATCTCGCCGGCCGGGCCGTAGGCGCGGACGCCGCCGTTCTCCATCCACAGGATGTCGCTGCACAGCCGCCGCACGTTCCACATGTCGTGCGAGATGAACAGCACGGTCTTGCCGTCGTTGATCAGCTGGCGCAGCGCCTCGAGGGCCCGGCGGCGGAACGCGGCGTCGCCGACCGACAGCACTTCGTCCACCAGCACGATGTCGGGCCGGCTGTGAATGGCGACGGCAAAGCCGAGGCGGGCGTACAGGCCCGACGAGTAGCGCTTCATCGGCGTGTCGATCAGCCGCTCGACGTCGGCGAACTGCACGATGGCGTCGAAGTGCTTGTCGATCTCACGCCTGGTCAGCCCGAACAGGCCGCCGCCGAGATAGACGTTCTCGCGGCCGGTCAGCTCGGGGTGAAAGCCGGCGCCCAGCTCGATCAGCGACACGGCGTGCCCCGCCACCTGCACCCGCCCGCTGGTCGGCCACGTCACGCGCGAGATCAACTTGAGCAGCGTGGTCTTGCCGGCGCCGTTGCGGCCAATCACGCCGAGGCCGGCGCCCCGCGGCACCTCGAAGCTGACGTCGCGCAGGGCCAGGATGGTGCCGTCGATCTTGCCGCGCGAGGTGCTGTGCACTTCGTCGGACTTGCCGCGCAAGCCGTCCACGCCGGACGCGATCAGGTCGACCAGCGTCCGCGACCGCCCGGTCCGATAGCGCTTGGTGACGCCATCCAGGCGAATGGCCAGGCGGGATGACTCAGATGACATCGGCAAAATACTTGTCCATGCGCTTGAACATCACGAGCGCGAACACCAGCAAGGTCGCGATCAGGGCACCCGAGGTGGCGACCAGCGTCCAGTCGGGTGCGCGCCCGAACACCAGGATCGCCCGCAGGCCTTCGACAATCGCCGTCAGCGGGTTCAACATGAAGAACGGGTGGTACTGTTCGCTGACGGCCGACAGCGGATAAGCCACCGGCGTGAGATACAGCCACAGCTGCAACCCGATCTGCACCACCGGGTTGACGTCGCGGTAGAAGACGTTGACCGCGGAGGTCACCAGCGTGACGCCCACGGCGAACGCCACCAGCATGAGGATGAACAGCGGCAACAGCAGCGCCCACGGCCCCAGCCCGATTCCGTAGTAAATCATCAGCAGGGCGTAGAGCCCGGCCGACGCCGCCAGGTCCACCAGGCGCGAGCCGACCTGCGCCAGCGGCACGATCTCGCGAGGGAAATACGTCTTGGTGACGATGTTGCGGTAGGTGATCAGGCTGAGCGTGCCGGAGTTGACCGAGTTGGAGAAGAAGAACCACGGCACGAGCGCCGCATAGGCGAACAGCGGATACGGCGCGCCGCCGGAGGGAATCGCCGCCAGCCGCGAAAACACCAGCGTGAACACCGCCATCGTCGCCAGCGGCTGGGCGATGGCCCAGCCAACGCCGAAAATGGACTGGGTGTAGCGACCCATGACCTCGCGGCGGGTGAGGTTCATGAGCAGCTCCCAGTACGCCGCCCACGAAATGCGTTCGGGCTGATCGCTCAGCACTTCGTGATCCGCGTCATCTGTGTCATCTGCGGCTCTGGGCCATCGGTGTCAGTCAAGAGCGAACTCGGATTTCCAGGACTCGTCAACGGGCATGGGGCCCTGCGCGGAGCGTTCGATGATGAAGTTCTCGAGCACCAGGACGTCCATGTGCGTGCGCTGGAAGCAGCGGTAGGCGTCTTCCGGCGTGCACACGATGGGCTCGCCGCGCACGTTGAACGAGGTGTTGACGATCACCGGGCAGCCGGTCCGCCGGTTGAACGCCTCGACGATCTCGTAATAGAGGCCATTGACGCCCGGCCGCACGGTCTGGATGCGCGCCGAGAAGTCCACGTGCGTGATCGACGGCACGGTCGAGCGCGGCACGCTCAGCTTTTCAATCCCCCAGAGCGAGCCGGCCTCGGCCGGCACCGGCAGGCGCCTCGCGGCCGCGACGTCGGCCACCAGCAGCATGTAGGGGCTGTCGCCGTCGAGCTCGAACCACTCGGCGACGTGATCGCGCAGGACGGTTGGCGCAAACGGCCGGAACGACTCGCGGAACTTGATCTTCAGGTTCAGGATCGACTGCATTTTGGCCGAGCGCGCGTCGGCGATGATCGACCGGCCGCCAAGCGCCCGCGGGCCAAATTCCATGCGGCCCTGCAGCAGGCCGATGACGTTCTCCGACGCCAACAGCGCCGCCACTTCATCGGCGACCGCCGAGGGCTCGCATCGCCGGGCCACGATGCCGCGGCTGTCGATGAAGGCCTGGATCTCGGCTTCGCTGAAGCGGGGACCAAGGAAGGAGCCGCTCATGCCGTCGGAATACTTGGGGCTTGGGACTTGGGGCTTGCCCGCCGTAGCCTTGGCGAAGGCGGGGCGTTGCCAAGTGCCGGCGGACTCCGGGCTGACGCGCGGCTGGTTCAGGTGCCGATGCCAGATGCTCATGGCCACCCCCAGCGCGCCCCCGGCGTCACCGGCCGCCGGCTGGACGAAGACCTGGTCGAACGGACCCTCGCGCAGGATGCGGCCGTTGCCGACGCAGTTCAGGGCGACGCCACCCGCGAGGCACAGGTCGCGCAGGCCGGTTTCCTTGTGCGCGAAGGCGGTCATCTTCAGCATGACCTCTTCGGTAATCTCCTGGATCGATCGCGCCAGGTCCATTTCGCGCTGCGTGAGCGGACTCTCCGGCGTGCGCGCCGGTCCGCCCAGCACCTGCTCCATCTTCGAGCCCGTCATCGTCAGGCCGGCGGCGTAGGTGAAGTAATCCTGGTTCATCCACAAGCTGCCATCGCCGCGGATCTCGATCAGGTGATCCTTGATGGTCTTGACGAACGAGGGCTCGCCGTAGGGCGCCAGGCCCATCACCTTGTACTCGCCGGAATTGACCTTGAAGCCGGCGAAATAGGTGAACGCCGAGTAGAGCAGGCCGAGCGAGTGCGGGAAGCGCTGCTCGCGCAGGATCTCGAGGTCATGGCCCTTGCCGACGCCAATCGACGAGGTCGCCCACTCGCCGACGCCGTCGATGGTCACCACCGCCGCCTGCTCGAACGGCGACGGGTAGAACGCCGAGGCCGCGTGCGACTCGTGGTGTTCGCCGAACAGGACGTCGCCCTCGAACCCCTCGAGGTGGTCGCGGATGTCGTCGGCCATCCACAACTTCTCGCTGAGCCACAGCGGCATGGCCATCAGGTACGACCGCAAGCCGGCCGGCGCGAACGCGACGTAGGTTTCCAGCAGGCGCTCGAACTTGACCAGCGGCTTCTCGTAGAAGCCCACGTGGTCCACCTGGCTTGCGGTGATGCCGGCCTCGGCGAGGCAATAGGCGACCGCGCGCGACGGGAAGGCGGCGTCGTGCTTCTTGCGCGTGAAACGCTCCTCCTGCGCCGCCGCGATGATGCGGCCGTCCTCGACCAGGCACGCGGCCGAGTCGTGGTAGTAGGCGGAGACACCGAGGATGCGGGTGGGCACGCGGCTAGAACAGGGTGTAAATGAAGGGCGCGACGGCGCTGGTCTGTGAGAACACAATCAGCAGGCCGAACAGCACGAACACGATCACGATCGGCAGCAGCCAGTATTTCTTCTCGGCCATCAGGAACTGCCAGAACTCTTTGAGCACGCGACTTTTTGCCATGGTCTCCTCAGTACATTCGCGAGTAGTGGTTGCGGTCGCGATATCGGGGCGGATACTCGGTCCAGCCGCGCCAGTTGGCCTGGCGCCGCGCCATCGGGTCGCGGCCAATGAGCCGCCAGGCCACGCTCATGGGGACCAGCAGGACGCCAAACGCGACGGTCAGGATGACCCGGGCGTTGACGTAGCCAAGCGCGAGCGCCATGCGCCACCAGGCCTTGCTGGGCCAATACAGCCACAGCGGCTTCAGGTAACCGAGCACGACCAGGACGGCGCCCACGCCGCCCAGGATTTCCGCCGCCAGGTAACGCTCGCGCCAGACGGCGAACGCCGCGATCAGGATCAGCACGGTGCCGACCGACAGGCCGAACGCGCGCTCAGGATTGGCGTGGGTCTTGGTCATGAATTCTCAGCGGCGCTCGGTCCGCGACATCAGTTCGACAACCGCCGGCGCGAGTGCCGCGGCGACCGCCGTGTTGCCCTTCGGCGTGAGGTGCATTCCGTCGAACGAGTCGTCCGGGTTGCCGAGATCGACGACCGTGCCCACGCTCACATAGCCGACATCGGCGCGTCCCGCGAACTGGCGCGTCATCATCCCGGCCAGTTCCTGTTGCTGGGTCAGCTGGCGGGCGTGGCGGGCGTTGCCCGGCGCAAACAGCGGCTGGCCCACTACCAGCGCGCGCTTGCCTTTCGAGACCGCGAACTGGACGGCGTCAAAGACCGACTGGCAGTAGGTCTGCCATGGATACTGGCAACCGGTGGACGGCGACACCGTCACCGTGCGCGCCGGCTCGTCGGCGACGCGTTTGATCTGCTGCTCCAGGGCGTCGCTGACACCGGCCACCGCGTTCAACACGCCGGCAGTGCCGCGCGCCGCCAGGCCCGGCCTGAACACGGTCTTCTGGTCCTGGGCATAGGCCGCGCCAGCGTTGCCCGACGACAACAGCGCCGCCGCCTTCTCGCGAAACACGATCGGGAAGATGGGCAGATACCCGGTCAGCCGGTAGACCGGCGACTCGTGGCGAAACACCTGCGTGTTCGGCGGCGACGAATCACCCAGCAGATCGTTGTAGCCCTCGTAGAGAATCGCGAGGTCGTAGTCGAGCCACAGGTAGTCGTTCAACGTGAACTTGAACGAATACGCGCCTTCGTTGTTGTAGCCAAGATTGACGACGCGGACGGCCGGCGATGCCTGCCGCGCCGCCAGGGTTTGCTCGAGCCGCGCCGGGATCGCCTCGTCCCACTGCGCGCCGTAGCCGTAAGCGGAACTGCCGCCGGTCACGACGATGCGGAACTCATCGGCCTGCTTGCGGCCAACCGACGGCCCGCGATATCCCCAGACGTTGTAGCCGGCCGACTTCTCGTAACGGCGGTGCAGGAAAATATCGACCGCGAGCAGCGCACCGCCGGCGATCACCGCGGCCAGAGCCGCGGCGGTCAAGGCAAACAGCACGCGCTTGCGGCGTGTCACAGGGAGATGTCCCAGTAGCTGTTGAAAATTGAAAGCGGCGGCTCCTCGC
>CAYGMD010000001.1:73957-103900 GCA_964350785.1 uncultured Acidobacterium sp. | reverse complement strand
ACATGGTGACGTCGACGAGCGCGGCCACCGTGCCGTGGACGGCGGCCCGCAGCACCAGCAAGCCGAGCGCGCCGATCACGAACGGCATCCACTGGAACTCGGTGAACGATTCGTTCACCAGGTCCTGCATGCCGATGTAGTGGTTGAGCACGTTGATTTCCTTCACGTCCTGGCCGTGGTTGCCGCCGACGAGCGTGTAGGAGTAGATGTCGAGGCGAAGCCCCTCTGGATACTGCGGAGCGAACATCGTCAGGTTCCAGAGCGGGAAAAAATAGGTGGCTACTAGCAGAACCACTGCCCCGAGGAGCATGACTCTCGCCGGGAGGCCGATCGGTGAGGCTAAGAACCGATTCGCGCGTTGGAGGAACGCCTGCATCATGGCCACCTAAACTTTCAACTTTCAACTTTCAACTTCTCGATCAGGTCACTTGACGATCATGTAGCCCTGCATCTCCTGGTGCAGCGCCGAGCAGAAGTTGGTGCAGTAGTAGGCGAACACGCCGTTCTTCTTCGCGGTGAAGGTGACGGTCTTGGTTTCGCCGGGGTCGATCACGAGGTTGATGTTGTAGTCGAGCAGCCCGAAGCCGTGCAGCTCGTCGGTGGTCTGCTCGATGTTGGTGATGGCCACGGTCACCTCGTCGCCGGCGGCCACTTCAAACGACGTGGGGCTGAACGTCGACCGGACCGCCACCATCTTGACCACCACCTTCTTGCCCGTGCGGGTCACGCCGGCGTCCTTGACGTCCCAGACCGCCATCGGGTGCTTGTTCTCCTCCTTCGGGTAGACCTCGATCGCCTTGATCTTGTCGGCCTTGATGATCTGCGCGTAGTGCGGCTCGGGCTCGGTGAAGGCGTCGTAGAGCAGCTTCATCTTCTCTTCGGTGATGTCGAGCAGCTGCGACGACTCGGGCTGCGACGGCCCGACGCTCAAGTGGCGGCCGTGCGACAGCTTGTTGAGGCCGACCAGGTAGTTGCCGTCGGGACTGACCGTATCGCCTTCGGCGGCGCTCAGGTGACCGATCGAGTACGACATCGGCGCCTTGTCGACGACTTCCCACGTGCCCAGCTTCCACTTGGCGATGGCGCTGTCGACGAACAGCGAGGTGTAGGCCCAGCCGTCAGGCCCGAACTGCGTGTGCAGCGGCCCGAGGCCGACGGGCACTTCGGCATCCTTGATCGACTCATACTTCAGGACCGGGATACCGTCCTCCTCGCCCGTGAAGTCCTTGTTGCGAATGGCGGTCTGGAGCTTCTCGAAATTGAACGCCGTGGTCACGCCCTGGAGCTTGCCCGAACCGATGATCCACTTGCCGTCGGGGCTGACGTCGACGCCGTGCGGCGACTTGCCGCAGGGCATCAGGTAGACGATGCCGGGCACCTTCTTCGGGTCGAGGACCTTGACGCCGTCGATCACGTCGCCCTTGCCCTCGGCAATCGCCTTCTCGGCGGCCCGCCAGTCGACCGCGGCGATGTAGTCCTGGTCGCGCTGCGAGGCGGTGACCTCGAGCTTGCCGGTGGCCCGCTCGGTGTTGTACGACGTAAAGAACATCCAGCCGTCCGACGCCAGCTTGCCGGCGTCGCCGAGGTCGTAGTCGAACGGCGGCATCAGGATCTGCCACGCCAGCGACATCTCGCCCGTCTTCGGCTCAATCTTGACGCCGGCGATGATGCCTTTGTACTCGGTGGCGTACCTGTCGACGCCGACCACGCGGTTCGGCACCGGGCGGGAGAAGCGGGTCGCCATCATCGCGTACTCGGTGTTGGGCGTGACAAACGACGAGGCGTGGTTGCCGTGCAGGTTGGGCACGGGCCCGAGGATCTGCTTGGTCTTGAAGTCGCGCAGGTCGATGCGCGCGATGCGCCCGTTCATCTCGTTGATGAACAGCCAGCGGCCGTCGTAGTCGCCCTTGGTTTCCGACAGGGCCGGATGATGGACGTCGCCCCAGCTCAAGCCGCCCAGCATCTTCTTGCTGTCGTCATCGAAGCCGTAGCCGGTGGCCGGGTAAGGCGTGAAGACGGGAATGGTCGAGAGGTGCCGCATCGACGGGATGCCGTAGACGTAGACCTGCCCCGAGTGTCCGCCCGACGCAAACAGGTAGTACTCGTCGAGGTCGCCCGGCGCGACATAGGTTTTCTGCGCCGCCACCGCGGCGTCCGATTGCACCCCGCCGCCGCCGCCGCGCCTGGTCGCGGCCGGCTGGCTGGGTGTGCACTGGCTGGCGACGAGCGCCAGAACCACCAGGGCGGATGCCCGCGACCATGCCACACGATTCTTTCGCTCCATATGACTGCCTCCTGCTTATTTGGAAACCGCCGGGGCGGGCGCTCCGCGCTGGCGCTGGTACTCGGCGAACGCCTCGCGCAGCTTCTGAATTGCCATGTGCTTTTGCTCGGGTGTCAGAATGATCTGGCGCGACAGCACCACGCTCATCGTACCGGTCGGATTGGCGAGAAACGCGTCGATCGTCACGCCGAACCGGCTCTGCACGTCCTCGACGGCATTCGACAGGTCGGGCCCAATCTGCGCGGGACTCCGGACCCCCAGCGCCGAGATGGAGTGGCACACGAAGCAGCCGGTCTGCACGAACCAGCCGCCGGGGCCGGTCTTCATCGCCTCCTCGGCCTTCAGCTCCTCGGCGCTGCGCGGATCGGTGCGCGGCGTGCCCGAGACGAACTGCGCCGGGATCTCCTGCCGCCGCCACGACAGCATCAGCATCGACAGCGCCTGCGCCTGTTCGGTGCTGAAGTTGAAATTCGGCATCACGGTGCCCTCGGAAAGCGCCCGCGGATCCTTGAAGTGCGCCGTGTGCCAGGCAAACGCGGTGCGCTGCCCCGACAACCGGCTCATGTCGTACTGCTCCGGCGCCTTCTCGCCGACGTGGGTGAGGTCGGGGCCAATCGTGCCGCCGAAGCCGTTCACCACGTGGCAGGCACGGCAGCCCTTCTCGTTGATCAGCCGCTTGGCCAGGTTGATGGCCTCGGCGCCCCTGGTCTCGCGGTCGTAGCGATGGCAGGTGTTGCAGTTCATCTGCATCAGCGCGTTCTTGTTGCCCGCCAGCGTGTATTCCTCGCCCAGCGTCCGGCTGAGCAGCGGCTCCTCCCAGTGCGCCACCTCGCCGTGCGCCGCCGCGGTGTCGATGGCCCAGCCCTGGCCGCCGTGGCACGAGGTGCAGCCGTAGTCTTCGACCGGATGCAGCTGCAGCGGCTCGACCGGGTGGGTGCGATAGGGATGCTCGGCCTGCTCGAAGCCCTTGTAGGAAATCGCCTCGTGACAGGTGATGCAGCGGTCGGCGCGCGACAGGTCGGCCGCCCAGATCTGCCGCACGCCCGACGGCAGGATGCCGGCCTTGTCGTCGCCGAACTTTTCGGCCACCATCTGCCGGAACTCGGCCTGGTAGTAGCGCCAGTCGTGGGCGCGGTCGCTCCACATGAACAGCCCCGTGCCGATGACGAGGGTGACGCCGACGATCGCCAGCACCAGCCGGTCGATGCGGGGATACGGAGATGAGGTTCGTTTCTCCATCTCAGATCCTCCCTGGAATGTCGGGCCAGGTCTCCCACGGCCAGTAGAAGTTCCAGTACGGCCCGCGCAGCACCATGCCGACAAACGTCAGCGCCAGCACGAACAGGACGATCAGCAGGAACACCACGTTCTGGCGGCGGCGGTCGCGAGGCAGCCAGACGCCGGCCGCCAGATGCGACGAACGATCCAGCCACGGCCAGACGGTCATGAGTCCGACCAGCAGGCCGGGCAGGATCACGCCGCCCACGAACGCCCCGTTCAGCGTGAACGAACCAATCCGGATGGTGGTGTCGGTGACGATTTCCTGGAGCCACAGGAAGTACCACGGCGCCTTGGCCGGGTTGGGGGTGATCAACGCGTTGGCCGGCTCTTCGAGCGGCGAGGCGATGAACACCGCCATGAGGCTGACGGCGGCAATGGTGCCGAGCGTCGCGATCAGCGCCCGCCGGGTCAGGTCCGGCACCGCGTTGACGGTGGTCTCGGCCGCCTCGAGCGTCCGCGCGGTCACGGTCGGCGCCGTGCCGCGAGCGACCCCCAGCAGCGCGTAGGTCTTGGTCGGCACGGCGTCGGTGACCCGCGGCGCCTCCAGCACGGTCTCGACATCGGCGCGGGCCAGGCCCCCGTCCTTGCGCACGCGCCACATGTGATACGCGAACAGCACCGCCAGCAACCCCGGCAGCAACACGACGTGCAGCACGTAGAAGCGGATCAGCGTCGCCTGGTCGATGTTGCGGCCGCCGATCAGGAGCTCGCGGACCTCGGCGCCGATCCCGGGAATCGCCGCGGCGATGTTGGTGCCGACCGTGACGGCCCAGAACGCCAGCTGGTCCCACGGCAACAGGTAACCCGTGAACGACAGGAACAGCGTGGTGAGGAACATCACCACGCCGATCACCCAGTTGATCTCGCGTTGCTGGCCGCGCCCGACGCCGTTCTTGTAGGCGCCCGTGAGGAAGACCCGCATCAGATGAAGGGCCACGACGATCACCATCAGGTGGGCCGAAATCCGGTGCACCGCGCGAATCCACGAGCCGAACGTGATCACGAACTCGATGTCCTTGACCGACTGGTAGGCCCGCTCGACCGACGGCACATAGAGAAACAACAGCGGCAGGCCGGACAGAATGGTCAGGAAGAACAGCGCCCCGGAAATGGTGCCCAGCCAGAACGAGTAGTTCCAGGCCATCGACGCCTTGCTGATCTTGGCCGGGAACCAGTGCAGCATGAAGTTCGACACGACCGCATCGCCGGCTTCGCGATCCGACTGCGGGCGCAGGCTCCACAGCGGCGCGGCGTGCACGTTGGGCGCTTCGGGCTTGGTGCGAATCAGGGGAGGCAGGCGCATCACAATCACCCCAGCGTCAGGCGGAAATCGCGGCCCACTTCATCCGCGAGGTCGATCACGAGTTGCCCATCGTCGGGCGCCAGCAACAGGCGGTACCAGGCCAGCGGTTTGGGGGCGGGCCCGGCCACGTTGGTGCCGTCGCCCTTGTATTCGGAACCGTGGCACGGGCAGAGGAAGCGATGGGTGAGGCGGAGGGATGCACCGCCGGCGTCGACGGATTGGGGGGAAGCCAACGCCTCCGCCCGGACGGTGCATCCGAGGTGCGTGCAGACCGCGGAGATCGCGTGAAAGGTGTTGCCCTCGCGGAAGATCAGCACCCGCTCGTCGGGCAGGAACTTGAGCCCGTCGGGAAAGTCCGACGGCGGGCCCAGCTTCACCGTGGTCGGTGCGTCGTACGACACGTTGGGCACCAGCGAGCGCAGGGACGCGGCGGCCTGGACGGTGATGGCCGCCACGCCGGCGCCGGCGCCCAGCGTGAGCAGAAAATCGCGTCGATCGGTTGGCTTCTTGTCCTGGCTCATGACGCCGTACTCCCGTTCCAACGTTCGGTGATGGTGAAGCGCTCCATCGTCATGGCTTCGGTGGGGCACCGGATGGCGCACAGGCCGCAGCGGATGCAGCGCTCGTCGTCTTTGATCAAGGCCGTGAGGGGGTACCCGTCCGCCAGCGCCCGCTCTTCCACGGCGGCGCGCTCGCCGGCCGGCAGGTCGAGCGCGTCGAGCGGCACGAACGACAGGCAGTACTCCGGGCAGACGTCGACGCAGCGGTTGCACAACACGCACTTTTCCGGGTCGTAGATGGTCTGCACGTGGCACACCAGGCAGCGCGCCGCCTGGGTGCGCGCGGCGGCGGCGTCGTAGCCGGTTTCGACTTCGGTGATGCCGGTACGGCGGCCGACGTCGAGCGTGGGCGGCGCCTCGCGGTCGAAGTGCTCGAAGCCCGCTATCATCCGGTAGCGCGACGTGACGAGCGCCTCAACCTCGAGGTGCGACTCGATGCGGGCGTGCTGCCCCGCCAGGAACTCGTGGATCGAGCGGGCCGCGCGCTTGCCGTTGGCGACCGCTTCAATCAGGTTGCGCGGGCCGAAGGCCACGTCGCCGCCGGCAAATACTCCCGGGGCCGAGGTGGCCAGCGTGACGGGGTCGATCTTGATCGTGCCGCCGGGGGTCAGGTCGACGGCATCGGCCTCGGCCAGGAACGACAGGTCGGCCTTCTGGCCAATCGCGAGGATGCAGGCGTCGGCCGCGAGGTCGAGCACGTCGTCGTCCACGAACTGCGGGGCGAAGCGGCCGTTGGCGTCGAACACCGAGGTGACGGCGCGCAGCGCGATGCCCTCGAGGCGGGACGTCCCCTTGAACGCCTTGGGGCCGCGGCGCGTGATGAAGCGGACGCCCTCGCGCTTGGCTTCTTCGAACTCCTCGTGGCCCTGCGTGGTCCGCAGCACGGGCATTTCCGAGAAGTCCTCGAGCGAGACCACGGTGACGTCGGTCGCGCCGCCGCGAATCGCCGCTCTCGCCGAATCCATGGCTTCTTTCACCCGGGCATCGGTCTCCGCGTGATCGGCCGCGCTGTCGTCGTCGCGGCCGGCGCGCAAGGCGGTGCGGGCCGCGTCAAAGGCGACGAAGCCGCCGCCAATCACCACCACCCGCCGGCCCAGGTCCATGCGATAGCCGCGGTTCACGTTGAGCAGGTAGTCGACGGCCTTGATCACGCCGTCGAGCTCCACGCCGGGCGCCTGCAGGTCGCGGCCGCGCGAGACACCCACCGACAGGAACACGGCCTCAAAGCCCTGCGCGCGAAGCTGCGCCAGCCCGAAGCCCGGCGACAGCGGCGTGTTCAGCCGCAGGTCGACACCGAGGGAGACGATGCGGTCGATTTCGGCGCGCAGCAGCGTGCGGGGCAGGCGGTACTCGGGAATGCCGAAGCGCATCATGCCGCCGGGCTCGGCGGCGGCCTCGAACACCGTGACGTCGTAGTGGAGCAGGGCCAGGTCGTGAGCCGCGGCCATGCCGGCCGGTCCGGCGCCGATCACCGCGACCCGCCGCTTGCCGGCGCGGAGGGTCCCGGCTGCCGCCTCCGCGGATCGGAAGAACGGCAGCGGCAGGTGGCCGCTGTAACGATTGCCTTCAGCAATGCCCTGGGTCAGCAGGTGGGTTTGCGTGTCGGGGCGGATCGACTCGACGCCGTACTGCTCGGTGACATGGCGCTTCAGGGCGCGGATGGACACCGGCGCGTCGATGGCGCCACGGCGGCACGCGTCTTCGCAGGGCGCCGCGCAGACGCGGCCGCAGACCGAGGCAAAGGGGTTGGGGGCCCGCGCCACCAGGAAGGCCTCTTCGGGCCGGCCATCGGCGATCAACTGGACGTAGCGGCCCGCGTCGGTGGCGACCGGACAGCCGGCCTGGCACTTGACCTGGGCCTTCCAGTGCGCGAGATCCGGCAACGCCGTACGAATGCCCATCGAACCCCTCTTCGTGCAGAGTGTGCGAGTTTGCCGGCCGGCGCTATGACCTGTGTCATATCGCCCGCCCCAATGCGCGGAAATCGACTTGGTCTGATTAGCGGCCAGCAAGAGCCGTGCCCTGGGCCGAGGCTCGAGGGATGGGCGCTTTCGGTTCGCGGTGAGTGGGGACCGGTGGTTTTTCCGCGCCGTGCGGAATACTCCGCACGGTGGGCTCAACTAGTACAGAAGCATTACAGTCACCGCGCGGGAGGGTCCCTATGATCGGGGAAGGAGGCTCCTTCATGCAGCCGCACCCGAAAGGTACCCGCGCCCGCGTTCTGCTCTCGTCGGTCTTCAAACCCTTCGCGCAAGACGATGAGTTCGGCAGCCGGGCGATCAACCCCGTGGAGCTGTACCACAACCAGGTCACCCGCGAACAGGGACCGTTCTCGCTGCGAATGTTCCACCGCACGTGGAGCCTGATGCTGCTGCAGCAGAACATCTCGGCGCCGTGCACGGTGCTCGACTTCCCCACGCGGGAGCACTTCGTGCGCGAGTTGACGTCGCACGACTACGACGTCGTCGGGCTCACCGGCATCATCGTCAACGTCGGCAAGATCCGCGAGATGTGCCGCCTCGTCCGCCAGCATTCCCCGCAGTCGACGCTGATCGTCGGCGGGCACGTCACCGCCATTCCGGGCATCGAGGGGATGATCGATGCCGATCACATCGTCAAGGGCGAGGGCGTGGCGTGGCTGCGGTCGTTCCTGGGGGAGGAGGGCGAGCACCGCATCGATCACCCGCTGATTCCATCGTCGTTCGATTTCCGGCTGATGGGCCTGCCGGTCCCGCGCGGCGGCGGCAACGCCGCGGCCACCATCATTCCGTCGGTCGGGTGCCCGATGGGGTGCAACTTCTGCACGACCTCCGAATTCTTCGGCGGCAAGGGAAAGATGGTGACCTTCCTGGAGCGCGGCGAAGACGTCTTCCGCGTGATGTGCGAGGCGGAGCACAGCCTCGGCGCCAGGGCCTTCTTCATGATGGACGAGAATTTCCTCCTCTATAAGAAGCGCGCGCTCGAGCTCCTCGATCTGATGAAGGCGCACGGCAAGGCGTGGTCGCTCTACGTGTTTTCGTCGGCCAACGCCATCCGCAAGTACGACGTCCGCCAGTTGGTGGAACTGGGGATCGAGTGGATCTGGCTCGGCCTCGAGTCAGCCGGAAGCCAGTACCAGAAACTCAAGGGCGCCGATACCCAGGCACTGGCGCGCGAGCTGCAGTCGCACGGCATCCGCGTGCACGGCTCGACCATCATCGGCCTCGAGCACCACACGCCCGACAACATCGAGGCGGTGATCGACCATGCCGTGGCGCACGAAACGGTCTTTCACCAGTTCATGCTGTACACGCCGGTGCCCGGCACGCCGCTCTATCGAGAGGTCGAGTCGGAAGGCCGGCTGCTCCCGGGCGTGGACCTGGCCGACATTCACGGGCAGTTCAAGTTCAACTTCCAGCACGCGGCGATCTCGCGCGACCAGTCAAAGGCCATGCTCGACCGCGCCTTCCGCCGCGATTACGAGGTCAACGGCCCCAGCCTGTTCCGGCTGACGGCCAGCATGCTCACCGGCTGGCGCCGCTACCGCGACGACCCGGACGCGCGGGTCCGCGCCCGCGTTCGCGGCGAGGCCGCCCAGCTGCGCTCGGGCTGGGGCGCGGCGCTGTGGGCGATGGAGAAGTATTTGCGCGAGTCGAACCGGATCGTGAGCGACCGGATCGCCGACCTGCGGGCGCAGGTCGAGCGCGAGGTCGGCGGGCTGGCGCCGGTGATCGACCGGCTGGCCGGCCCGCTGATGCTGTGGAGCGCCCGCCGCGACGCGCGGCTGGCGCCCGCGGGGCGCGTGAGGGAGCCCCGCACGTTCGTGGATCGCCGGAACTGGCGCGCCGCTACTTAGGCAGGAGCACCGTGTCGATCACGTGAATCACGCCGTTGCTGGCCGGGATGTCGGCCTTGACGACGGCGGCGTTGTTGATCTTGAGGGCCGGGCCGGCACTCGAGATCTGGATGCGCTGGCCCTGCGCCGTGCCGAAGTCCTTCATCATCTTCAGATCGGCGCCGCTGACGTTGCCGACGAGCACGTGGTACTGCAGCACCGCGGCCAGCTTGACCTTGTCCTTCATCAGCGCGTCCAGATCGGCCTTGGGGATCTTGGCGAAGGCCTCGTCGGTCGGGGCGAGCACGGTGAGAGGACCGGGGCGCTTCAGCACCTCCACCAGGTTGGCGGCCTGGACGGCGGCGACCAGCGTCTTGAACGAGCCGGCGGCGACGGCGACGTCGACGATGTCCTTCGTGCCTTGCGCGCGGGCGGGACCGGAAATCGAAAGCGCGATCAGGACCGCCCCCAGGGCGGCGCGGAATGGTGTCAATGGCTGCCTCATGGCGGGCCCCCTTCAGCATGCCACGCTAGGTCAGGTTGGCCGCCCAGGGTATGACCGCCGTCATATTCCATATTCCGCCGACCGGGGCTGAACCAGCCGCATCGATCGGCGCTGTCGCCGGTCGACACCGTGCTCGAGCTCCTGCGGTGCGCCGGCACGCAGTTCGACGCCGGCGTCGTTCACGCGGCCGTGCAGGTGATTGCCGGCGCGCGCGGCCTGTGGCACTCCGCGATGACGGCGGGCCGCGCGATTCAACTATCATGGCCCTTGAGCGCACCCTCACCGGGGCGAGATTCGGAGCTGCCATGAAACATCTGTCCATCGTCCTGGTCCTGGCGACCGTTGTCCTTGCCGGGCAGACTCAGCCCGCTCCGGCCACCCTGGTGCTGCAGAACGGCAAGATCGTCACCGTCGATGCCGCCATGCCCGAGGCGCAGGCGATCGCCATTCGCGGCGATCGCATCGCCGCCGTCGGCACCAACGAGGCCATCCGGCAATACATTGGCGCCGGCACGCAGGTCATCGACCTGCGCGGCCAACTGGCGATTCCCGGCCTGATTGAGAGCCACGGCCACTTCATGGGCCTGGGCCAGTCGAAGATGACGCTCGACCTGATGGACGTCAAGGACTGGGACGAGATCGTGGCGATGGTCGCGGCGGCGGCGAAGACGGCGCAGCCTGGCGAGTGGATCCTCGGCCGCGGCTGGCACCAGGAGAAGTGGGCGAGCGTGCCGAAGCCCAACGTCGAAGGCTTTCCGTATCACGACGCGTTGAGCAAGGTGGCGCCGAACAACCCGGTGATGCTGACGCACGCGAGCGGCCATGCCTCGTTCGTCAACGCCAAGGCCATGGCAGCGGCGGGGATCACGGCGGCGACGCAGAATCCGTCGGGCGGCGAGATCCTGAAGAATCCCGCCGGCCAGCCGATCGGATTGCTGCGCGAAACCGCGTCGGGCCTGGCCGGCCGCGCGCTGGAAGCGTGGCGCGCGAAGAAGACGGCGGCGGAGCGCGATCTCGATGCGCGCCGGCAGATCGAGCTGGCCGTCAAGGCCTCGCTCGAAGCGGGCATCACGTCGTTTCACGACGCCGGCGCGAATTTCTCGACGCTCGACCTCTACCAGGAGGTCGCGGCTGAAGGGAAGCTCGGCATCCGGCTGTGGGTGATGATTCGCGACAGCAACGACAACCTGCGCGCGAAGCTGGCGCGGTACCGGGCGGTCGGCCTGAACGATCATCACCTGACGATCGCCGCCATCAAGGTCACCGCCGACGGGGCGCTGGGCTCGCGCGGCGCCTGGATGCTCGAGCCATACAGCGATTCGCCGTCGAGCGTCGGCCTGCCGACCAACTCGCCCGAGAGCATTGCCGAGACCTCGCAGATCGCCCTCGAGCACAACGTGCAGCTGTGCGTGCACGCGATCGGCGATCGCGCCAATCGCGAGGTGCTCAACGTCTACGAGCGCGCCTTCAAGTCGCGTCCCGGCCAGAAGGACCTGCGCTGGCGTGTCGAGCACGCGCAGCACATCAGCGCCGCCGACATCCCGCGTTTCGGTCAGCTCGGCGTGATTCCCGTGATGCAGGGCATTCACGCGACCTCGGACGCGCCGTACGTGACGGCGCGCCTCGGCGCCCGGCGCGCCGAAGAGGGCGCCTATCCGTGGCAGAAGCTGACGAAGAGCGGCGCGATCATCGCCAACGGCACCGACGTCCCCGTGGAGCGCATCGACCCGATGGCCAGCTTCCACGCCACCGTGACCCGCAAGACCAAGGACGGCACGGTGTTCTACGGCGACCAGAAGATGACGCGCACTGAAGCGCTGAAGTCCTACACCTGGAACGGCGCGTATGCGGCCAAGGAGGAAACCCTCAAGGGGTCGCTGGCGGCGGGCAAGCTCGCCGACATCACCGTGCTGTCGAAAGACATCATGACCGTGGCCGAGGACGAGATCCCGTCGACGACGGTTGTCTACACCATCGTCGGCGGAAAGGTGGCGTACCGGCGCTAGCCGGCCCGGCCTCAGTGAGGCGACAGCACGTACACCTGGTCGCGCAGTTCGCGGCTGAGCTGGGCGTGGCGCTGCCGCCACAACTCAAATCGGCGGCCGATGGCGCCCAGCAGCCGGGCCTTTGTCGATGACCGTTGGAGTGTGGGGGCGCGATCTCTGCGGGGCGACGATCGGAAACAGCTCCTGACGAGCGCACCGTTCCGGCCGAATTCCACCCGGGCGGGACCTACGACGGAGCGGGGCTCCGAAGGCGTCTCTGCGCTGCCGTCATGAAGCTGTCCAGCGTCGCGGTATACCCGAACACGAACCGCGCGAGCGCGCGGCGACAATGCGAATGATCCACTTCACGGGTGAATCCCATGCGATCCCGGCGAAACCTCGAGAGTCACCGGGCTGTCGATCGCCTCTGGTGCGGACGCGTGGCGGTCCACTTGAAGCGGTCGACATCCTGCCACGAGAGTTGATGCGCTCCCGTGCGGGGGTGCGAGTCGCGGCCGGCATGCACGACGAGGGGCGCGACCGGCACTGGGCCGCCGGGGCCCGCGCGCAGGTCATCCACCACGCGGGCCAGGGCGGCGAACACGTCGGCGGCCACCGTCTGCCCCGATTTGATCTCGACCGCGGTGAGCCGATCGCCCTGTTCGAGCACCAGGTCGCACTCGTGCCCCTTCTGGTCGCGAAAGAACGACAGGCGCGGCGTGAGGCCGCGGTGGGTGTGGTGCTTGAGAATCTCGGCGACGACCCAGCACTCGAAGATGGCACCCCGCAACGGATGCGTGTCGAGCTGGTCCGCCGATCGGATACCCAGCGCCCAGCAGAGCAGGCCGGTGTCGTAGAAATAGAGCTTGGGCGTCTTCACCAGCCGCTTCGTGAGGTTGCGGTGCAGCGGCGGCAGCCGGAACGCGATGAAGCTCGCTTCGAGCACCGACAGCCAGGCGCGCGCGGTCATGTGAGTGATGCCGGCGTCGGCGCCCAGCGCCGACAGGTTGACGAGCTGCCCGACGCGGCCGGCGCACAACCGCACGAAGGTCTGAAACGCCAGCAGGTCGCCGACGTTGACCAACTGGCGGACGTCGCGCTCGACATATGTCGAGGCATAGCTCGACAGCCACTCGTCGGCAGGCAGCTTCCGGTCGTAGATGCGTGGATAGCCGCCGGTCCAGACGAGCGTCCACAAGCCGGCCGGCGCCTTGGGAAACCGCTGGATCTCGCTCAGGTTCAGCGGCAGCAGCTGGAGCAGGGCGGTTCGGCCCGCCAGCGTCTGGGTCACGGCCTCGATCAGTCCCAGTTGCTGCGAGCCGGTCAGGATGAACCGCCCGGGTGCCGGGTCGCGGTCGACCGCCTCCTGCACATAGGACAGTAGCTCGGGCGCGCGCTGCACCTCGTCGATCACGGCGCCCCGCGGGAAGCGCGCCAGGAAAGCCCGCGGATCGTGCCGCGCCAGGTCGCGCTGGTCCGGCGGCTCGAGCGAGACGTAAGGCTTGCGCGGAAAGGCGTCCCGGCACAGGGTGCTCTTGCCCGATTGGCGGGGACCGGTGATCGTCACCACGGGATGCCGCCGGGCGAGGCCGAGCAGCGTTGGGCGCAGCAGGCGGTCGACCACGAGTCGAGCTTACCAGGCCAGTCGTGTTATATGCAAATCAGATTATCAATTAACACCATTGGGGGGGGGGGCACCATGGGAATGGATGGGGTGGCATCCCGTCACCGGCCGCCGGCCGGCACCATCGTCGGCGGCAAGGTGCTGTGCCAGCGCTAGTTACAGGTATGACCGGGGTCATACGCCCGGTCCCAGGACCCCGCTATCGTGGTCCTGGAGATGGCCCGAGCCTACGACAAGCGCCCGATTGAACAGACGGCACTGATCCGGCGCGCGGTGCAGATCGCGTTTCTGCTGCTGAATCTCTGGATTGGCGTGCGATTCTATTTCTGGGTCCGGTACTTCGAAACGGCCGGGGCCACCGTGTACGTCCCGCGTCCGCCGGGCGTGGAGGGCTGGCTGCCGGTGGCCGCCCTCATGAACCTGAAGTACCTCCTGTTGACCGCGAGCGTGCCCGAGGTGCATCCCGCCGGCCTGTTCCTGCTGCTGGCGTTCCTGGGCATGTCGCTGGTGTTCCGCAAGGCGTTCTGCAGTTGGCTGTGCCCGATCGGCACGATCTCCGAATGGCTCTGGCAAGGCGGGCGCGAGATGTTCGGCCGCAACCTGGCGCTGCCGCGGTGGGCCGACGTGCCGCTGCGCAGCCTGAAGTACATCCTCCTGGCGCTCTTCGCCTACGCCGTGGTCAGCATGCCGGTCCCGGAGCTTCGGGCGTTCCTTTCCAGCCCGTACGGGCTCGTCGCCGACGTGAAGATGCTCGACTTTTTCCGCGACGCCGGCCGCCTGACCATCCAGGTGTGCCTGGTCCTGGTGCTGCTGTCGGTGGTGACGAAGAACTTCTGGTGCCGCTACCTGTGCCCCTACGGCGCGCTGATGGGCCTGGTCTCGATGCTGAGCCCGACGCGCATCACGCGCGATCCGATCTCATGCATCGATTGCGGCAAGTGCGCGAAGGCCTGCCCCTCGCTGATTCCCGTGGACCGGCTGATGACCGTGCGCACGCCCGAGTGCAACGGCTGCCTGACCTGCGTGACCGTGTGCCCCGTGAAGGACGCCCTGGAGATGCGGACGCTGGTGACCCGCCGCCGGGTCACCGCGCCGCGGATTGCCCTGGGCGTGGCGGCGATCTTTCTGGCGGTCGTCGGCTATGCCAGGTTCTCGGACCACTGGCACGGGAACACGCCCGAAGAAGTGTTCTTTCAGCTCATCCCCAAGGCGTCAACGTTTACCCACCCCTAAACGGCCTCCTCGCCTTCGGATCACCATTCCACCTTCGCGCCGATCCGCACCACGCGCGGCGGGACGATGGTCGTCGGCAACAGGAAAGAACTGCCAGAGCTCCAGATCTGGCGGAACTCGCTGTTCGAGTTCGTGATGTTGTACACATCCAGGAACCCTGAGAAAGCTCGCGGTCCCCAACGGAGCACCTTCTCGGCGCGGATGTCCAGGATTGTGGTGTCGTCGAGGCGATTCGAGGTGAGCGGCTCGACGAGCACGGGCCGGCTGCCGTAATTGAAGCCGAACTGCACGATGCGGCCGATCTGATCGCCGGACTGGTGCCGCATCATCGGCGTGAGCCTGATGCCGTACGGCGCCTCGACCGTCGCCATCACCTTCGCCGTCCAGTTCGTGAACGCGTAGGCACCGTCGTCGCGATCGGTGTTGATGAGATCGTTCGGCGTGAACGGCAGGCTGTACTGCCGGATGGAATTGCCTGCGTAGCTGTTGTTGTGATCCCAGTTCCAGGTGTGGGTGAACGAGGCTCGCATGGACCAGCGCCCGGCCATGCGCCGGTTGGCGCTGATCTCCCAGGTGTAGTAGTCGCCGTGGGCATCCTTCTGGTTGCCCACGACGCTGAGCGTCGGCAACCCGATCAGCGCGGGATTCAGGTTGAATCCGCTGAGCGCCGGGCGGTCATCGCCCGTCCCCCGTATGCCATCGGGGCCCGGGTCCGGGATCTGGACCGGCACGTTGAAGGCGTCGACAGGTTGGTTCGCGTTGGAGGTCGTGCGCTGGTTGCGGATCTGGCGCACGACGAACCCGGTCCGGACACCGAAGTTGGCCGCCACTTCCCGCTCGATCCACCCCGACACCTCGCGCGTGTAGGTATTCTCCAGGTCAGGGTCGACGACGGTGCTGGCGACGCCGCCTTGCGAGAAGAGCAGCGTACCCTGCTCGCCCTCGTCCCAGAAGCCGTTGGCATTGCGATCCGTCCAGGCATACCGGCGGTACCACGGCGAGCGGTTCGGGTTGGCCGGATTGGAGATGTCGTTGCTCGGATTCCACCAGTACTGGCCGTAGTTGAACTTGAGCAGCGTGCGGCCGTTCTCCGACAGGTCGTAGGTGGCGCCGAGGCGTGGGCCGAACAGGTTCCAGCTGATGAGATCACTGACTTCGGGAAAGGTGATGGCCGTGGCGCTGAACCTCCCGGCGGGATGCTCCTGCTCCGGCAGAGAGTTACGGAACCGGTCGAAGCGCAGGCCTGGCGTCAGCGTGAGCCGGCTGTTCACACGCCAGATGTCATTGGCGTAGAACGAGTAGGTCCACAGTCTCGCGTCGATCTCGCCCGGATCGAAGAGGTCCACTTCCACCGGCGTGCCGTTGCGCAGGTAGGAAATCGACAGGTTCCCGAAGGCGGTCGGCCGCCAGATCTCGTACAACGTCTCGTGAAACACCTCGCCGCCGAACTTCAGGTTGTGATCGCCCAGGAGGCCATCCTTGAAGTAGCTGAGCGAGCCGAGCACCTGGTTGCGGTGCCGGGTCTGCATCCAGTCGCGGTTGGGGCCCGAGACGAGACTGTTGCCGATGTCCTCGATGCGGGGCCCCGATGCCCGCTCGTTGGGGACGAGCGGCCAGTCGTAGCCGAACTGCCCGCCGCGGACTTCGGCGAACGCGGCATCGCTCAGCACCTTGGTCCACTCGGCCTTGTACACCCATGCCCAGTGGCGCTGGCTCTGCGTCGATCCCTCGGTGGGGTTGATGCCGCTGCTGGCGCGCCAGGTGTCGAGCCGCGTCGGCTGGACCTTCAGCGTCCGCACGATCGAACTGTTCAGCCGGTTGTTGCCCGGGAGCGAGAAGGTCCACTTGGTGCTGAAGTGCCGGAGCGCCGTCTTGTGCGGCTTGACCGGGAAGCGCGGCTCGTTCACCTCGGTGTTGAACTCCCGGAACGAGCCGTACCACCAGATCTTGTTCTTCTTGATGTACCCGCCCGCGTCGGCGTTGACGTCGTAGTACACCTTCATTCGATTCACTTCCTTGTCCCGGATGCCGCGCTGCACCTGCGCGTCGGTGATGTTGGTGCCCTGCAGGCTCGAGTTCTGGTAATCGCCGTAGACCAAGCCGTGGATCTCGTCGCCACCGGACTTGATCATCATTTGCGTCTGCACGCCGGGCTGGCCCATGTCGGCGCCATGGCCCGCCATGCCGGCGGTCACCTCCTCGAGGGACCCGTAGTCGACGTAGACCCCGATCGCCGAGCTGCCTTCCGTCGTCACGAGCCCGTCGATCATCACGCGGTTCTGGCCGCCCTGCGCATCGTAGGCGCGATAGCCGCTCTGCGTGCCGGCCGCGCTGCCGCCGACGTCGATCCGGGTCATCGTGATGCCCGGTGACTCGGCCAGGATGGCCCACATGTCACGCGCGCTCGGGATGGCGGCGAGTTCCTTGAAGTCGTAGTTGGTCGTGGTCTTGGTGGACGTCACGTCGACCACCGGCGACGCACCGGAGACCGTGACGTTCTCCTGGAGGCCTGAAATCTGGAGGGCCACGTTGATGGTGGCGGTAAAGCCCAGCGTCACGCGGATCTGTTCCCGGACTACGGTCGAGAAACCCGGCAGTTCGTAGGTGATCCGATAGGTGCCCGGCGGAATGCCCGGAAAGCGATAGTTGCCCTCCTCGTTGGTGACGGTGGCCTGGGTGCCCTGCATCTGCGGAGCCGAGATCGTGACGGTCACGCCCGGCAGCACGGCGTTGGTGCCGTCCATCACCTTGCCATTGATCGCACCGGTCGTCGCGCCGACCGTCTGTCCGGCGGCTGCGCCGGGCAGCAGGAGGCTCACACAGATCAGTAATCCGATTGCGTTCTTCATGGCGCTGCCTCCCACGGTGGCCGTCATGGCTGCACCGTCTCCGTCATCCGCGTTCTGGTGGCCGCAGGCGGTGTCACGAGCGCGTCGAACACCAGCTTGAAGGTGCCGTGCGTCTGCGCGCGGTGCTGCGGACGGAAGCCCAGCAGCACCACCCGGCCCTGCCCGTGCTTCACCGACACCGCCGCCGCCTTGCGGGCGAGGACCTGCTCGCCGAGGAGCCAGCCGCTTTGCAGGAGGTCGCGCTCGACGTAGGAGGCGAGAATGTCGACGTCCTGGCTGTGGTCCGTTGACGTGACCTCATACGCCTGGCTGCCGGCCAGGAACGTGGCCAGCCCCTGGCGCGGCATCCCGTATGCCAGATGGTGCGAGTTATCGAAGCGCACGTGCAGCGTCGACCCCGGGCACCAGAACTCTTTCGACGGCAGGCCGGCCACGACGTTGCGCACCGGGAGGCCGAAGCGCTGGATCGGCAGGTCGCCTGCCTGTGCCAAGGTCACCAGCGTGCCGCCCTGCTGGACGAATGCCTGGAGCGACTTGACGCCCTCGGCCCCGAAGCCGCTGCGATACTCGGGCGGCGTGTTCGCCGGCGGTCCACCGCCGGACTCGCGCCCTTGGCCGGCCGGCGGCGGCTCGCCGGTCATGCCGGAGATCGAGTCGGACGGCAGGATGATGACGTCGTAGCTGGACTCGAGCCGTCCCGCCTTCACGTCCGCGTCCATGATCGATTGGTACGGGAACGCGAATTGCTCGAGCAGGAAGCGGGTCCACCCTTCGTCCATGTTGCCGCCGTTGTAGCGCTGGAACAGCGCGACGCGCATCGGCCGAAGGTCGTGCGTGCCGCCCGACGGCATCGCCGGCAGCGCGCGGAAGCTCACCCCGGTCGTCCTGGCGACCTCCGCCACGGCGGAATCGGCTCCGGCCGGCACCAGGAAGTCGCCGGCGCGCAGGCTGTCGCTGGCCCGGTCGACGCGTCGCACCGCCACGTTCTTTGCCATCAGCAGGTTGACGGCGCGGAAGGCGTCGTTCAGCCGCCCGTCGATCGCGTGGCCGGCACTGCCGCGCGCCACCTGCGCGAGCGGCACCACGTGCGCAGCCAGCTTCGTCAGTTCCGCACGCACGGCCGTCGCCGCGGGATCGCTGCGAACGCCCATGAACTCGGTCATGGTGTCGGTGGCCATGTCGTAGGGCCGGATCGGGTTGCCGTCCCGATCCCGCGTGTGGGAGTTGTCGGGATAGAAGGTCCGGCCGAGCATCCAGCGGATCAGGCCCATTTTCGGCTGCGCCATCGAGATCACGTACGAGCCCTCGCCGTAGACGCGGTCTTCGTGCGTGAACGCCTGGGGCGCGCGGTGAATCTCGACGCCGGAGTCGAGCAGTTTGTTGATCATCCTGGTCATGGTCAACGGGTCGTGCTGGTCGGCGGGGATCACGTAGGCTTTCACCTCCGCCGCCGCGCCCCGCTCGGTCTGGCGCCGGGCTTTCAGCTGGGCGTTCCAGAGCAGCGTCTCACGGTTGCGACCCGCCTGGTCGACGAGCGACCACGCGGCGATCTTCTGGTATTCCACGATGTCGCGAACCCGCCACCATCCGCCCTCCCAGAGGCTCGGCATCGTCGTCTGGGCCTCGTACGCCGGCAGGCCGCGCGCGCCGCCGCGGATCTGGTCGCGGTGCATGAAGACCGGCGTGGCCAGCCGCGCGCTCGCCGATTCCGTCAGCATCCCGGCGATGTTGTGGAACGGCGTGATCCAGTGGAAGCCCATGTGGCCCCACCCCGAGTAGATGGCCGCGCCGATGACCCCGGTCTTGCCGGCTTCCTCGAGTTTGTAGCCCATGTGGCCGCCGAACCAGCTCATCTCGCGCCACACCAGCGGGTCGGCGTCGGGCCGGACCGGTTCCGCATACGGCGGTATGGCGATGCGCGCGCCGCCGCCGCCCATCTGGTGATGATCGATGTAGGCCTGGGGGATCCAGTCACGAAACAGGATCTTCGCCGCGTGCTGCGACTCGATCATGTTCTGCATGAACGCGTCGCGGTTGTTGTCGTGCCCGACGTACTTCTGATACAGCCACGGCAGCGGCGCGGCCTCGTACTCGGTCCCGACGTATTTCCGGTACCAGTCGGCGATCATCTGCGTGCCGTCCGGGTTGAAGGACGGGATGACGATCTCGACGACGTTGTCGAGTGTGCGCCGCGAGTCCTCGTCGTTGCGCGTGAGGCGCTCGTACAGGTACTCCGCCGCGGTCTGCGACGCGGCGACCTCGCTCGCATGCAAGCCGAAACTCTGGACGACCACGGCGCGGCCGTCGGCGACGAGCTTCTTCACGTCGGCCTCCGGCAGGCCGCGCGGGTCGGCGAGCCGGGCGTTGGTCTGCCGCAGCGCGTCAAGCCTGGCGAGATTGGCCGCCGACGAGATGAAGAGCGCGAGGAACGGCTTCCCTTCGGTGGAAGCACCGAGCTCGACCACCTTCATCCGGTCGGTGCCTTTCTCGAGCAACCGGTAGTAAGCGACGAGCCCGTGCCAATCGGCGAGCTTGCCGTCGGCGCCCATCTGGTGGCCGAAGTGCTGCTCGGGTGAGGGGAGCCGCGGTGTCTGCGCCACTCCGGTGGCGGTAACCAGAGCCGATACCGCCAGGAGAACCCCTAGCTGGAGGGTGGAAACAAGCCAAGGTGAACGTTTCATCGGGCACTCCTTTCGCCACCACGTTGGCGCGCCCGGGTCACAAGGGGGGCAAAGCAGCACAACGAGGATCAGCGCTGTTGACCACCGACGAACGTGTCGATCGACACGTGATTAGTTCAATAGTGCACAAACCGTGCCTGACGCCCGCCGCGAAAACACCCGGCGTTCTGGCCGGTTGCACACCGTACAGGCTGAATCAGCGCTGGCAGTGCGGGGTTTCACACACCCGATGACGGATATTCCGCGGCGTGGGCTGCGGGCTTCGGCTCCCGCAGCATCACCAACAGCATGCGCGAAGCAACGGTCGCGTCAACCGCGTGGGGCACGTTCGCCGGCATGCGCACGATGGTGCCCGGCGTCGCGGTGACCGCGGTGCCGCCGATGGTGAGCGAGAGCTCGCCGGCGAGCACCATCACGAGCGCATCGAACGGGGTCGCGTGCTCGCTCAGACCCTGCCCGCGGTCGAACGCAAACAGCGTCAGGTTGCCGCCGCCGCTTTTGGCCAGCACGCGGCTGGCAATGCCGCCCTCGGTGAAGGCAATGAGCCCCTCGAGCGGCAGCGCCTCGGAAGCGGGAATGGTGCCTGGTGTCGTTGTCATTGGTGGTTCCTCATGCCAGGCGGAAGGCGCCTTCGTAAATGACCGGGCCGCCCGTCCCCAGGCCCGGCGCCGGGCGATTGAGTTCGCGGACGGGGAGCGCCGGGTCCGGCACGAAACCCGCGGCGCGCAGCTCCTCCGCCAGTTGCGGCTCGGTCAGGAAGCACTGCGGCGCGCCCGAGAACTGCGTGAACACGAACGTCTCGCCGGCCACGGGCTCCACATCGGCCGGCAGGGTGTGGCGCGAGAACGTGAAGACGAACAGCCCGGCGCCCGGCCGCGCGACCCTCGCCGCTTCGCGCACCGCGGCGCGCAACCCGGCGCCCGAGCGCGCGAGGTTCCAGATGCCGTGCGCGACGATGAAATCAATCGACGCGCTTTGCACCGGCAAGGCGGCCATTTCGGCATTGGCCAGGTGTAGCCGGTGACCACCTTCGCGTGCCGCCGCGGCGCGCAACATGGGCTGCGAATTATCGGTGCCGAAGACGTGCCACCCGAGCTCTGCCAGCGGCACGGCGTTACGGCCCGCGCCGCAGCCAATGTCAAGCAGGCGCGCCGGGCGGGCGCCGCCCGGTTGGGCGCCGGCGTAGTCAATCAGCGTGAGATTGGGAGACGCCGTGGCGAAGCCCGCCACGGTGGCGGACTCGCTCCAGGCGCTGTTAGTGCTTCGCGAAGACGTATTTCTTGCCGTCCTTCGTGAATGCGATCACGTTGTACGGCTCCTTCATCCCGCCTTGTTCCATGCCCGGCGAACCCATGGGCATGCCCGGCGCTGAGAGTCCGGCAATCGCCGGCTTCTCTTTGAGCAGCCGCTTGATGGCGTCGGCGGGGACGTGGCCGACGATGGCATAGCCGCCGATCTTCGCCACATGGCACGACGACAAGTCGTCGGTCATGCCGGCCTGGGTGCCGACGGCCTGCACCTGCGAGTCGTTGACGTTGTTGGCTTCCACCTGGAAGCCTTGCGCCTGGAGATGTTGCATCCAGGCACTGCAGCACCCTCAAGTCGGGGACTTATAGACCACGACCGAGGTCGGCGTGGCGGTCTTCGCGGTCGCGGCCGGCTTCTGCTGCTCGGCGGCGACCAGGCTGAAGCCTGCCACCACCACGCCCGCAACGGCTGCCGCCAAGTATTTGATTCGCATGTTGTGATGCTACCCCAAACCCTCAAGTTGTGAAATTCCGCCCCGCCGCTGCGGGCCGAGTGTCCGCGCCATCTGCGTCATCGTGTCATCTGCGTCATCTGCGCCATCTGTGTGTTAGCTGACCGGCCGCGCCAGCAGCAGCCCCGTCGCGGCCACAATCCCGAACGCGACCAGCCAGGCGGCGATGCAAACGACCATAGCCCTGCCGAGGCTGCGATAGTCGAGCGCCTGCCGCACGGCGAGCACCGTCGCGGCAATCATCCAGAGCGCCGATAGCGCGACCGCAAAGGGCGCCGCCGCCCGCATGGCGGCAAAGGCCAGGAACACACCTGGCGCCGCCCCAAACCCCATGGTGCGCAGCAACTCCGCCGGCCGGCTGCTGGTGGTTGGTTCCGGCAGGACCAACGTGCCGATGGTCGTGATGAGCAGGGCCCACACCACCCAGGCGCCGAGCGTGACGGCCACGCCGGCCACGAACGAGATGAGCGTCAACTGCGAATTGCCCGCCACTGCAAAGCCGCCGGCGAGGCACGCCAGCGCGACCACGAGGGCGGACTGGATCCCGGCCCCTCGGTCCGACTCGACGTCTTCGAACGTCACCGGATCCAGCACCAGGGCGCCCATGAAGCGCCTGACGAACAGCGTCGCGGTTCCGCTTGTCGATCGCGTGATTGTGGCCATGGTGAACTCCAGTCCGGAAACATCGGACACCTTTTCCCTTCAAATATCGGAGCACAGACCATGCCAGCGCCACGGGCAGGCCGCGCGAGAGATCCCCGCGCCGAGCGGGGATATTCCCGCTTTCGGCGAAGAATTCCGCCACGAATCCAGCGATTCCCGCCGATTATCGAGGGACTGTAATTTGCAGCTGGACCAAATATGCCGACGCTCATCCTGCTCGTTCTGTGCCTGTTGCTGCCCACTCCGGCCCTGGCCCAATCCCTGGCCCCCGCTGGCTGGGATGCCGGCCTCAAGCTCAGGGAAGCCGCCGACACCAATCCCGACCCCAAGATCGTGGAGATCAACCTCACGGCCCGGCTGGCCGAGGTCGAGGTGGCGCCGGGCACGCGCGTGCAGGCCTGGACCTACGACGGCGGGTTGCCCGGGCCGCTGGTCAAGACCCGCGTTGGCGACCGGCTGATCGTGCACTTCAAGAACGAGCTGGAGGAGCCGACCACCGTGCACTGGCACGGCGTGCGCGTGCCGATTGAGATGGACGGCGTCCCCGGCATCTCGCAGCCGGAGGTCAAGAAAGGCGAGTCGTTCACCTACGACTTCGTGGTGCGCGACGCGGGCCTCTACTGGTATCACCCGCACGTGATGTCGGCGGCGCAGGTCGGCTTCGGCCTCTACGGCGCCTTGCTCGTCGAGGATCCCGACGACGGCGTGGGCGTCGCCGACCAGGTCACGATCGTGTTGAGCGACATCGGCTTCGACGCGAAGGGCAAGCTCGAACCCGCCGACAGCGGCGGGTCGGCCGGCATGGTGTTCGGCCGCGAAGGCGATTACGTGCTGGTGAACGGCCGCACCCATCCCGTGCTGCGGGCGAGGCCCGGCGCCCCCCAGCGCTGGCGCATCGTCAACGCCGCGAAGAGCCGCTTCTTCTATCTCGATCTCGAGGGCCAGGCCTTCACGGTGATCGGCGTTGACGGCGGGCTTCAGGAACGGCCGGTGACGAGCGACATCCTGCTGGTCACGCCCGGCGAGCGCGTGGACGTGATCGTGGCACCCACGGGCACGGCCGCCGCACCGCTGACCTTGCGGGCCATGCTCTACAACCGCGGCTACGGCAGCGTGCAGTACCGCGGTGTCGAGGACGTGCTGACGATCGAGTTCACCAAGGAGCCCGCCGTGACCGCGCCGCCGGTGCGCGTGAGCCGCAACCTGCCGGTGCCGGTGGTGCAGGGCGCCACCCCCGTCGACGTGGTGCTGACGCTGCCGCCGATGGAGAACGGCAAGTCGGAGTTCCGCGTCAACGGCGTGCCGTTCTGGAAGGCCAAGCCCTTCATCGCCAGCCTGGGCGAGACGCAACTGTGGATTGTGAAGAACGACAGCGACTGGGACCACCCGTTCCACCTGCACGGCTTCTTCTTCCAGGTCATCGACGAGAAGGGGCAGCCGGTGAGGCCGCTGGCGTGGAAGGACACAGTCGACATCCCCATGAAGACCACGGCCCGCCTGCTGGTCACGTTCGACGAACGCCCCGGCGAGTGGATGTTCCACTGCCACATCCTGGACCACGCCGACGGCGGCTTAATGGGCACGGTGTTCGTGGGCCCCGGGGAATCGCAGGGGCACACGCATCCGAAGAAGCCGTGACCGCCCCGGTCTTCACCGCGCGCGGCATCACCAAGGTCTACCCGATGGGCGAGATCGAGGTGCATGCGTTGCGCGGGGTGGACTTCGATCTCTTCGCCGCCGAGTTCGTCGTCTTGCTCGGTCCCTCGGGCAGCGGCAAGTCGACGCTGCTCAATATTCTCGGCGGCCTCGACATTCCAACCGCCGGCCATGTCGTCTACAAGGACCATGACCTGACGGCCGCCGGCGAGGCGGCGCTGACCGAGTATCGCCGCGAGCACGTCGGCTTCGTGTTCCAGTTCTACAACCTGATTCCCAGCCTCACCGCGCGCGAAAACGTCGCGCTCGTGACCGAGATCACCGATCACCCGATGACGCCCGAAGCGGCGCTGGCGCTGGTCGGGCTCGAACACCGCCTCGATCATTTTCCGGCGCAGCTGTCGGGCGGCGAGCAGCAGCGGGTCGCCATCGCGCGCGCCATTGCCAAGCGGCCCGACGTGCTGTTGTGCGACGAACCGACCGGGGCGCTCGACATCACCACCGGCGTCGTGGTGCTCGAGGCGATCGAGCGCGTCAATCGCGAGTTGGGCACCGCGACCGTGGTCATCACGCACAACGCCGCCATCGCCGGCATGGCGCACCGGGTGGTGCGGCTCGCCGACGGCAACATTGCGGGCGTCAGCCATAACGAGACGCGCCGCACGGCGCGAGAGATCCAATGGTAGGCCGCCTGCCGATCGCCGCCCTCGACCGCAAGCTGCTGCGCGACCTCTGGGAGATGCGCAGCCAGGCCCTGGCCATCGGCGCGGTGATGGCGGCCGGCGTCGTGATGTTCGTCACGTATCTCTCGAACTTCGATTCGCTGCAGCGGACCGTGGACACCTACTACGAGCGGCAACGGTTCGCGGACGTGTTCGCCATGCTCAAGCGGGCGCCGTTGAGCCTCGAGGCGGATTTGCGCGCCATTCCCGGGGTGTCGCTGGTCGACACGCGCGTGGTTGCCGACGTTACGCTGGACGTGCCCGGCCTGCGGGAGCCGGCCACCGGCCGCCTGATCTCGGTGCCGTCACGCGGGCGGCCGCTGCTGAACGACGTGTTCCTGCGCGCGGGCCGCTGGCCCGAGCCCGGCCGGCCCGACGAAGTGCTGGCGAGCGAGGTCTTCACCGAAGCCAATCGCATGACGCTCGGTGACCCGATCACCGCCATCATCAACGGCCGCCGCCGCCGGCTGACCGTCGTCGGCGTGGCCCTCTCGCCAGAGTACGTATTCAGCATCCGCCCCGGCGAGATGATTCCCGACAACCGGCGCTTCGCGCTGCTGTGGATGGAGCGCCGCGCGCTGGCGAGCGCGTTCGACATGGAAGGCGGTTTCAACGACGTCAGCCTCAAGGTGATGCCCGGCTTCCCGGTGGAGGAGGCGATTGCCGATCTGGATCGGATCATCGAACCGTTTGGCGGCCGCGGCGCACTGCCGCGGCGGCTGCAGCAGTCGGCGTGGACCCTGGACAACGAGCTGGTGCAGCTCAGCACGTTCGGGTTCATCATCCCGGCGATCTTCCTGGCCGTGGCCGCATTCGTTCTCAACGTGGCGCTGGCGCGGGCGCTGGCGCTGCAGCGGCCGCAGCTGGCGGCGCTCAAGGCGCTCGGCTATTCGAACGCGCAGCTGGGATGGCACTACTTCAAGTGGGCGCTCGTCATCGCGTCGCTCGGCGCCCTGGCCGGCGTTGCCATCGGGGCGGGGCTGGGCTCGGAGATGATCCAGCTGTACAACAGGTATTTCCGGTTCCCCGCACTCGACTACCGGCTGTCGGGGACGGTCGCGCTCAGTGCGATCGCGCTGGCGTTTGTCTCGGCCGGCATCGGCGCGATCTCGGCGGTCCGGCGCGCGGTTCGCCTGCCGCCGGCCGAGGCCATGCGGCCCGAGTCTCCAGCCCGCTATCGCGCCAGCATGATCGAGACGCCACGGATTCAGCGCGCGCTCGGCCAGGGCGCGCGCATGGTACTGCGCAACCTCGAGCGTCAACCGCTGCGCGCGCTGGCGTCGGTGGTGGGCATTGCCTTCGGCGGCGCAATCCTGCTGATCGGCTTCGGTTTCATCGACGCGATGGAGGTGCTGATCGCGCGGCAGTTCAACGACGGCATGCGGCAGGACGTCACGGTGACCTTCGTCGAGCCGAGATCCTCGGCCGCCATGCACAGCATGGCGGCGCTGCCAGGCGTCATGTCGGTGGAGCCGATGCGCGCGGTCCCGGCGCGCCTGCGGGTCGGCGCGCGCTCGCGGACGCTGGCGCTGACGGGACTGGAGCCCGACCCGGACCTGAACCGGGTGATCGACCAGCAAGGCCGGCCGCGGCCGCTGCCGCCCGAAGGCCTGGTGCTGTCACGCATGCTGGGCGTCGTGCTGGATGTCGCCCCTGGCGACCTGGTGCAGGTCGAAGTGCTCGAAGGCCGGCGGCCGGTGCGGCAGGTGCGCGTGGCGGGCGTGATCGACGACATCATGGGGCTGCAGGCGTACATCGACATCGCCGCGCTCGGCCGCGTGATGCGCGAGGGCCGCACGGTGTCGGGCGCTTACCTGCAGACCGACCCGGCCGCGATCGACTCGCTCTACGCCAAACTGAAGCTGACCCCGGCGGTCGCCGGCGTGGCCATTCGCGAGGCGGCGCTGCGCAACTTCCGGGACGTGATGGCGCAGAACATGAACCTGACCATCGGGATTAACGTGATCTTTGCGGCCATCATCGCCATGGGCGTGGTCTACAACGCGGCCCGCATCTCGCTGTCGGAACGCGAACGCGAGCTGGCCAGCCTGCGGGTGCTCGGCTTCACCCGCGGCGAAATCTCGTCACTCCTGCTCGGCGAGCTTGCCATTCTGACCGTTCTGGCGCTCCCCTGCGGAACGCTGATCGGATACGGGCTTGGCCTGTTCATCATGACGATCTTTCAGAACGAGGTGTACCGCATTCCGTTCATCGTCACCCCGGCCACGATCGCGTGGGGGTGGCTGACCATCATCAGCGCGGCGGTCCTGTCGGCCCTGGCCGTGAGACGCCGCCTGGACCACCTCGATCTCGTGGCGGTCCTGAAGTCCAGGGAGTAGGCCATGCGCGTCATCACCCGGTATCGACGTTGGATCTTCGTGCTGCTGCTGGTGGCCGCGGTCGTGGCGGTCGCGCTGTGGCCGTCACCGGTGCCGGTCGACGTCATGACGAGTACCCGCGGGCCGCTGGCCGTGACCGTGGATGACGAGGGCGAGACCCGCGTCCGCCATCGCTACCTCGTCTCGGCGCCGCTCAGCGGCCGGGTGCTGCGCCTCGAACTCGAGCCTGGTGACCCGGTGGTGCGCGGCCGCACCGTGGTCGCGCGGCTGCGGGCCGAAGCGCCGGCCCTGATCGACGAGCGCACGCGCGCCGAAGCCGAGGCGGCCGTCGCCACCGCGCGCGCGGCCCTCGGGCGCGCCGAGGCCGAGCTGCGGCGGGCGACCGCCGCGGGGGAACTGGCGCGGTCCGACCTGCGGCGCCAGCGCGAGTTGGCGGCCTCGCAGTTGACGACGAGCCAGGCGGTGGACGCTGCCGAATCGAACGCGCGGGTTACCGAGGAAGGCATGCGCTCGGCCGAGTTCGCCGTGGCGGCCGCCCGCTCCCAGTTCGACCAGGCGAGCGCGCGGCTGATGCCGCCGACCCTGAACGCGGGCGGCCGCGTGTTGACCCTGACCGCGCCGGTGGACGGCGTGGTGCTGAAACGGGTGCGCGAGAGCGAGAGCGCGGTGATGGCCGGGGAACCGCTAATCGAGATCGGCAACCCCGTGACCGACCTGGAAATCGTGTCGGACCTGCTGTCGACCGACGCCGTGCGGGTGAAGCCGGGCGCCAAGGTCAGGGTCGAGCAGTGGGGCGGCGACCGCGCGCTGGCGGCCACGGTGCGCCGTGTCGAGCCGTCAGGGTTCACCAAGATCTCGGCGCTCGGGGTCGAAGAGCAGCGCGTCAACGTGGTGATGGACTTCAACGACCCGGCCGACGCCTGGGCGGCGCTCGGCGACGGCTACCGCGTCGAGGTGCGCATTGTCATCTGGGAGGCGGCCGACGTGGTGAAGGTGCCCACCAGCGCGCTGGTGCGCGAGGGCGGCACGTGGGCGGTGTTCACGGTCGACGGCGGCCACATCAAGAAGGTCGCGGTCGTGGTCGGCCAGCGGAACAGCGAGGAGGCAGAGATCCGGTCGGGTCTCGACGCCGGCCGGCCGGTGGTGGTGCACCCGAGCGACCGCGTCAGCGACGGCGCCCTCGTCGAAGTGCGCCGGCAGGGTGACACGCCCTAAGATTAGCCGGGCGGGAGCCGGCACTTGGTCGCATCGTCGATGCGATCGAGGATCACGTTCGCCCGCGTGTCGTGCAGGATCAGGTCGCGATCCAGAAAGCGGTACATCACGTCGTCGGGCAGGCGCGGCAGGACCCCGAGGATGGTCGGCGGTACCGTGGAATGCGGTTGCCGCTTGGGGTAGGTGCCGTTGACGGCGTACGAGAACTCGCCGGGATTGTCGTCGCGAATCGCTTCGCACATGCCGGGTGTCATGACGCCGGCGAGCGCCCGGCGGAAGGCGCTGCGAATCTTCGACGAGAAGATGTCGCCCCGTTTCGCGCCGGCCCTGGCCTGGCGAATGCGGGCGGCGAGGGCCTCTTCGGCGATCAGGATCTCCTCCGGCTTCGCCGTGACCGCCAGCGGCGGCAGGCCCTGCTGCAGCGTCTCGCGCAGCGCGGCGTAGGCCGACAGCCGCGCGCTGAAATCCGTGAGCGCATCACCCCAGATCTCGACCTTGAAGTCGGGCGCCTGGACGGGCGCCTGCCGGGTGGCGGCGAGTGGCACGGCAAGATTCGCGAGCAGAGCCACGTGCCACAATGTCCGTCTCATCCGTTGCCTCACGCCTTCAATTATGGCAGGTGCGCGGGCTGTTCGTGTGCCGCGCCTCGGCGAAGGCCAGCCAGCGCATGTGCGGCTACCCCTCGAGCGCCGGGGCGGGCTCGGGCTTGGTCTCGGGGATCTCGGTCATCGTCGCGTCGGTCAGCAGCAGCACGCCGGCCGCCGAGACGGCGTTTTCAAGCGCGAGGCGCACGACCTTGGTCGGGTCGATGATGCCGGCCTCGACCAGGTCGACGTACGCGCCGGTCGCCGCGTCGAAGCCGAAGTTCCCGGTTCCCGTCTTCATGCGATCGACCACCACGCCGCCGTCCACGCCCGAGTTGGCGGCAATCTGGCGGGCCGGCACTTCCAGCGCCTGGTGCAGGATCAACACGCCGGCGCGCTCGTCGCCGGCGGCGCGCGCCATCTCGGCCTCGACCGCGGCCATCGAGCGCAGCAGCGCCAGGCCCGCGCCCGGCACGATGCCCTCGGCAATGGCCGCCCGCGTCGCGTGAATCGCGTCGTCGAACGCCTCGCGCCGGCTCTTCATCTCGGCCTCCGAGGGCGCGCCGACGCGGATCACGGCGACGCCGCCGGCCAGTTTCGCGAGCCGTTCCTCGAGCTTCTCGCGGTCGTAGTCGGACGTCGTGTCGGCGATCTGGCGGCGCAGTTCCTGGCAGCGGCCCGCGATCGCCGCCTTGTCGCCCTTGCCGCCGATGATGGTCGTGTGCTCGCGATCGACGACGACCCGGGTGGCGCGGCCGACGTGGTCGAGGGTCACGTTCTCCAGGCGCAGGCCCAGTTCGGGCGTCACCAGTTGCCCGCCCGTCAGCGTGGCGATGTCGCGCCCCGTTCCGCCGTGGGATTCCGGTGTCGCCAGACCGCACAGCCC
>CAYGMD010000001.1:0-73947 GCA_964350785.1 uncultured Acidobacterium sp. | reverse complement strand
GTCCTGCAGCATGGCCTTGCGGCGATCGCCAAAGCCCGGCGCCTTGACCGCGACGTTGGCCAGCACGCCGCGCAGCCGGTTGACGACCAGCGTGGCCAGCGCGTCGCCGTCCACGTCTTCGGCGATCACCAGCAGCGGCGTACCGCGCTTGGCGATCTGCTCGAGCAGCGGCAGCAGTTCCTTCAGGTTGCCGATCTTGCCGTCGACCACCAGGATCACGGGCTCGTCGAGGATCGCCTCCATCTTCTCGGCGTCGGTGACGAAGTACGCCGACAGGTAGCCGCGATCGAACTGCAGGCCTTCGACCACGTCCATCACCGTCTCGGTGCCCTTGGCCTCCTCCACGGTGACCGCGCCCTCGGCGCCCACCTTCTCGATCGCCCGGGCCACCATTTCGCCGATGGCCGGATCGTTGTGCGCCGAGATGGTCGCCACCTGCTGCTTCTCGCGCTCGGTGCCGACCGGCCGCGACTGGCCGCGCAACGCCTCGATCGCCACCCGCGCGGCGCGGTCGAGGCCGCGCTTGATGTCGATGGCGCCGGCGCCGGCGGCGATGTTGCGCATGCCATCGGCGACGATGGCATGCGCGAGGATAGTGGAGGTCGTGGTGCCGTCGCCGACGGCGTCGCCGGTGCGCTCGGCGGCGCCGCGCAGCATCTGCGCCCCCATGTTCTCTTCGGGATCCTTCAGCGAGAACTCCCGCGCGATCGTGACCCCGTCGTTGCACACCAACGGCTTGCCCCACTTCTTTTCGATCAGGACGCACTTGGACTTGGGTCCAAGCGTGACGCGGACGGTGTCGGCAATCGCGGTCGCCCCGCGCAACACCTTTTCCCGCGCGTCGGAACGGAAGAGCAAGTGTTTGTATGCCACGGCGCTCACCCCGCTAGGCGGCCTTGCTGGCCTTGGCGCTGCCGTCCTGGATCTCGACCTTGCGGGCGGCGGGGGCGGCGGCCTTGGCGGGCATCGGCACGCTGACCTCGAGCACGCCATCGGCGAAGCTCGCCTTGACGTCCTCGACCTTCACGCCCTCGGGCAGCGGCACGGCGCGGTAGAAGCTGCCGTACTCACGCTCGCAGCGATAGAAGTCGTTCTTCTTCTCTTCGGTTTCGGTCTTGCGTTCGCCTGAAATGGCGAGCTGGCCGTCGGTCACTTCGACCTTGACGTCGTCTTTCTTCAGGCCGGGAAGGTCGACCTTCGTGATCAGGCGGTTGTCTTTCTCGAACACGTCGATTTGCGGGTTCCACGCGGCAGCCTCGGCGAGGCGCTGGCTCTGCCGCACCGGCAACCGGAACGACGGCCATGCGCCCGCGTTGAACATCCGGTCGAAATCGGTGGTCATCTGGCGAAGCAGGTCAAAGGGGTCGCGTTCGGTGCGGACCAGGGCAGTGTCTTTGTTACGGAACATGACTTACACCTCCGGTAAGTGCTCCGCCGGAATGGCGGGGAGGCACCCCTGGAGAGACAGCAATCCACGTGCCCGGCGGGGGGCCAAAATTGGCCGAAAACCGCGCTTCCCCCGCCGCCGGCGAACCGCCGGCGGGGGCTTTTTCAGGGGAGGGGTGCTGAAATTTACCGCCTACGGCTGCCGGGGGTGCACGATCAGCACCGGACAGGTCGCGTGGCGGATCGCGTCCTGGGCGTTCGAGCCAAAGACCGCGCGGCTCAACGCATTGCGCCCCTGCACGCCCATCACGATCAGGTCGACCTTCTTGGCCGCGGCCATGCGCAGCACCTCGCGCGACGCCTTGCCTTCGACCACCGTTGTCTCCACGGTGCAGTAGTCGCGCACCGCGAACGGGATCAGCGCCTCGAGGCGGACCAACTGCGATTCCTCGGCCCGGGCCCGCACCGCCTCGACGTCGTAGTCGTACGAGGTGGGCGGCTCGCGCAGCTCGGGCGGCATCTCGATGGCGTTCAGGATGGTGACGTGGGCGCCGGCCTTGGCGCCGAGCGACAACGCGTAGCCGAGGGCCTCGCGCGAGCTTTCGGAGAAGTCCACCGCGCACAGGATGCGGTCGAACTCGACGTTGCCGGGCGGGACCGCGTGGTCCGTGCTGTGCGGCACGACCAGCACGGGGCAGCGCGCCAGCCTGAGCATCCGTTCGGCGACCGATCCCAGCACCAGCCGCGTCAGCCCGCCGTGCCCGTGATTGCCCATCACGATCAGGTCGGCCGGCCACGCCAGCGCCTGGTCGAGAATCTCCCCGGTCACGTTGGGCGACTCGGCGACCACCATCTCGGCCGAGGCCACAACCCCCGCCGCGAGCGCCACCTGGCGCATATGGGCGGTAATTTTCTCGCGATCGCCCGGCGCCAGCGTGAATTCCAGGGGCGGGCTGGTCAGCGGCGGCAGCATGCCGACCGGCGGCGCCAGCACGAAGACGTGCAGTGCCCGCAGGTGCGCGCCGTACCAGCGCGCCACGGCGGCGGCGTGGTGCAGCGCCCGCTGCGACGGTTCCGAGAAGTCGATGGGACAGAGGATGCGGGAAATGGAAACAGCGGTGGGTAGGGTCACGGGAATGCTCCCGCGAGGGAGAAGCAATCGCCGTGCCCGCGCCTAATCCGTGTCCAACCGTGTCTTATCTGTGGCCTTGAGGCTGCGAATCTTCAGCGAAAGCGCGACCACCACCAGCAGGATGGCGCCGAGCGACACCGCCAGGCCTTTCTTGCGGAACGACACTTCGTCCAGGGCGGCCTGGCCTTCGGAGTCGACCTTGGCGGTGATGTCCAGGCCCGCCTGCAGCACCGTCGTAACCGCCTTCGGCTCGAACGCGTGCATCTCGGTCCGGGCGAGCGTCAGGTGGTTGCCGGCCTCCCGCAACGCCAGGGTCTGCTCGCCCATCGCCATGCCGGCGTTCTCGGCAGTGGCCACCAGCGCCCGCGAGCGGTCGATGGCCGCCTTCAGCTTCTCGATCTCCGCCCGCATGTCGGCGGCCGCCTTGTAGCCGTTGTCGCCCTCGCTGTGGCAGGTCACGCACAGGCTGGTCTTGTCGGTACCGAGCAGCGCGTCGGTCGGCTTGGCAATCTCGTGGTTGCTGTGGCACTCGACGCAGCCGCGGTCGAAGATCTGGCTGTGGGTGCTCAGGGCGAACTTGGTGGCGAACACGCCGTGGCAGGTGCCGCAGACGTTGGTCACCGCGCCGACGCCCGGTGGGGCCGCGCCGTGGTTGCCGTGGCAGTCGTTGCAGGTCGGCGCCGACAGGTCGTCGCGCTGCGCCATGGCGGCGTGGTGCACGCTCTTCTCGTACTTGGCGCCCTGGTCGGTGGGCAGCGGCGATCCGTCCGGCCGCGTGTAGCCCTTCATGCGTTCCGGGTCGGCGTGACACTGCGTGCAGGTCGCGGCGACGTTGACCGGATAGACCGGCGACCTGGCGTCGCTCACGAGCCGCACCCCGTGCGCGCCATGGCAACTGATGCAGGTCGCGACCCTGGTGTCGCCCCTGGCCAGTTGCTGCCCGTGCACGCTGGTGGCGTATTCCGCTTCCTGGTCGACGCGCTGCCTGGGCGCGTACTTGCGCATCAGCGCGGCGTCGCTGTGGCACCGCGTGCAGACGGCAATCACCGCCTGGCCCGACGGCTTGCCCTTGAACCCGGTGGCGGGCGCCTTGGCGCGCGCCTTGTCGGTTTCCCTGGGATTGCCGCCGTGGCAATCAACACAGGTGAAGCCGCGTTCGCGGTGGACATCGGTCCCACCGAACGCGCGGGCCGGCCCGGAGAGCGCCGGCAATGGATGATCCTTGTGGCACGTCTCGCATCCCGAGGCCGCCGCGGGCTGGGCCGCGGCCGGCGCCGACACCACCAGCACCAGCGCAGCACAGGCCAGAATGTAGCGTCCGGCGTGAGCCGGGCCAATCAGGTTACGCAGCCAGGTAGCCATATATGGTGAATACGACCAGGTAGATGACCGCGAGGATGCCCGCGGCGGTGATCACTTTGCTGGGCCGTCCGTCTGCGGCGTGGCGATCGAGGAACGGCATCGCCAGCAGCAATCCGGCCGCGGCACCGAAGCCGAGCACGCCGAGCATTTCGCCTTCGAGTCCCAGCACGTGGCTGGGGATCAGCTTCAAGGTCTGGAACATGGCGAGGAAGTACCACTCGGGGCGGATGCCCGCGGGCACCGAGGCAAACGCATCCGCTTTCGTGCCCAACTCCCACGGCAGAAACAGGGACAGTGCGGCGAGCACCGCGAGCGCGATGTACCACCACATCACGTCGTGCAGCACGTAGTTCGGGAAGAAGGGCTCCTGCGGGGTCTTTTCGCCGGCCTGTTCCCTCTTCTCCACGCTCAGGGGCACGCTCATGCCCTGCCGCTGGATGAACAACAGGTGCGCCCCGAGCAACACGGTGGTGATGGCGGGAAGAATGGCGACGTGGATGCCATAGAAACGCGTGAGCGTCGCGCCGGTCACGTCGTCTCCGCCGCGCAGGAAGCGAACGATGAAGTCGCCGACCACCGGGACAGCGCCAGCGCTGCCCGTGCCCACCTTGGTGGCGAAAAACGCCAGCTCGTTCCAGGGCAGCAGGTAGCCGCTGAAGCCGAAGGCCAGCATGATGAAAAGTAACAGGACTCCGCTGACCCAGGTCAGCTCGCGCGGCTTGCGGTAGGCGCGCAGGAAGAACGTGCTGAACAGGTGCACGAACGCCATCAGGATGAGCAGGTTGGCCGACCAGGCGTGGATATTGCGGATCAACCAGCCGAACTGCACCTGGCTGACGATGAACTGCACGCTCTCGTAGGCCTCGCCGGCGCTCGGCCGGTAATACAGGAGCAACAGGATGCCGGTGGCCACTTGCACGCCGACCAGGAACAGCGTGATGCCGCCCATGTAATACCAGACACTATGCCGGTGTTTCGGCACCGTCTTCCCGGCGACGAAGGCGCGCAGCGCGCTCAGGTCGAGCCGTTCGTCGAGCCACGCAAACACCCGCTGGGTCACGGCTCCACTTTCCCGCGTATCACGTACGCGAAATGACGACGTCTTCCTGCCCGGGTTCGCCGCGCAGGTTCACCTGGAAGTTTTCGAGCGGCCGCGGCGGCGGGCCCGACACGACGGCGCCCGACAGATCGTAGATCCCGTTGTGGCACGGGCACCAGATCTGCGACGTGTCCGACTTGTATTGGACCGTGCAATCCAGATGCGTGCACACGGCGCTGTAGGCCTTGAACTGGCCATCGCTCGTGCGCACCAGCAGGGCGGGCTTGGTGCCGAACTTCAGGACCGCGCCGGTGTTGGGCTTGAACTCGGTGATTTTGCCGGCGACCACGCTGTCGGTGGCCGGCTCGGCCGAGGCCGGTGGAATGACGTAGCGCCAGACGGGATAGAGGACGGAGATGATCGAGGAGGCAAAGCCCAGACCAAGCAGTGCGTCGAGAAACGCTCGCCGCGGTGGGTTGGGCGCGTCCTGGGACGACATGGTGGTGCCCCCGATGCGGCGAGAGTGGTCGCGTTACGAGCGACCGGCGGGCCGCGAACCGCTGAGGTAGAGTATACAGCGTAGCTTGTCCCGGGAGGGTATGAAGATGCCGCCTCCGACGGGTTCGATCGACGATCAAATTGCGGTCCTGACCCGCCGCCTGGCGGAGGTCGAAGCCCGCCTGGCCGTCATCGAGGGCGCCGCGCCGCCGGCCGCGGCGGGCGGGTTCGCCCAAGCCGCTCGGCCGGCGCCACGCCCCGCGTTCGACCTGCTGGGCGGTCTCACGAACCTCGGGCGATCGCTCATCATCCTCGGCGGCGCCTTCCTGCTGCGCGCCCTCACCGAGGCCGGCACCTGGCCGCCGGCCGCGGGCGTGGCGGTGGGCCTCCTGTATGCCTTGGCCTGGCTGGCCACCTCCACGCGCTCGGCCGCCGCCGGCCACCGCTTGCGCGCAATTTTCGATGGCGGGACCGCGCTCATCATCGGCTTCCCGCTGATCGTCGAAGCGGCGCTCAAGTTCGGGCTGTTCACGCCGGTGAGTGCCGCCGTGGCCCTCGGCCTCTTCACCGCCTGTGCGCTGCTCTGCGCCAACTACGGCCGGACTTCGGTCCTCGCGTGGCTGACCACCGCGGGCGCACTCGCGACCGGGCTGACGCTGATGGCGCGGACCGGCACGCTGGCGCCCGTCGCGTTCTTCTTCACGAGCCTTGGCGTCGCCACGTTGTGGCTGGGTTACCTGCGTGAGTGGCGCGGCTTGCGCTGGCCGGCCGGGGCACTGGCGTGCCTCGCCGTGCTGGGCGTCACCGTTCGCGCCATGACGCAGCCGCCGGTCGATTCCGCCTCGCTGGCGTGGGCGAGCCAGCTGTTCCTGCTGCTGGCCTATCTGGGTTCGATCGCCGTCCGCACGCTGGTGCGCGGCCGCCAGGTGATCGTGTTCGAGTTCGTGCAGACGGTGCTGGTGCTTGCCGTCGGCCTCGGGGGCATGATTGCCGTTGGGCACACCGTCGAAGGGAACGACCTGCTGCTCGGCGGCGCCATTGTCGGCCTGGGTGCGGCCGCGTATGCCGTGTCCTTCCAGTTCCTGGCGCGCCAGGCGCCCGGCGCGCTCAATTTCTACTTCTACAGTTCGCTGGCGCTGATCTTCACGATGGCGGGGACGTGGACGGCCCTCCACGACGCGGCCCGATCGCTGGCCCTGACCGGCGTGGGCATCGCGCTGGCGGCGGCGTGGTCGCGGTCGTCGCGGGCCACCCTTGGCGCGCACACGGCGATTGCCCTGGTGGCCGCCTCCGAAGACGCCGGCCTCGTGAACCTGGGCCTGGCGCTGTTCATGGGCGCCGCGGCGTCCGTGGACCTGGCGCAGTGGCCCGCGCTGGTGGTGTTGGCGGTGGTGCTTGCCCTGTGTGGGAGCCGGCTGACCGCCAGCCGCGGCCTCGCGCTGTCGGCGGCCGACGCGCCCGGCCTGGCCCTCGGCGTGGTCGCGGTGGGCGGGATCGGTGGCCTGGTCGCGCCGGCGCTGGCCGCCGCGGCCGGCGCCCTGTCGCTGCCGGTGAGCGCCGACGTCGTGACCACGATCCGAACCGCCACCCTGTCGGGGCTCGCGCTCGGGTGCGCGGGGGTGTCGCGCACCGGACGCTTCTCGGTCCTGGGCCACCTCGCGTATCCGCTACTCGCGGCGGCCGGCGTCAAGCTGGTGTTGATCGACCTTCGCCACTCGCAGGCCTCGACCCTGTTCGCGGCGCTGGCCTGCTACGGCGCCGCGCTGGTGCTGGTGCCGCGGCTGCGGCGGCTGCCCGGCTGATCGCCGGTGCTCACGCGGGCGAGTGCGCCTCCCCGGCGAGCGGCCGCGTCGGCAGCAGTTTGATCAGGACCGCCAGCACCACGAAGGGCAGGATCAGCAGGCCGAGGGCGGTCAGGAACCCCTCGATGCCCATCTGGATCAGGATCACCGCCGTGAAGTAGAGCAGCCGGCGGCCGTCGTCGCTCAGCTTCCGCGACTTGGCGATGATCAGGATGCCCAGCGGCACCAGCATGCCGATCAGCACCTGCAGCACGATCAGGCTCATAACCGCGCCGTCGCTTCGGGGCTCACCGCACTTCTCCGTCGAGTTGGGCGTAGTACACCTTGGGCTCGGTGTTGAGCGCCGGCTTGAGGACGTGGATCTTGTTCATCCGCGCGAAGCGCACCAGCCGGCTGGCCTTGCTGCGGAGGTCGCCGGGTCGTGCGGACTGTGGCACGCGATGCACTGCTTGAGGGGATTGTGCGCCGTCGGATTGATCTGCGGGAAGCCGGTTGGCCGCGACGGGTCGTAGAAATGGCAGACCGGGCAGAACTTCCGGTCGCGCGGCGCGGGCGGCTTCATCGCCCCAGGGTCGGCCGCGTGGCCCGTCGCCGGACCGTGGCAGCCCCCGCACGACAGTCCCCGGTGAAAGCTCCTGGTCGTGATCGCCGCGAGATCCTCGTAACAACTCATTTCAGCATGGTGTCAGCTGCCGCCGAGCGGCGACGTCCGTCCAAGCTCGATCACATCGGCCCAGCGAACGGTCGTACTCTGATTGGTCCGCGCCGCTTCCTCGGCGGCGGCCGCGTCGGCAAACGCGATGAAGTCGCGCTCCATCGAGTTGGGGTTGATCACCACCCGTACGTAGGTGGCCCGTTCCGCCGTAATCCACCGGCGCCGCTGGTAGTCGGTGACCCAGTAACGGCCGTCGACCGGCGCCTTCTGCTGGGCGATCCAGGTCGCCATGCAGTGCACGGTTCTGAACTTGGTGCCGAAGCCGTTCGGCGACACTTGCTGAGCTGTAACCTGGAGGTTGTCGATAGGGCGTCGGCAGCGCGCGCAGGCTTCGCCCTCCACGATGCGGACGGGCTTGGGTGGGGCACAGCCGGCGAGGACGGCCGAGAGGGTGAGAACGGCGAGAGTGCGCATGGAACCCCTCCTTGCTTTGGCAACGTGTTCGGCGGCGAGCCGCGCATCCCCGGCCGCAGTGCCTTGCGGCTCAACCTCACACCGTTCAGGGGACGGCTGCGGTAGCCGCCCCCTGGTTAGTTCCTAGAAGCGATACAGCAGGCGCGCGAACACCCGGTGCCCCTCGTAGGGCCGATTGCCGTAGCCGGTTCTCAGGCTGCCCAGCCAATCGATCCGCGGGACGCCCGTGGCGTCCGCAAAGCCCACGGGACCGTTGGAATCGATGGTGTTGAAGTCGGTGATGTTCTGCTTGTCGAAGGCGTAGCCGATGCCGGCGCCGACTTTCGACGTCAGGAAGTACTTCAGGTCGACGGTGACGCGCTGCCACTCGTTGACGACGTTGGGCAGCGGGATGAAGGTGTTGGCCACCTGCAGGGCCGCGATGCGCGGGCCGCCATAGGTGAACGCATTATCCGAGTCGTTCATCTCGTAGCTGAACCGGATGTCCGCTTTGGAGTCGGCCAGCCCGATCAAGTCGAGAGAGGTCATCAGCGTGTTCACGACCTCGTTGTTGTCGAGCGTCCAATTCCGGGCCGGGTCGGTCCAGCTCGGGTCGGGCGGCGGGCTGGCGTTACGCGACTTCTGCAAGGCGTCGAACTCATCGCGCCCCCAGCTGAGCCCGAAGTGCACGGTGTCGTTCGGGTTCAAGTTGAGGCCCGCGACCACCGCGTCGACGTCCTGGCTCAACAGGCCGAACTGCTCGCGGCCGGCGGGAATCGACTCGTCGGCCAGGAACGTGTCCCGGGTGGTGGACCACTGCACGAACAGGTCGACCATCGGCGCCGGATTGACGCTGAAGATGAAGGCCGCGCGCGTCCGATCGCGATCGGCCTCGTCGTAGTAACGCAGCCCAGGCTGCGTGCCCGCCGGGCCCAACTCGTAGTCGATGCCGCTCAGGATGTAGCCGTCGCCGCGCCGGCTGCCCGCGTCGAAAGTGGCCCTGACCGTGGCCCGGCTGAACAGGTTGGCGTCATAGGCCGCCCGGAACATGTTCTCCGACACATCGCTGAAGCCGCGCCCCTCGCGTTCGAACATCTCGTTGGCGTACCCCACGCGCAACGAGCCCATGTCGCGCAACCCGAACGTGGCGTTGGCGTCGAAGTTCTTCCGCGTGATGTGGAAGTACTCCGAGAAGCCTTCGACAAACGGCGTCAACGGATCGTCGCGCAGCTCCTCGGGCACGCCGTCGAAGCGCACGTACTCGCGGCCGTCGAAGTGCGGGGTGTTGTTGTCGTGCTCGTTGTAGCGGTAGCGCGCCTGCAGGGTGAGGTAGCTCGTCGGCCGGCTGTTGAAATTGACCAACGCGTTCAGGCTGTTCACCTCGGCTTGTGCCGAGGCCCGGGGAAGGGCGCGCAAGCCGTGGAATACATCCAGGACGGCAGCGTTATTGACCGACGAATTGAGCGACCACGGCAGCAGCGACTCGTTCTGCCGCATATAGGTCAGTTGCACGTTGCCGTTGACCGTGGTTTTGGGCAGCACCTTGTACATCCCGGTGACGCCAAACGAGTTGAGCGTGTTGCTCGGCCACAGGGCGGTCTGTCCAAGCGCCGGACCATTGCCGTTGCTGTAGGCGCTCGGGTCATAAGGCCCGCTCGGGGGCAGCAGGCCATTACTGAAGTCCGTCGCCCGAATCGGGTTGTCCCAGGTCAGCGTCTGCACGCTGTTCTCGAAGAAGCTGCCCCAGTAGTTCAGTCGGAACATGCCCTTGCCGCTTACCCATTCGGTGCCGGCCTTGAGCTCGTTGTTACGGTGGTCGATCGGCGCCGGCAGCTCGTTGGCGTTACTGAAGGCGAAGGACGCCGCCCACGGCATCGAGCCATTGCGGCCGGTCGACGAGAAGTCCGCGTCGATGTCAAACGACGGCGTCGGCGAGTAAGTGAATTTCACTCCGGCAATGCTGCGCAGCACTTCCATGTCGTCCGGCCGCAGCAACTGGTTGTAGATCGACCGGTTGGCCTTGGCCGCCGCCGCGGTGGTGGCGTTGCAGCTGGTCGGTCCGAGGCCCGGGGCGCAGGGTACCCCCACTGCCGTGCCGTCGCCCGGCAGGTTGGTCGGCCCCTGGACGGCCTGGCGCGCCGACAGGTCCAGCGTGAACCTGCCGCGGCCGTCGCCCTGCCACACAAGCGGCGCGTCGTAGAGGTAGTTCAGCGGAATGGCGTCATACAGGCCGCTCATCGTGAATCTGCCGTTGGTGTACTCGGCCGCGTAGCGCTGGTCGCGGTAACCCATGTTGGAGGCGCGGGCCCCAAACCGGTACTTGTCCGTATCCTTGTTCATCTCGAAGAACGTCGTCGCCCCCGGGCGCAGGTCCCGGTAGCGCTCGAAGCGCGCTTCGTCTCCGTCAGTGCTGCCGCCGCGGAAGCCGAAGTCCACCAGGCCAACGGTGGGCACGCCAGCAGGCGGCAGAGGCTTGGTCGGCGGCGTCTGCGCCAGCGCCTGGTGGGCGGAGGCCAGTAGCAGTGCCGCACAGATTGTCAGAGTTCGGTTGCGCATCACATGCCTCCAGTTACCGCAAGAAGAACTTGCCGTTAGGGTGGTTCGACCCGTGAACCTGCTGGTGGCAGTTCGCGCAGGACTTGCCGTAGATCTTGTTGGCGTTCTGCGAGTTGTTCAGGGTGAAGCCCTCGTAAACGGTTGGAGGATGCCGCGAGGTCACATGACACCGCTGGCAGAGGAACGGCAGCTTGGCGACGAGCATCCGGTCGTTATTGCTGCCGTGCGAGTCGTGGCATGTCGTGCAACTGTCCACCACCGGAGCGTGCTCCCACAGGAAGGGCCCGCGCTTCTCGGTGTGGCAACTCGTGCAGCTCTGGTCCACGGTGGTGCCCGTTCGCAGCAGCTTCACGTTCACCGAGCCGTGCACGTTGTGGCACGAGGCGCAGGTCATCTTGCCCTCGCGCACCGGCATGTGATTGAAGCGCTGCTGCTTGTTGGTGACGGTCTGATGGCAGCGGGCGCACGTGATCTGTTGCGTCTTGGCCCGCATCAGGACCGGCCCCTGGGCCGAGTGGACGCTGTGGCAGTCGACGCACTTGAGGTTCCGGTTCTCGTGCTGGCTGCCGTCCCACAGGGCGTGTTCACCCCGGTTGTGGCAGGTCTGGCACTGCCGGTTCGCGTCGCTCGCCTTGACCTTGTCAAACTGAATCGGCTTGATCTTCTCCGGGTCGCCGGCATGCGCCTCGCCCGGGCCATGGCACGACTCGCAGCCCATCTTGGCCATCGGCGTGCGGCTGTTGGCCTTGAACCCGTGCTTGGTCCCTTCGACGCTCTTGTCGTAGCCCTCGTGGCAGGTGGCGCAGGCCTCGGCGCCGATGAACCCCGCTTGCGGGGTCTGGGGCGCCGCCTGCGAGGGCGTCTCGGCAGCAGCGGCCTCGACGACGACAGGTGCCGGTGGCGGCGGCGGGGGTGGCGACGCGACACCGCGCGTCACGAACACCGCCCCCCAGAGGCCGGCTGTTAAGACGAAGACATATTTGGTGATCGACATATAAGTCCTCCGGACCGGGCCGGTGCTGAATCTTCCCGATCGGTGGGGAATTTCCACCGCTTCTTCTCCGACGTACCCTCGTCAGGACACCTCATGACACGTCGAACAGTCCTGCGAAATCACCTTGCCATCTCGAGTTTTGTGCTCCTCGTCATGACACCGGAAACAGCCAGGGAACTCCGTGTGGCCCTTGTTGTCCGGGTGGGTTCCGAATGTCACTTTCATCGCCGGGAACACGTTACGGCTGTGCAAGGCTTGTACCCCCTGCACGGTGCGGGCGATGTCGGCCTGCCGCGACGTCCACAGCGCGGGGTAGCCATCGCGGTAGAACGCGCTCACCCGATTGGCAATCTCGCGTTCGGCGGTGGCGCGATCGGGATAAAGCGTGGTCAGCGCCGCCACCGCCTCGCGCTTCGCAAAGGGCAGGTCCTTGCTGATCGCCCCCGCCGCCATCGCGACGTTGACCGCGCGCTCGGCCGACGGCGCGAAAATGTGGCTCGGGCGGTTGTGGCAGTCGACGCAGTCCATCCGCCGGCGCTCGCCGGCGGCGAGCTGCGCCTCGGTCACGCCTTCGCTGTAGTACTCGCGCGTCCCGCCGTCGGCGGTCGTCAGCTTGACGTAGCCGATCTTCTGCCGATCCCGGTCGAGGGCGATGTACTCGACGATGTTCTGCTCGGCCACGTGCCAGTGGATGCCTCCCGGCTTGCCTGTCGCGTCGACGCCGCCGATGCGCAGCCGCAGCGTGGTCACCGACTCGGTGTTGGCTTCGTCGGCGGCGAACTCGTGCCGGGTCTCGATCTTGTCGCCGTGGAACTGGGTTGGCCAGTGGCACTCGGCGCAGGTTTCTCGCGCCGGGCGCAGGTCGTGCACCGGCGACGGGATCGGCCGGCTATGCGTGTTCAACAGCACCGCGAACACCTGGCGCGTGCCCGACAGCTTCGACTTGGCAAACCAGCCGGCACCCGAGCCGATATGGCACGACACGCACTTGACGCGCGCATGCGGACCGTTCTGATAGGCGACGTACTCCGGCTCCATCACCTCATGACAGGTCGCGCCGCAGAACTCCACCGAGTCCATCGCCTCCACGCCCTTGTAGGCGGCGGCCGAGACGATCAGCATGTTGACCGGCGTCAGCGCCGCGATGGCAAACAGGATCGCGCGCGTCTGCGGGTGATTGAGATCGATTCGCGGCCAGAGCCGCAGGCTGGGCGGCCGGCCCTTTAGCTGGCGCCGCCGCTCCATCCAGGCGCCGAGCGGGATCAGCAGCAGGCCGACGACGGCCAGGGTCGGCAGCGTGATAAAGAAGATGATGCCGAGATACGGGTTTTCGTGGCCCGTGACGCCGGCCAATTCGACCATGAAGAAGCCGAGGAACAGGAGCACCGAAATCGTCGTCAGCAGCGCGCCGGCCACCGTGGTTGGATTCCGCAACACAGCAACCGGCGACGACGCCTCGGCAGGCGGCAAGGTCTCACTCATTTAGTACGTCCCCACAAGGATGAACACCAGCAACACGAGACCGAGAGCCACGGCCGCGCCGCCGACCACGCGGCCGGCCAGCGAAAGCCAGCCGGGGGCGGGCGGTGACACCAGCGTGTCGAGCGTGCCGTCGTTCGCCATCCGCGCGTACTCGGCGGGGCGCTCGCTCCGCAGCTCCTCCTCGGTCACCCGCCCCGTGAACATCACCATGTCCATCGGGAACTTCTCGGGCCGGAAGTGGCTGTTGAAGAAATGTATCGTGAAGATAAAGCCCGTCGCCAGAAGGGCTTCTTCACCGTGCAGGATCAGTGCCACGTTGTAGATCCAGCCCGGGAAAAACGTGGCGAAGAATTCCGGGAACCAGAGCAACAGTCCCGATCCGCCGATGATGACCATGCCCCAGACGACGGCCCAGTAATCGAACTTCTCCCAGTAGGTGAAGCGGTCGAAGTGGGGCCGCGCGGCCTTGCCGACGAACCACAGGACGTGCTGCCAGATCTGCACCGCGTCGTGCGGCTGCGGGATCATCGAGGTCGGCCCCCACAGCAGGCCGTGCTCCTTGCGCCGCGTGAGCCGCCACGCCAACTCGGCGAGATGGCCCGCGAACAGCGCCAGCAGCATCACCGCGAAGATCCGGTGCAGCACGCCGGCCATCTGGATGCCGCCGAGGCCGCGCGCCAGCGTGCCCGCCCATGGGCGGTCGCTGAACATCAACGGCAGGCCGGTCGCCGCCAGGCCGAGAAAGCTGGTGAACAGGACGAAGTGCATCGCCCGCTGATACGGCTTGAACCGGACGATGTGACGGGCGCCGGAGGTCATGATGAGGTGTCCCCTGTGGCCGCCGCGGCCGCGCGCCGCTCACGCCGCGCCCGGTACGACCGCGGGAACCAGAGCAGCGTGTGCGCCCCGAAAAACGCGAACACCCCGAGCAGCAGCACCTGCATGGACCGATAGGTCCAGTAGACCGGCGCGCTGCGGACCGGGTCGTGCTTGTCGGCGTGCGGGTCGTACTTGACGAACGCGGCGCTCGCCTGCGGATGGCAGCCGCGGCAGGTGGCCACGAGATTCTGCGGCGCGACGGTCGAGGCCGGATTGCCCGCCGGCAGGATCGCGTGATGATCGTGGCAGCTGCTGCAGGTGGCGGTGCGGGTCGAGCCGAGCGTGGTCTTCTGGCCATGGAAGTTGTCGCGGTACGACGAGATGCGCTGTAAGTGGCACGTGCCGCATTCGTCGATCACCGCCAGGCGCCAGCCGTCGGTGTCGCCGCGCTGGATCCGATGCGCGGTATGGCAGTCGGAGCACACCGCCGCCGCGCCGCCCGCGGGCCCGAGCGGCTGCGCGTGCACGCTCTTCGCGTACCACGGCGCAATGCCCTCGTGGCACGTCGTGCAGGTGCCGACGATCCTGGCGCGATGGACGCTGCTGTCGGTGTTGGATGGGGGCTGGATGTTGTGGGTGCCGTGGCAGGTGCCGCAGCGGGGCGCGACCGCCAGGCCGCTCTTGAGGACGGCCCGGCCGTGCACGCTGTCGTCGTAGTTGCTGCCTTCCTGCCCGTGGCAGGTCGAGCAGGCGACCGCCTCGACTTTCTCGGGATGCGGCCACTCGGTGGTCTTGGCCAGGCCGGCATGACAGCTCACGCAGGTGAGCGTGCCGTGGACCGACTTGGCGAGCAGGTCCGGCGCCACCGCGACGCTCGAGCCGTTGGCTCGAGTCGCCGTGCTGTCGCCGTGACACGCCAGGCAGTCGTCGTCAGCGGGCGCCGCCGGCGCTGCGGCGGGCGCCGCGGCTGCCAGCAGGCAGACCGCGAGCGCACCAACCACGAACACGAACCGGGCCGACATGCATCACCTACTTGGTGAGCGACTTCATGTAGGCGACCAGCGCATCCACATCGGCCTTCGGCAGCGAGGCATACGCCCGCATGGCCGGCTTGGCCGTCGAGTTGGCCTTCTTCGCGGCCTCGGCAGGGGTGACGATCCACTCGCGGATCTGATCGGCGCTCAGCTTCGTGCCGACGCCATCGAGCGGCAGCTTCTTGTTGCCGACGCCGGCAACCGAATGGCACATCGAGCACTTCTGCGCTGCGTAGACTTTCGCGCCGTCGGCCTGCGCGGATGCCGGGCTGGCCGACAGGACCAGGGCGCCGAAGAGGATCATCAGTGTCAGTGAGCAGAACCGCAACATAACGCCTCCGAAAACAAGTAAGAGTACGACGACAGAAAAATGCTATTTCTTCTTCGACGAGAGGAACGCAACCAGGGCGTCGAGGTCGTCTTTCGCCAGGTTCGGGAAGGCTTTCATCGCCGGCTTCCGGGTCGCGTTCGCCTTGGCGGCCATCTCGGCCGGCGTCACGATCCACTGGCGAATCTCGGCCGCCGTCAACTTCGTGCCGACGCCGTCGAGGACGCCCTTCGCGTTGCCCTTGCCGTCCAGCGAATGGCAGAGCGAGCACTTCTGCGCCGCAAACACAGCCGCGCCTTTCTCTGCCGGGGTCTGGGCCGCCGCGCTGGGCGCCGCCAGCGGCGATCCGATCAGCGCGACTACTGCCAGCCAACCGAGACGGTTTAAATTGATCATTGGATCCTCGCTCCTGATTTGGCGGACGCCATCAATTCCTATGCCGGACACGTTCGGTCCGGATTGCCCACCATCGATGCTGGTTGCTGGTCACTACTGCAAGAATCCAGCCGCCTGCTCGCTCGCCGTGGGGTCCGCCCCAAGCCGCGAAAATGCGGGGAATATTTCAAGAATTCGCGGAAAGATCCCCTCTTCCGCCGTCACCAGGACTCCGGAATCTCGGAGGATCCCCACGGCTCACCTCGTTGTGGCTCGGCGAGTACCTTTGCTGGCGCCGCTCAAGAAGGTCGACGAGTTCATGCACCTCTCGCGGCGCATGCGAGCGATCGCACTCAGGGCCGCGTTCCCGCCGGCCGCCATGCACGATTTCTGACGCCCATGTTAGCCTCGCGATCGACATGATCCCGCACGCGGCAGAGGAGTCGCACCGCACCGGCAGCATCGGCTGGCTGCGCGCAGCCGTGCTCGGCGCCAACGACGGCATCATCTCGACCGCGAGCCTGATGCTGGGCGTGGCCGCCGCCTCGTCGAACCCGCGCGACACGCTGGTGGCGGGCGTCGCGGGCCTGATGGCCGGCGCCGCGTCGATGGCGGCCGGCGAGTACGTGTCGGTCAGCTCACAGGCCGACACCGAGCGGGCCGAACTCGCCCGCGAGCGGCAGGAGCTGGCCGACGACCCGGAGTTTGAATTGCGGGAACTCTCCGCGATCTACGTCAAGCGGGGGCTGGATCAAGGCCTGGCCGATCAGGTGGCGCGCAAGCTGACCGCGGTCGACGCGCTGGGCGCTCACGCGCGCGATGAACTGGGACTGAGCGAGACGATGGCCGCCCACCCAGTGCAGGCCGGGCTCGCCTCGGCGGCAAGCTTTGCCGTGGGCGCCACTCTGCCGATCCTGGTGGCGGTGGTGGTGCCGGCGGCCCAGGCGCAAACGCTGATTGCCGTCGCGTCGCTGGTGTTGCTGTGGGTGCTGGGGGCGGTGGCGGCGAGAGTCGGCGGCGCGCCCCCCGGTCGCGCAGCATGGCGCGTGACGTTATGGGGCGCGCTCGCCATGGGTCTCACCGCGCTGGCCGGCTGGGCCGTTGGCCGCACGGTGTAAACCCACTTCTCACTTCTCACTTTTCACTTTCCTAGCGCAGCGCCGCTCCTCCGCGCGGCAGCAACTGGAACATCTTCGTCACGCCTTCGTCCACCTGCTCCTCCAGGCGGCCCTGGTTGTCGATGATCCCCGTCATCGTGTCCTGCGCCCAGCCGCGCCACACCACCTTCTTGGTCTTGACGTCGACGATGTCGATCACCAGCGTGCCTTGTTCGAAGTCGACGACCTGCGGCCGGCAGTCGCCGTAGCAGTAGCCGTACTCCTGGTCGGCGCGATAGACGTCGAGCCGCTGGTTGACGCTGGCGTGGTAGTGCACCACCAGGTCGGCGGGCCGGCCTTCGGCCACGCGGGTGAAGCCCTTGGCCGTGAGCTGCTTCTCGACGGCGCCCTGCAGGTAGTCGTTGAAGAATGGGTTGTTGTCGAGGCGGGGATCGCCGACCGGCAGGTTGTCGGGCGGGCTCCAGTCCCAGGTCACGTACTCGGCGAAGTTGACGCCGCGCTCGATGTGAGAGCTGACGCTCATGCTGGCGCAGGCGGCGGTTGCGGCCAGGGCCAGGGCGGCGGCGAGTGCGGGAAGTGTGCGCATGACGTTTCTCCGATGCGGTCAATAGCCGCTGTGTGCACGCGCGTAGCGGCCCATGGCGTCGCGCTGCAGAAAGCCTTCCCGGACCAGGTCGTCCAGGGCCTGCTGGCAGGTGGCGTGATCGATCGACCACAGGCGCATGGCCTGTTCCGCCTTCAGGCGCATGCCCGGCATCTCGCGGAACTCACCGCGGATGCGGAGCTCGAGCGCGCTCGCCGGCGATCGATCGAACACATACACCGTGCAGGGTTCACTGACTTGGGCCGGCATGACGCCTCCTTTGCGCTCTCAACGCCGGGTGGTGACGGCGCGGCCGACCGCGTCGCGCAACACCGCGACAATCACATCGTCCCCAACCGCGCGCAGCACCAGGTCGTTGCCGATCAACCGGTACTCGAGCCCCGGGGGAAGGGGGGGCAGCGCCCGTTCCAGCAGCGCCGGGAACTCATGCAGTTCCGTGGCTGGGAACGGCTCGAACACCACCGGGTGGTGCGCGAGCGGCAACTTGGTGCCGGCGCCGGCCAGGTGCGAAACGTGGGGCTGCTCGTCCAGGGTCCTGGCGATCACCTGGCGGAAGACCGTCGCCACAGGCAGGGTGAAAATGTGCGGGTCCTTGATGGCGGCGGCCGTGGCGACGCTTTGCTGGAACATCCGGAGGATACGGTCCTGTTCCTGCGGTGTCTGTGCCGCCGCGCTCCCCTGAACGAGCACGAATCCCAACACGCTGATGGCGAAGATCCTCAACATGGCGCTCTCGCCTGCACACAGAGCATCCTCCATGCCAACCGCCACGAGCCACAGGTGACACCGATAGCGCAGATCCAGAGGGAAAAACCCCCCATCTTGGGGAGTATTCCTCGCGTCCGGGAAGGGGCCGCGGGCCGCATTCCCCTGACGCGCGACGGCAGCGACTTTGCACCTCCTCGCCCCAGACACCTTATCCAGGAGAGTCGCGATGAGAGTCTACGAAGTGATGAGCAAGGCCGTTGAGACCGTCAAGCCGAAGGTGGCTGCGTCCGAAGCGAAGACTCGCATGCGGCAAAAGAAGATTCACCATCTGGTGGTGACCGACGGCGCCAGACTTCAGGGCATCGTCTCTGATCGGGATCTCGGCGGCGCGAAGTTGCCCAAGGTGCTGGGCCAGTGGACGGTGGGCGACCTCATGACCAGCCCGGTGCTGACCGTGACCACCCGCACGCCGATCCGGCGGGCGGCCACGCTGATGAAGGGCCGCTCGGTCGGATCGCTGGTGGTGACTTCGGCCAACGGCAAGGTCGCCGGCATCGTGACGGTTTCCGACCTGCTGGACCTGCTGGCCCGCACGCCCGAACACAAGTCCAATCGCGAGGTGCGCAAGGCCCGCGGGGAGGAAGAGTGGGACAACTCGTAGACGCCGATGGCCCTAACTTCCCGGCAGGGGCGCCTGCGCGAGGGTCCCAACAAATAGCCGATTACAAACCCGCTGCAATCTGCTATTCGTTGTGAGAACCCCGCATGAGTGAAACCGAACCGCACAAGCTGATGGACGCCGGCCGCATTGCCGAGGCGCGCTGGCGCGCCGTGATCGACGCCGCCGTCGACGGCATTATCGTGATCGACTCGAAAGGCCGCATTGAGGTGTTCAACGCCGCGGCCCAGCAGATGTTCGGGTACAGCGAGGCCGAGGCGACAGGCCGCAACGTCAGCATCCTGATGCCCGAGCCGGATCACTCGCAACATGACGGCTACCTGGCGAACCACCTCCGCACCGGCGAGCGCAAGATCATCGGCATCGGCCGGGCCGTGACCGGCCGCCGCAAGGACGGCCACACCTTCCCCCTGCACCTGTCGGTCGGCCGCATGGAGATTGACGGCGAGCCGCACTTCACCGGCATCCTGCATGACCTGTCGAGCCGGGCCGAGCTCGAGGACCGCCTGCGCGAGGCGAGCGCCCTGGCCCGCCTGGGCGAGATGGCCGCGGTGATTGCCCACGAAATCAAGAACCCGCTGGCGGCCGTGCGCGGCGCCATCCAGGTAATCGGCTCGCGCATGAAAGGCGACGGCGGTGACGGCGCCATCATCAAGGAGATCATCGCCCGCATCGACGCGCTGAACAACCTGATCCAGGACCTGCTGGTGTTCGCGCGGCCGCCACAGCCCAGGCCGGCGGCCACCGACCTGCGCGCCCTGCTCTCCGAGGTGGTGGGCCTGTTGAAGACCGACCCGGCCTTCGGCGGCCTCGACGTCACCATCGCCGGCGACGCCCCGGCCATGCCGCTCGACCCGCTGCTGATGACCATCGTGTTTCAGAACCTGTTGATCAACTCGGCGCAGGCCATGCACGGCAAGGGCGCCATCACGGTGGCGATGACGCCGGCGGACGGCTGGTTGCGGGTGGACGTCATTGACCAGGGCCCGGGCATTCACCCCGAAATCCGCGCCATGCTGTTTCGCCCGTTCAAGACCACCAAGGCGCGCGGCACCGGCCTGGGCCTGGCCACCGCCAAGCGCCTGGTCGAACTGCACGAGGGCCGGATTAGCGTGACGTGTCCGCCGGGCGGCGGCACGACCGTTACCGTGGAGTTGCCTTCTCCAGCTTGAACTTCTCGATGCGGTAGCGGATCTGGTCGCGGTTGAGGCCGAGCAGCGTCGCCGCCTTGGTCTGGTTCCAGCCGCTGCGTTCGAGCGCCTGCACCACCAGCGACCGTTCGAGCTCCTCGAGGTTGATACCGCTGGCCGGCAAGCCCATGCCGGTCGACAACTCGCCCTCCGGCGCCCCGAGCATGGCAAACTGCGCCTCCGACAACTCGGCGCTCTCGGTCAGCAGCATGGCCCGCTCGACGGCGTTGCGCAATTCGCGGACGTTGCCGGGCCAGGCGTAGGCCTGCAGCGCCTTCATCGCGCCGGGCGACACGCCCACGATCTTCTTGCGGAACTCGACGTTGAACAGGTCGATGTAGTGGCGCAGCAGCCGCGGGATGTCGTCCCGCCGCTCGCGCAACGGCGGCAGCGGCACCGCCATCACGTTGAGGCGATAGAACAGGTCTTCGCGGAAGTGGCCCTTCCTGACCTCTTCCTGCAACGAACGGTTGGTCGCGGCGATCACGCGCACGTCGACCTTGACGTCGGCCGAGCCGCCCACGCGCTTGAACGACTTCTCCTCGAGGAACCGCAGCAGCTTGGCCTGCAGCAGCGGCACCATCTCGCCGATCTCGTCGAGGAACACCGTGCCGCCGTCGGCCGACTCGAGCAGGCCGCGTTTCTGCCGGTCGGCGCCGGTGAAGGCGCCGCGCTCGTGGCCGAACAGCTCGCTTTCGAGCAGCGTCTCGGGCAGCGCCGAGCAGGTGATGTTCATGAACGGCCGCGCGGCGCGGTTGCTGCTGTAGTGAATGACCTTGGCGGCCAGGTCCTTGCCGGTGCCGCTCTCGCCGGTCAGCAGCACGGTCGACGCGGGGCTGACGCCGATCTTCTGCAGCATGGCCCGCACCGCCACGATCGGCGCGCTTTCGCCGACGATGCTTTCGGGGCCGTAGGGCTGGGCCTGCCGGGCCCGCAGCGTGCGGACCTCGCGGCGCAACTGCGTCGTCTCGAGCGCCTTCTCGACCAGCAGCACGACCTCGTCGAGATCGAACGGCTTGTTGGCGTAATGAAAGGCGCCGTTCTTCATCGCCTCGACCGCGGTCTGCACGCCGGTCTGGCCGGTCAGCATGATGACCAGCGTATCGGGATCCGATTCCTTGATCTGCTTGAGCACCGACAACCCGCTGGCGTCGGGCAGGCCGATGTCGAGCAGCACCAGGTCGACGCCCTCGCGGTGTTGCGACAGGGCTTCGGCGGCGGTGCCGGCTTCGAGGATCCGGTAACCTTCGTCCTTCAGGCGGCTGGCCAGCGACCAGCGGATCAACTGCTCGTCGTCGACGATCAGGATCGTGGCATTGGCCATTACGAAGCCGGCCCGTCGCGCGTCAGCAGGCGGCTGAGTTCGGCGAGTTCGAAGGGTTTGTTGAGGATGCCGGCGACGCCGAGGGCCTGGGCGCCGGCCACCACTTCGGCGGTGCCAAAGGCGGTCATCAGCACCACCATGGCCGCCGGCAGCAGTTCGCGCACGTGGCCCAGCAGCGACAGGTCGTTCACATCGGGCAACCGCAGGTCGAGCACCACGACGTCGAAGGCCGCGGCGGCGCCGGCAATGGCGCTCATTGCCGAGGCGCCGTCGGCGGCCTGCGCGACGTCGAAGCCCAACTCACCGAGCGTCTCGCTGACCGACCAGCGGATGAGCGCCTCGTCGTCGACGACCAGGGCGGTGCGCGGCGCCGGCCGCTCGGCCGGCCCGGTCGCGTTCTCCAGCGGACCCGGCGGCATTCCGGTGCCCGGCGGCGTCTGGTGTCCGAAAGAGGGGTTAATCATGGTGGGGGGCGTCGCATTTCGCGACGCGCCAAGTATGGCCCAAGTCCGAGCCGGCCTTCAACGCACCGGCGTCAACGCGTCCACCACGACGCGGCTCAACTCACTGAGTTCAAACGGCTTGTTCAGCACGGCGCGCACGCCCAGCTGGCGCGCGTTGGCCATGATCTCGGGGGTGCCGAATGCGGTCATCAACACCACCGGCGTCTCGGGCAGCAGCTGCCGGATGGTCGCCAGCAGCGAGAGGTCCCGCATGTCGGGCAACCGGAGGTCGAGGACGATGACATCGAAGGGCAGGGCCGTGGTCGTAATGGTCTGCAGCGCCGAGGCGGCGCAGTCGGCCTGTTCGACGTCAAGGCCAAGGTCGGCAAGGGTTTCGGTTACCGACCAGCGAATCAACGGTTCGTCATCGACGACAAGGACGTGGAGTGGGAGTTTTTTCACGGCCGTCCTCAGAATCTCTCGCGCCGTCACGACCGGCGCCGGGGTATCGAGCCCGGAAAACCGTTCGAACGCGCCCGCGATCGCTTTCATGTCCGGCGCGATTTCAATAATCGGGCCACTTGTTCAGTCGTTTGGTGGCATGTATTGTGCTCATTAGACTGACGTCGGCGCCTCCGCCGGCGATTTGATGAGGGCTTCCAATGGTTGTGCTGAAGAACATCCTCGTTGCCACCGACTTCGGTGAGCCGTCGGCTGTCGCCATGGCGTATGGCCGTGATCTGGCCCGCTCGTACAACGCCACCCTCCACGTGCTGCACGTCGTGGAGGACGTGATGATGCGCTACAGCCCCGAAGTGGGCTTTGCGATCCCGGATCTCCAGCGCGACCTGGAGAAGGCTGCGCACCGCGACCTCGACGCCTTGATCACCGAGGACGATCGCAAGACCCTCAAGGTGGTCGGCGTGGTGCAAACCAGCTTCAACGTCCCCGGCGGCATCACCGAGTACGCCAAGGCCAACGCCATCGACCTGATCGTCGTTGGCACGCACGGCCGCGGCGCCGTGAAGCAGTTGTTGCTGGGCAGCGCCGCCGAGCGGGTGGTGCGCACGGCGCCGTGCCCGGTACTGGCGGTGCGCACGAACGAGCGGGACTTCATTGCCCCCGACGCGCTGATCGCGGCGGCGAAAGCTTAGCGTTGAAGTGAGAAGTGAGAAGTCAGAAGCTTCTCACTTCCTCACTTCCTCCGTTGACGCGCACGCGCACGTCGATGGCCGACACGCCCCCGGGCAGCACCTTCATGGGATTCACATCGAGTTCCTGGATTTCCGGGCACAGGCCGACCAGCGCCGAGATCCGCAGAATGGCGTCCCTGAACGCCGGCTCGTCGGCGTGCTCGGCGCCCCGGAACCCGCGCAGCAGGCGCACGCCCTTCAACGACTCGACCATCTCGTGCGCATCGCGATCGGTGACCGGATGCAGCCGGCACGCCGAGTCGGCCAGCAGATCGACCAGCACGCCACCACTGCCGCAGACGACGACGTGGCCGAAGATCGGGTCGTTGATCGCGCCGATCATCATCTCGGCGCCACCGCTCACCATCGTCTGCACCAACAAGCCGTCCATGCGATCGCCCAGGGCCTGGGTCAACTCGACGGCCGCCTGGCGGACGGCGGCCCGCGAACCGAGGTTGAGCCGCAGCGCGCGGTGCTCGGTCTTGTGGAGCAGGGCCGCGCCGACGGCCTTGACCGCCACGGGCAGGCCGAGCTTGGCGGCGGCCTCGACCGCTTCATCCACCGACGTGGCGAAGTGCGACCGCGGCGTCGCGATGCCGGCCGCCGAGATCAGGGCATTGGCCTCGACCGCCGACAGCCAGCCGCCGCCGCGGTGCACCGCGGTGTCGACGACGGCGCGCGCCAGTCCGGCCTGCAAGTCGGGGAACGGCGGCACCTCGCCGAGCGGCTGGCGCCGCCATTCGCCGTAGCCCGCGACGCGTGACAAGGCAATGGCCGCCGGTTCGGGGAAGGCATAGCACGGTACCGCCGCCAGCGACCCCGGAGCCGCGTGGCTGCGCATGAAGACGCCGGCCACGGGTTTGCCCGATCCGGCCGCCGCGCCGGCAATGGCCGTCGCCACTTCATCCGCGCTCGTGATGAGCGGGGGAATGAAGATCACGATGGCGCTGTCGACATTGGGATCGCCGAGCAGCCGGCCCAGTGCCTGCCGGTACTGGGCCGGCGAGGCCGAGGCCAGCATGTCGACCGGGTTGTTGACGGCCGCCGCGGCCGGCAGGAACGCCCTGAGCGCGGCCTTCGTGGCGGGAGTGAGCTCGGCGGCCACGAGGCCGTGCGCGAGGCACGCGTCGGCGGCCAGGATGCCGGGGCCGCCGGCGTTGGTCAGAATCGCCACGCGGCGGCCGCTCGGCAGCGGCTGCCGCGACAGCAGGGTCGCCACGTCGAACAACTCGGTGACCGTGTTGGTGCGGATGACTCCCGCCTGGTGAAAGAGCGCGTCGACGAAGTCGTCGGACGAGGCCAGCGCGCCGGTGTGCGAGGCGGCCGCGCGCGCGCCAACCGGGGAGCGCCCCGACTTCAACGCGACGATCGGCTTGGTGCGGCTGATGCGCCGGGCAATGCGGCTGAACTTCGACGGGTTACCAAAGCTTTCCAGGTACAGCAGGATCACCGCCGTGCTGGGATCGGTCTCCCAGTACAGCAACAGATCGTTGCCCGAGACGTCGGCCTTGTTGCCGACCGAGACGAAACTCGAGATGCCGATGTTGAACTGTCGCGCGTAGTCGAGAATCGCCAGGCCCAGGGCGCCGCTTTGCGTCGACATGGCCACGCCGCCGGCCGGCGGATACACCGGCGAGAAGGTGGCGTTCAACGCGAAGCGCGCATCGGTATTGAGCAGGCCCATGCAGTTGGGGCCAATCAGGCGGCTGCCGGCCTGGCGAATCTTGCGCACCATCTCGCGCTCGATCGCGCGGCCCTCTTCGCTGCACTCGCCAAACCCGGCGCTGATGATGCAGATGGCCGGCACCTGCCTGGCCAGGCAATCGTCGACCGCCGCCGGCACCTGCGCCGCCGGCACCACGATCACCGCGAGGTCAACAGCCGATGGAATGTCGGCGACCCGCGGATATGCGGTCAGGCCCTGAATGGTGTCGGCTGCCGGATGAACGGGAACCACCTTGCCCGTGAACCCGGTGGCCACCAGGTTGTGGAGGATTTCCGACCCGATCTTATTGCGTTCGCGGCTGGCGCCGACGACGGCCACGCAGGCCGGCTCAAAAAACGGCGTCAAAGATCGGGCGGGGGGCAGGTGCGGCAACTCAGGCAAAGCGGTCCTCCACGTCCAGTGAATGCACGGACCGGGCCAGCGCGGATTTTTCCTCACGTCGTTGGAAATGTCGCAGTGCGATCGGCCGCGCCAGGCCCGTCCGGCCGACAGATCGGGCTGGCATGGACGTTGCCCTTGCAAGAGGCGAGCGACTATCCAGAAAGGGGCCAGGCCATGACGCCCGACATCAAGAGCATCCTCGTTCCGGTGGACTTCAGTTCGAACTCCGCACGCGCCCTCGATTACGCGTACACCATGGCCACCAAGTTCGGCGCGTCACTGCACCTCCTGCACGTCTGCGAGGTGCCGTCGCTCAGCACCGGGTCGATGGACGCCTATGCCATCGCCTACACGAACTGGAGCCAGCAACTCGGTGACGAGGCCGAGCGCGAACTCCTGAAAGTGGTGCCGAAGCTGGCGGGCGTCGCCGTGACGACGGAGGTGTTGTTCGGCAATCCGCCGCGGGCGATTGTCACGGCCGCCGCCAAGCGCGGCGACGATCTCATCGTGATGGGCACGCACGGGCACGGGCCCTTGATGCATGCGGTGATGGGGAACGTGGCCGAGCGCGTGGTGCGCACGGCGCCGTGTCCGGTCCTGACCGTGCGCGAGCCGCGGGCCGATGAACCCGTCCGCTCCGCCAAAGCCAGCGTCGTGGTCGCGGCCATCCTGGCCGCCTTCCTGGCGTCGCCGGCAGCGGCGCAACCGCAGGCGGAGCTGCGCCAACACGTCACCGGTGGCGAGGTGTTCCGCACCTACTGCGCCACCTGCCACGGCCCGGCGGGCCGCGGTGACGGCCCGCTGGCAGGTGCCATGCGCCGCAAGCCGGCCGACCTCACCGAGATCGCCAAGCGCAACGGCGGCGAGTACCCGTCGGAGATCGTGTATCGCACCATTGACGGCAGGACGCCGGTGCGCGGGCATGGCGGCCCCGACATGCCGGTGTGGGGCGACGCCTTCGCCCGCTCGCACGACGGCGGGGATGAAGCCGCCGTGAAGCAGCGCATCGACTCGCTGGTCGAGTACATCCGCACGTTACAGGTGAAGCCGGTTCATTGATGTGACGGAATCACGCGGACCGACATCACGCTGAGGCGATCGTAACGCCGCGCCTCGGCGCGGATGGGCCACCAGTCGTACAAGAACACCTCGAGCGGCCGCCGACCGCCTCGCGCAGCATCGTCACCTCGGCCGCCGCGACGTCGCCGCGGTCGACGTGGACCACCAGGCACAACGGTGCGTCGCCGTGCAGCTCGCTGGCCCAGCCGGCGATGAACTCCTCGGCCTTGGGATCGAGGTCGCGTTCGCGAAACGGCGTCGGGTCGAGCGAGTTGAAGAGCTGTTTCAGCTCGCCGACGTGGACCTCGATCAGGGCGCACCCGGCGGCCAGGTCACCGGCGCCGGCATTCGCGGGGGGGCTGTTGCCATGCTACCTGCAGGATACCCGACGGCACGGGTTTGGCATCGCCGGGGCTGAAAGGACGTTTGCCATGCCGACTGCCAATCCCCTTCAGGCCAACACCATCATTCGCGATTCCGTGATTCACCAACTTGAGTGGGATTCGGAGGTCGATGCTACTGACATCGGCGTGACCGCCCGCGGCGGCGTCGTGACGCTCACCGGGTTCATCGACACCTATGCCGGCAAGCTGGCGGCCGAGCGGGCGGCCAAGCGGGTGCACGGCGTGCGGGCGGTGGCCAACGACATCCAGGTCCGCCTCCGGCTCGAGCGCACCGACCCCGAAATTGCCGCCGACATCGACAGAGCGCTGCGCCTGCGCGGCCTTCCCGACACGGTCCAGGCCGTGGTTCACGCCGGCCACGTCTCGCTTACAGGCTCGGTCGAGGCCTACTTCGTGCGGGCGATGGCGGCCGAAACGGTGCGCCACGTGCGCGGTGTGCGCGATGTCATCAACCACATCACCGTCCAGCCGGTGTCGTCGATTCGCGATTTGCGCCGGCGCATCGTCCAGACCCTGCACCGCTGCGCCGACGTCGACGCCCGGGGCGTCGCGATCCTGGTGGAAGGGTCCGTCGTCCGGCTCGAGGGCGAGGTCGGCTCGTGGGCCGAACTGGAGGCCATCGAGGCGGCCGTGAGCCATGCGCCGGGGATCACCGGGGTCGACAATCGGCTCACCGTGGCCCCGCATGTGGTGCCGGTACCGCCAATTGACGCCGAGGTCTGCTGACGCGGAATAGTTCGCAGTCACGGCGAATTATCCGGGGCGGGAGCCCGCACCGGCGCCGGATTCGGCAATAATCCGGCGCCCTTGCGCTGGCGTAGGCCTTGCACCCCGCGTTCGCGGAAGGGCGGTTCCCGCATTGGCCCCTCCACGTCACATCACAATCCGGCGCCACAGGAGCCACGGTATGAGGCGGCACCACGAGGAGCTCGCGGCGGCATCGGCGCTCGTTCCCGCAGTGAGCGCGCTCATTCCCATCACCATCGCCGTCTGGGTCCGCGTCAAGGAATGGCGCGGCCCGATCGCGGCTGCGGGCGGCCGGCGCGAAAGCGAGGGAGAGCCATGAGGAACCAACCCGACTGGTTGGCGTCGGAGCTCGAGCGCCGTGGTGTGACCCGGCGCGAGTTCGTCGGTTTCTGCGCCGCCATGGCGTCGGCGCTGGCACTACCCGACTCGGCCGCCGCCCAGATTGCGCGGGCGGTGCGGGCGGCCGAGAAGCCGGTGCTGGTCTGGCTCGAGTTCCAGGATTGCGCCGGGAACACCGAGTCGTTCCTGCGCGCGAGCCGTCCGACGGCCGCCGAGGTGATCCTCGATACGCTGTCGGTCGACTATCACGAGACGATCATGGCGGCGGCCGGCCACCAGGCCGAAGCCAACCTGGCGCGCACGGTCAAGGAGCGGTCCGGCGCCTACATTGCCGTCGTCGAGGGGTCCATTCCCACCGGCGCGGGTGGCGCCTACTGCACGATTGGCGGCCGCTCGGCGCTCGACATCGCGCGCGAGGTGTGCGGCCAGGCGATGGCGACCATTGCCATCGGCACGTGCGCCTCGTTTGGCGGCATCCCGGCCGCCGGCCCCAACCCCACCGGCGCGCTGGGCGTGTCGGCGGCGGTGCCGGGCGTGAAGAACCTGATCAACCTGTCGGCCTGTCCCGCCAACGTCGAAAACCTGACCGCGCTGCTCGTGCACTACCTTACGTTCAAGGAGTGGCCCGCGCTCGATCGCTACCGGCGGCCGCTGTTTGCGTACGGCAAGTCGATCCACGACGGTTGCGAGCGCCGCGCGCACTACGACGCGGGTCAGTACGTCGAAGAGTGGGGCGACGCGGGCCACCGTGCCGGCTACTGCCTGTACAAGATGGGCTGCAAGGGACCGGTTGCGTTCCAGAACTGCCCCCACATCAAGTGGAACGGCGGCACGAACTGGCCGATTGGCTGCGGTCATCCCTGCATCGGCTGCTCCGAGCCCAACTTCTGGGACACGATGACGCCCTTCTACCAGCACCTGCCCGGCGTGCCGGGCTTTGGCGCGGCCTCGAACATCGACACCATTGGTCTTGGCGCGGTGGCCGCGGTGGCCGCCGCCTTCGCGGCCCATGGCCTGATTCAGATCGGCAAGCGGGTTGGTGACAAGTACGAGCCGATACCTCCGGCCGGCAGCGAGGGAGGCCGCAAATGAGCCGCGTAATCGTCGATCCGGTCACCCGCATCGAGGGCCACCTGCGCATCGAGGCCGAAGTCGACGGCGGCGTCGTCAAGGACGCCTGGTCGTCGTCGACGATGTTCCGCGGCATCGAGATGATCCTCAAGGGCCGCGACCCGCGCGACGCGTGGGCGTTTACCCAGCGCATCTGCGGCGTCTGCACCACGGTGCATGCCATCGCCTCGATCCGCGCGGTCGAGAACGCCATTGGCTCGGCGCCGCCGCCGAACGTGCGGCTGCTCCGCAACCTGATCATCGGCGCGCAGTGCGTGCAGGACCACGTCGTGCACTTCTACCACCTGCACGCGCTCGACTGGGTCGACATCGTGTCGGCGCTGTCGGCCGATCCCGCGAAGACGGCGTCGCTGGCCCAGTCGATATCCGACTGGCCGCTGTCGAGCCCGACTTACTTCACCGGCGTCCGCGATCGCGTGAAGGCGTTCGTGGAACGCGGCCAGCTCGGGCCGTTCGCCAACGCCTACTGGGGCCACCCGGCCTATCGCCTCCCGGCCGAGGCCAACCTGATGGCCGTGGCCCACTACCTCGAAGCGCTCGACTGGCAGCGCGAGTTCATCAAGCTGCACGCCGTGCTCGGCGGCAAGAACCCGCACCTGCAGAGCTTCCTGGTCGGCGGCATGTCGACGCCGATCGATCCCAACAGCCAGTCGGCGCTCAACGCCGGCACGATCGCGGAGCTGAAGCAGTTGGTGGCGCGGGCCCGCGACTTCGTCGTCCGCGTCTACATTCCGGACCTGCTGGCGATCGCCGGCTTCTACAAGGACTGGGCCGGGCACGGCCGCGGCGTCGGCAACTACCTCGCCTACGGCGAGTATCCCGACGACGACACCGCCTCGCCCGCGCTCTTCATTCCGAGCGGCATCATCCGCGGCCGCGATATCGCCAAGACCGAAACGTTCGATCCGAGCAAGGTGTCGGAGTACATCTCCCATTCCTGGTACGACTACGCCAAGGGCGACGACGCGTCGCTGCACCCCTTCGACGGCGAAACCGCGCCCAACTACACCGGCCCGACGCCGCCCTACGAGCGGCTCGACACCGACAAGAAGTACTCGTGGCTCAAGTCGCCGCGCTACGCCGACGAGCCGATGGAAGTGGGCCCGCTGGCCCGCATGCTGGTCGCCTATGTTTCGGGCCAGCCGCGCGTGAAGACGCTGGTGGACGGCGTTCTCAAGGCGCTCGGCGTCGGTCCCGAGGCCCTGTTCTCGACGCTGGGCCGGGTCGCGGCCCGGGGCATCGAGACCCAGCTGCTGGCCGAGAAGATGGAGGAGTGGGTCGATGCGCTGGCCGCCAACATGGATGCCGGCGACTACCGCATCCACGACACCAGCAAGTGGGAGCCCTCGTCGTGGCCGGCCGAGGCCATGGGCGCCGGGTTCCATGAAGCCCCCCGCGGGGCGCTGGCGCACTGGGTGAAGATCGGCAACGGCCTGATTCAGAACTATCAGTGCGTCGTGCCGAGCACCTGGAACGCCGGCCCCCGCGATGCCAGGGGACGCCGCGGACCTTACGAGGAGGCTCTGATCGGAACGCCCGTTGCCGACGCCGAGCGGCCGATCGAGATCCTGCGCACGGTCCACAGCTTCGACCCGTGCATGGCCTGCGGCGTCCACGTCGTGGATGGCACGCGCCGCACCCTGGCGAGCGTGAGGGTGGTATGACCGCCGTCGCTTCGACCCGGCGCGTTCAGGTCTACGTGTGGGAGGTCCCGGTGCGGGTCTCGCACTGGCTGATCGCCCTGTCGATCGTCGTGCTCGCGATGACCGGCTTCTACATCGGCCGCCCCTACGTCACGGTACCCGGCCCGGCCGGTGACTCGTTCTTCATGGGCTGGGTCAAGGTGATCCACGGCTACACCGCGTATGTCTTCATCGCGGCGGTGACCATGCGGATCATCTGGATGTTCACCGGCAACAAGTACGCGCGCTGGGACAAGTTCGTGCCCGTCCACCCGTTGCGGCGCCACGGCCTGTGGCCGACCATCAAGTTTTACCTGTTCGCCATGCGCAAGCCGCCCGGCTTCGTCGGCCACAATCCCGTCGCGGGCGCCACCTACACCCTGGTGTTCGGCCTTTACTTCGTGGCCATCCTCACCGGGCTGACCCTGCGCAGCGGCAGCGCCGACGTCGGCTCCCCGGTTGCCTGGTTCGCGTCGCTGGCCCCGCTCCTCGGCGGCGTGCAGGTCGTGCGCTGGATTCATCACGCGGTGATGTGGCTGCTCCTCGGCTTCGCCGTGCATCACGTCTACAGTGCCGTCCTGATGTCCACCGTCGAGGCCAACGCCACCATGGAGTCGATCTTCTCGGGCTACAAGTTCGTCCCGCCGGAAGACCTCGTGCATTCCGGCTATCGCTTCATCAACCGGAAGGGCCAGCTCGATGAATGAACGCACGCCACTGCTGGTGCTGGGCCTCGGCAACGTGCTGCTCGAGGACGACGGCGTCGGGTCGGCGGCCGTGACGCGGCTGCGCGATCGCTACGACGCGCCGGCCGGCGTGCGGGTGTTCGACGGCGGCACGCTGGGGTTGTCGCTGCTGCCGTACCTCGACCAGGCCGATGCGCTGATCCTGGTGGATGCCGTTCGCGCCGACGAGGCGCCGGGCAGCTTCGTGCGCCTCGACGGCGACGAGGTCCCGCCGGCAGTCGCCGCCCGGCTGTCGCCCCACCAGGTGGGGGTCGCCGACCTGCTGGACGGCGCCCGCTGGCTCGATCGCTACCCCGCGCGCGTTGTCCTGCTCGGGCTGGTGCCGCAATCGATCGAACTGGGCATTGGCCTGACGCCGGCCGTGGCCGGCGGGCTCGACCACCTCGTCGCCCGCGTCGCCGACGAGGCCGCAACGCTGGGCTTCCCGTTCCGGCCGAAAGCCGTGGCCTTTGCGTCGGCCGACGGCGATGCCGTGGACGTGGGACGGCTCGCCGCCGTCTCGGAGGCCCGCGATGCATGAACTGACGCTCGCCGCCGGCATCCTCGACATCGTCCAGCACAACGTGCGCGACGCCGATGCCGCGCGGGTGCGCGCGGTCCGCGTGCGGGTGGGCGACCTGGCGGGCGTGGTGCCGGATTCCCTCGCGTTCTGCTTCGCCGCCATCGTGGCCGGCACGCCGTATGCCGCGGCGGTGCTCGAAATCGATCGCGTGCCGGCCGAGGCGGTCTGCAGCGAATGTGGCCGGGTGACCGGGCTGTCGGGCGCGCAGTTCGTGTGCCCGTCGTGCGGAGCGCTCGGCATGGCGATCCGGCACGGTGACGAGCTTCACGTCGTGGACGTCGAGCTCGACGACGCGAGGGAGAGGGCGTCATGAGCGTGGTCACGATCGAACGCAAGGTCCTGCAGAAAAACGACGAGCTGGCGGCCGTCAACCGCGAGCTGTTCGCGCGCAACGGGGTGCTGGCGGTGAACATCCTCAGCTCGCCCGGCGCCGGCAAGACCACGCTGCTCGAGGCCACCATCGAACAGTTGCGCGATCGCGCCCGCATCGCGGTGGTCGAAGGCGACGTCCAGACCGACATCGATGCGCAGCGGGTCGCGAAGTACCACGTACCCGTGGTGCAAATCGTGACCAACGGTGGCTGCCATCTTGAAGCCAACCTCGTCGCCGACGCCGTCGCCAGCCTCAACCTCGACCAGGTCGACCTGCTGTTCATCGAAAACGTCGGCAACCTGGTGTGCCCGGCCAACTTCGACCTCGGCGAAACCCTCAAGGTCGTTGTGCTCAGCACCACCGAAGGCGCTGACAAGCCGTTGAAGTATCCGGCGATGTTCCGAAAGGCCTCGGTCCTGATCATCAACAAGGTCGACCTGCTCCCTTACGTGACCGTGGACATTGCCGAGATCAAACGGCATGCCCGGCAGATCAATCCGCGCCTGGTGATCTTCGAAACCGCCGCGACCTCGCGCTTTGGCGTCGCCGAATGGGGTGACTGGCTGATGGCAAGACTGACGGCCGGCCATGCGTGAACGCCTGCGGCTCGCGGTCCGGGGTGCCGTTCAGGGCGTCGGCTTTCGCCCATTCGTCTACCGCCTGGCCGGCGACCTGCGGCTCGACGGCTGGGTCCGCAACTCGACCCTGGGCGTCGTCATCGAAGTGGAGGGCCGCCGCCAGGACCTGGACGTATTTCGATCCCGCCTGACCGGCGAGCGGCCGCCACACGCCGCGATTCACACCCTCGAAGCGTCGTGGCTCGACCCGGCCGGCCACTCGGGTTTCCAGATCCTCGACAGCGTCCGCGACGGTGCGTTCTCGACACTCGTGCTGCCTGACCTCGCGTTGTGCGATGACTGCCGCCGCGAGGTGTTCGACCCCGCCGACCGCCGCTACCGCTACCCGTTCACCAACTGCACCAACTGCGGCCCGCGGTTCAGCATCATCCACGCGATGCCGTACGACCGCGACCACACGTCGATGCGCCGGTTCACGATGTGCCTCGAGTGCCAGCGCGAATACCACGACCCCTGCGACCGGCGGTTCCATGCGCAGCCGAATGCCTGCCCGCGCTGCGGCCCGGGCCTCGCCGCCTGGGACGCGTCCGGCCGGCCATTCGCGGCGGCCGACGCGGCCGCGCGCGCGGCGGTCAGCGCGATTCGCGACGGGAAGATTGTCGCCGTCAAGGGCCTGGGCGGGTTCCACCTCGTTGCCGATGCCGCCAACGAAAAGGCCATCCGGCGCTTGCGCGCCCGCAAGCACCGCGAAGAGAAGCCGTTCGCCGTGATGTACCCGGACCTGGCATCGCTGGATCGCGACTGCGTCGTGACGGCCCCGGAGCGCCGGCTGCTGACGTCGGCGGAGGCGCCGATCGTGCTGCTCGCCAGGCGCAGCCATGCCGGGCCGGGACTGGCGCCGGCCGTGGCGCCCGGCAATCCCAATCTCGGCGTGATGCTGCCGTACACGCCCCTCCACGCGTTGCTGCTGGGTGACCTCGGCGGACCGGTGGTGGCCACCAGCGGCAACCGGGCCGATGAGCCCATCTGCACCGATGAACGCGAGGCCGTAGACCGTCTCGGCGCGATTGCCGACCTGTTCCTCGTGCACGATCGCCCCATCGTCCGGAACGTGGACGATTCGATTGTCCGCGTGATCCTCGATCGCGAGCTGGTGCTGCGCCGGGCGCGCGGCTACGCCCCGCTCCCGGTACCCATCGCGCCGTCGTCACCGCCGCTGCTCGCGGTCGGTGCGCATCTCAAGAACAGCGTGGCGCTGGCCAACGGCGGCGAGGTGATCGTCAGCCAGCACATCGGCGATCTCGAATCGGTCGAGGCGAGCGCGGCGTTCGTCCAGGTGATTGGCGATCTCCAGTGCCTGTACGGGATCACGCCCGTCGCCGTCGTCGCCGACCGGCATCCCGACTATCGATCGACCCGGCACGCGGCGTCGCTCGGCCTGCCGGTCACGCATGTTCAGCATCACGTGGCGCATGTCGCGGCCTGCATGGCCGAGAACCAGCTCGATGGCCGCGCGCTCGGCGTGGCCTGGGACGGCACGGGTTACGGCCTCGATGGCACGGTCTGGGGCGGCGAGTTCTTCGCCGTGGATGCGGCCTCGTTCACGCGAGTCGCCTGCCTGCGGCCCTTCCAGCTGCCCGGCGGCGATCGCGCGATCAAGGAGCCCCGCCGCTCGGCGCTGGGGGCCCTGCACGCCATCGCCCGCGAGACGGCGGCGCCCGTCGCGCCGGCGGCCGCCGCGGCCTTCACGGCCGGCGAATCCCTCCTGCTGATCGACGCGATGGGGCGAGGGCTGAACGCGCCCGTCACGACGAGCGCGGGCCGGCTGTTCGACGCGATCGCGTCGCTGGCCGGCCTCCGCCAGCGATCGAGCTTCGAGGGGCAGGCGGCCATGGACCTGGAGTTTGCGATCGCGCCTGGCGTCAGCGACGCTTATCCCTTCGCGCTCACCGAGCGGGGGCATCGTTTCGCCATCGGCACGTGGCAGGCGCCGCGCCTGGTGATCGACTGGGCGCCCATGGTGCGGGCCGTGGTTGACGATGCCGCGAGGGGAGTCGCGGTCGGGATCATCGCCGCGCGCGCCCACAACGCCATGGCCGATATGATCCTGGCCACCGCCGAGACCGCCGGCGAGACCGCCGTCGTGCTGAGCGGCGGGTGCTTTCAGAACCGGTATCTCGTGGAGCGCGCCGTCACGAGGCTGCGCCAGGCCGGGTTCCGGCCGTACTGGCACCAGCGCGTGCCGCCCAACGACGGCGGCATCGCCCTGGGACAAATCGCCGCCTGTCTTCGAGCCAAGGAGAGCCCTCAATGTGTCTCGCCATCCCTGGACGCATCCTCACGATCGACGGTGACGACCCCGTGCTCCGCAGCGGCCGGGTCGACTTCGCCGGCGTGGTGAAGCGCGTGAATCTCAGTTACGTGCCCGACGCGGTGGTCGGCAACTTCGTGCTGGTGCACGTGGGCTTTGCCATCTCGACGGTCGACGAGGACGAGGCGCGCCAGGTGTTCACCTATCTCGAGCAGATGGGCGAGCTGGCCGAGCTCGAGGAAGGGGAAGGGTCGTGAGGTTCATCGACGAATATCGCGATCCGGCGGCGGCGGCCGGCTTTGCCCTCGCGTTGCGCCGCATCACGACGCGGCCGTGGACGCTGATGGAAGTGTGCGGCGGCCAGACCCACGCCATCGTCAAGTTCGGCGTCGACGAGTTGCTGCCGCCGGAAGTGGAGCTCGTCCACGGCCCCGGCTGCCCGGTGTGCGTGACGCCGCTCGAGTTGATCGAGAAGGCCATCGAGATCGCCTCGCGGCCGGGCGTGACGTTCTGTTCGTTCGGCGACATGCTGCGCGTGCCGGGCCGCTCGCTCGACCTGCTGACGGTCAAGGCCCGCGGCGGCGACGTGCGGATTGTCTACTCGCCGCTCGACGCGGTGGCGATCGCGCGCGAGCATCCCGAGCGCGAGGTGGTGTTCTTCGCGGTCGGCTTCGAAACCACGGCGCCGGCCAACGCGATGGCCGTATTCCAGGCCGCGCAACTGGGCCTGAAGAACTTCTCGCTGCTGGTGTCGCACGTGCTGGTGCCGCCGGCGATGTCGGCAATCCTGTCGTCGGCGACGAGCCGCGTGCAGGGGTTCCTCGCCGCCGGCCATGTCTGCAGCGTGATGGGGTTCACGGAGTACGAACCGCTGGCCGCGCGCTACCGGGTGCCGATCGTCGTCACCGGCTTCGAGCCGCTCGACATCCTCCAGGGCGTGTACCTGTGCGTCAAGCAGCTCGAGGAGGGGCGTGCCGAGGTCGAGAACCAGTACACCCGGGCGGTGCGGCGCGACGGCAACGTGCCGGCCCAACTGCTGATGCGCGAGGTCTTCCAGGTGGTGCCGCGCAAATGGCGCGGGGTGGGCGAGATCGCCGAAAGCGGCCTGGGCCTGGCCGGGCCGTATGCCGCGTTTGACGCCGAGCTGCGGTTTGGCGTCGTCAGTCACACGGCCGACGAGCCGACCGAGTGCTGCAGCGGCCAGATCATGCAGGGATTGATGAAGCCGCACGAGTGCCCGGCCTTTGGCACGCGCTGCACGCCCGAGCATCCGCTGGGCGCGACCATGGTGTCGTCGGAAGGCGCCTGCGCCGCGTACTACCGCTACCGGCGCTACGCCCTGCCGGCGGCGGGAGAGAAGGTGGCGGCCCATGGCAATTGACCTGTCCGCAGGCCCCACCTGCGCGGTGCCGATTGGCGATCACACGCACGTGCTGATGGCGCATGGCGGCGGCGGGAGGCTCACCAACCAGTTGATCGACAGCCTGTTCCTGCCAGCGTTCGGCGATCCGTCGCACCACGCGCACCACGACGGCGCGCACCTCCACCTGGCCGGCACGCGCCTGGCGTTCTCGACCGACTCGTACGTCGTCCGGCCCATGTTCTTCCCCGGCGGCGACATCGGCACGCTGGCGATTAACGGCACCGTCAACGACCTGGCCATGTGCGGCGCCCGGCCGCAGTTCCTGAGCGCCGGCTTCGTCATCGAAGAGGGCCTGCCCATGGACAGCCTGCGGCGCATCGTCCAGTCGATGCAGGCCGCCGCGCGCGAGGCCGGCGTCACCGTGGTCACCGGCGACACCAAGGTCGTGGACCGCGGGAAGGGCGACGGGGTGTACGTGACGACGGCCGGGGTCGGGGTGATCGAGTACGACGGCGTGATTGCCCCCGCGAGCGTGCAGCCCGGCGACGCCGTGCTGCTCTCGGGCGACATCGGCCGCCACGGCATGGCCGTGATGGCGGCCCGCGAGGGGCTGCAGTTCGAGTCGGCGATCGAAAGCGATTGCGCGCCGCTGGCGGCGCCGGTGCTCGCCCTGATTGCGGCGGGCGTCACCATCCATTGCCTGCGTGACCTCACCCGCGGCGGGGTGGCGAGCGCCACCGTGGAGATCGCCGAGACCACCGGCCTGCACATCCGCATGGACGAGCACGCCATTGCCATCCGCGAGGACGTGCGCGGCGCGTGCGAGATTCTCGGCTTCGATCCGCTTTATGTCGCCAACGAGGGGCGGTTCATCGCCTTCGTGCCGGCGGCCGAAGCCGCGCGCGCGCTCGAGATCCTGCGCCAGCACGCCGTCAGCGCCGACGCCTGCGCCATCGGTGTCGTGTCGGACCACCCGCGTGGCTTGGTGACGCTGAAGAGCCGCATCGGCGCGACTCGCGTGGTCGACATGCTGAGCGGCGAGCAACTGCCGCGCATCTGCTAGCGATGTACACAGGTCTTGGTTCCGGAGGATTGGCCTGTGCCAACGATGAAGAGGGTTCGTTGTGTCAACGATGAGGCGGATTCGTCTGTGTCTAATCTGTGTTTAATCTGTGGCCCTCCGAATCCGCGGCCGTCTCTGCGGCCTTCTTCAGCGGCCCCAACATGGCCAGCCTGATCAACTCGACGCCCGGCGCGACGTACGACCAGTACGAACGGAAGCGCTTGCGGGTTTGCTGATCGGTGGTCGCGACGCGCGTCTCGGTGTGGAACATCGAGTGGCGGCCGTCCAGGGGTTCGGCCCGCAGGGTCCAGGCAATCTTCACGTAGCCGGGTTCGCGAAAGGCCGTGAACTCGCCGGGCGGGATCGAGCGGAACACCGGGGCGGCTTCCCACGGCTGCGTGACCGCGCCGAGCACGATTTCCCGGCCGGCGCGCTCGGCCAGGATCACCCAGCCGATCGATTGCATCTGCGGGACCAGCGCGGGGGGATGCCGGCGGCCGTCAAGCTGGCCGCCGAGCGCCAATTGCCGCGCCTTGATGATGGCCCGCACCAGCCGCGAGTTGAACAGCTCGAGGCTGCGCGCCGTGCTCAATACGGTTTCGGCGGGCGCGGCAATCGGCACGCGATGGTGCTCGATCACTTCCGGCGTGGGAATGAAGCGATCGAGCAGCAGGCTGTCGCCGTTGGTCCGGGGCAGGACCGTGCCGTAACGCGCGCGATGATAGGCGACGAGGCCGGCATAGCCGAGGGCCGCCAGGCTGGCGCCAATGGCCATGCCGCCACCGACGGTGGCGAGCGAACGACGCGAGGTCATGTGGTTTGTCCTCCTTCCGCCAGCGCCTTGATCCGCAGCATCATCCGGCGCTCCATGATGAAGTGGGGCAGCCCGAACGTCATGACATCGAGCGCGGCCGCCCACACCGGCGTCCGCTGGTCGCCGATGCGCGTGCGGATGATGAAGCGGGTTTTGCCGTCCTCCGTGGGCATGAGCACGAAGGCACCCCACTGGTGCAGCACCAGGGCCCGGCCCGGCTGCAGGTCGCTGACCGTCCAGCCCAGGTCGCGCCCGAGCACGCCGCCCAGGTAATTGGGCTGCGTTGCGCGCACGCGGTCGCCTGGGGCGCGGTGTTGCCACTCGGGGCGGATCTCGGTGACGTTGTGCACGTCGACGCCGAAGGCCCGCTCCAGCCAGTCGTAGCTGTAGAAGCCGGCCCGGTCCTGGCCCAGCTGCACCAGCCACGGCCACACCGCCTCGGGCGGCGCGTTCACCGTGACGGCATGCTGAATCTCCAGAGACGGGTTGCGATCGGGCGCATCGCCCGGCAGGGCCATGGCGTGTTCGCCCGGGCGGGAGCCCCAGGCCCGGTGCAGCGGCCACAACGCCGCCGCGCCGGTCGCATAGACCAGGAAGGCGACGGCCGCGGCCAGGCCGACCGCGTGATGCAGGCGGCCGTGGGCACGTGGCGCCGGCAGGTAATGGTATGCCCCGGTCAGGCCGACCATCAACAACATCACGTCGACCGCGGCGACCCACCAGAGGTCGCCGTGGCCCATGCGCGAGAGCGCGACCAGTGAGTAGACGGGCGCGATCACCATCAGCGGCCGGACGGCCGCCGGGAACGGCCGCACGCCGGCAATGCCGAGGCCGGCGACGGCGTAGCCGAGAATCGCCACGCCGTAGAGGACCACGGGCATGAAGTCCCGGCCGAGCGTCTCGGGGTTCATCCAGCCGCGCATGGGCAGCACCGCATGCGCCAGGCCATGGGCGATCACAAACACCGCGAAGGCGGGCCGCAAGAGGGATTTGGCAAACGGCATCTCACACCTCCAAGGGGAATCCAACCCATGCGAAGCGAAAGGCGTGCCGATGCCCGGCCCCGGTGACCGGCCGGATTGCCGCGGGTTTGCGCGGGAAATCTCCCCGATCCCGGCGTTATTTCCCAGTGCAAGGCTGGATTTCCCAGTGCAAGGCTGGTTTCGGCCATTTGGCCCCCACTTGGCGCGCCCGATCGCGGCACGGCCCTTGCCTTTACGAATGGCGTGATTTTGTGCGCCGTTGACCTTGGACCGCTGACGGGGCGGGTGCTGTTTCACGCCTACGGCTTGTCAAAGCTGCTGGGCACCCGGCTGCTCGTCCTGCATGTCAGCGCGGATGATTCGGCCGGCGCGAAGCAGCGCGTGCTGGCCGAGTGCGAGCGCGCCGCGCCGTATGAGGCCGACATCGAGAGCGAGTCGGTGATTGTCGCCACCGGCCGCGTGTCGGAGGTCATTCAGCGCGAGGCCCTGCGCCACGCCGCCACGCTCATCGTCGTCGGCTCGCGCGGTCACGGCGGCCTGGCGCGGCTGCTGCTGGGCTCGACGAGCGAGGCGTTGCTGGGCCTGGCGCGCACACCGGTGCTGCTGGTGCCGCCAACCGAGGTCGACATTGTCAGCATGGGCGAGCGGGCGGCCCTGACGTGCGGGCCGTTGGTAGCTCCCATCAACTTGACCATGCCTTGTGAGCACCAGCTGCAGCTGGCCAGCCGCCTGGCTCAGGTGGCCGGGCAGCCGCTCGTGCTGATGACCGTGGCCCGCAGCAAGGTCTCCGACCACGATGCGGCGGCCGAACTGCGCGACCGCGGGCGCGGCCTCGAGCCGGTCAAGCCGACGTCGCTGGTTGTCAGGCGTGGCGACGTGGCGGAAGAGATCTCGCGCTGCGCGGTGGCCGAGGGCGCCGGCCTGGTGGTTATGGGCTTGCGCCAGCAGCCGCGCGGGCGGCCGGGGCTCATTGCCTCCGCGGTGCTCAAGACCGGCCGCGCGTTTGTGCTGGCCGTACCCGGCTGCTGACCTGGCGGCGACCCCGTCTGCGCCCGCGGAAGATTTCAAGGGGCGACCGCGCATTCTCCCCATTCCCCTGCACGAACACCCTGAATCTGGCGGGATTTGCACCCGTGGGCCGTGGCATGGGGGGTGCAACTCCCGACACTATCCGGGAGGATTGCCGTGAGATTCACCCGCCTTGCCATCACCGGCATCACCGTCGCAATCTTTGCCCTCATCGGTCATGCCCGCGGCCAGCCGGTCGACGCCGACGGCGTCCTGCGCTTCCTGCGAGCGGCGGAAGACTACGCCTTCATGCACCGCCAGGTCGAACGCCGGCTGCCGGCCATGGAGGTGAACGCCAACCCCGAGACCATCCTCAAGGCCATCGATGCCATGGCCGCGGCGGTTCGCGTCGCCAGGCCGGACGCCAGGCAGGGCGATCTGTTCAACCCGGCGGTTGAGGCGGCCATACGCGTTCGTATTGCCCGGGCCCTGCGAACGCACGGCTTCACGCCGGACGACGTGCTGGCCGCCGGGTTGGCCGAGGGCGTGGACCCGGGCGCTGTTACCTTGCGGGTCAACGGCCGGTTCCCCTGGGCCGTTGGGACGGCGATGTTTCCGTCCGTAATGGAAGCGCTGCCGCCGCTGCCGCCCGAGCTGGTCTACCGAATGGTTGGCCGCGACCTGATCCTGATTGATGTTCATGCCAGCTTGATAGTCGACATCCTGCCGTTCGCGCTCGGCGAACCGACAACCAGGTTCGGTCTCGTGGCCCTCACGACAGGAGGTGCATGATGAGATCGACCCACGTCGCGGCGCTAGCGGGACCGTTCGCGCTGGCCGCGGCACTCGCGCTGGCCCCGAGCGCCGCGGGGGCGCAGCAAGCCGAGGCGCCGTCCAACCAGGCGCCAGTCGCCGAAGGCCTGCTGCCCGAACCGCATTTCCTGAGCCGCGCGATTGACTTTGCCACGCGGACAGCGGGCGACGGGTCAGGCGAGAAGAGCGGGTTCTATCCTGAGTTGTCCGGCATGATTACCGGCGCCGGCTGGATTTCCGGCGGCGGCGGCTACCGCCGCTGGATCGACGGCGACCGCATGGTGTTTGATGCCTCGGCCGCCATTTCGTGGCGGTCCTACAAGCTGGCCCACACCAGCTTCGAGTTCACCAACCTGCTGCGCAGCCGGGTGGCCCTGGGCACGGAACTGAGGTGGCAGGACTACACGCAGAACCCGTACTTCGGTGCCGGTCCTGAGACGGTCGAGACCGATCGCAGCGAGTACCGCCTGAAGTCGCTGAACGCCGTTGGTTACGGGAGATTCCGGCCGGCGCGGTGGCTCACGATTGGCGCCAACGGCGGTTGGCTGCGGCACCCCGCCATTGACGTGCCCGCCGGCACATTCCGAGACGACTCGCCCGCGACGCGCGAGCTGTTCCCGCGCGACGCCGTGTTTGCGGTCGCCGAGCAGCCCAGCTACGTGCATGGCGAGGTGTCGGTGACCGCCGATACCCGCGACCACCGCAGCCACCCGCGGCGCGGCGGCGTTTATCGCACGGCGTGGACGCGGTACTGGGCCCGCGATCTGGCCGCCTTCAGCTTCCAGCGCTTCGAGGCCGAAGCCGCGCACTTCGTCCCGGTCGCGAACTCGCGACTCACGCTCGCGCTGCGCGGCTGGGTGGCGGGGACCGACACCGCGGAGGGCGCCGCGGTTCCCTTCTACCTGATGCCCTCGCTCGGCGGCAGCAACACCCTGCGCGCCTACTCGAACTACCGCTTCCACGATCGGCACCTGGCGATCGTCAACGTCGAAACGCGCCTGGCGCTGATGACGCACGTTGACCTGGCGGTGTTCGCCGATGCCGGCAACGTGGCGGCGCGGATGACCGACCTCAACCTCGACAAGACCTCGTTTGGCGTCGGCCTGCGGCTCCATACCGAGAAGGCCACGTTCGCCCGGGTTGAGGTGGCACATGGCAAGGAAGGATGGCGCGTGATGTTCAACACGCACGATCCGCTGCATCTGTCGCGGCTGTCGCGCCGGACCGCAGCCGTGCCGTTTGTCCCTTAGGAAGGGGTGTCATGCCGGCCGTCACCGTGGTCGCCCTCACCCTGGCTGGTCGGAAGTGACGTATGTCGTCGCGCCGAATGGCATGCGGGCCTTGAGTGAGACCCGTAAGATCCGGCAGCTCGATTCCGAGAATCAACCCGCCGGGCCGCCGCCGGCCGGTTTCAGTGACAGCAAGAACTTCTGGGCCGCGAACACCTTCACCAGCTTCGAATCCGTCCCCACGGGGGTCCGCGTCGAGCTCGAGACATTGGGTCTCAGCCGGCGCTTCCCGCGGCTGCTGGCCTGGCTGATCGAACCCCTGGCCCGGCGCCTGGGTCGCGACAGCGCCGAGCGAACGCTCGAGGAATTCCGCGCCGCCGTCGTGCGCCTGCGCACCACAGACAAATGATTGCAAGGCCGGATTGGATCGCACCGGTAGAATCCATTGGATGCAAGCGCGGCTGATCCGTCCCTTGATCTGCGTCATCTGTGTCATCTGCGGCCCTCATGCATCATCGGTGTTGGCGCAATCGGCGTTGGATGTCAAAACCATCGACCCCGAAACCTTTCGCGCCATCGCGTTCAAGCTCGCCGACGGCCAGCAGCCGAAGATCGATGGCCGCCTGACCGACGAGGCGTGGGCCCTGGCGCCGCCGCAAGGCAATTTCGTCCAGCGCGAGCCTGATTACGGCAAGCCCTCGACCGAGAAGACCGAGTTCCGGGTGCTCTACGACGACAAGACGCTGTACCTCGGCGTCTGGGTCTGGGACAGTGATCCATCCGGCATCCTCGCGAGCGAGATGAAGCGGGATGCCGGGCTGAACAAGGGCGACCAGCTCAAGATCACCATCGACACCTTCCACGACCATCGCAACGCCTTTTACTTCAGCACCAACCCGCTCGGCGCCTACAAGGACGCCAACACCGTCGAGAACGGCCGCACCATCAACTACGACTGGAACGCGGTGTGGGACAACAAGACCTCGATCGACGACAAGGGGTGGTACATCGAGATCGCCATCCCGCTCAGCCAGTTGCGGTTCCGCACGACCATCGGCGAGTCGCTGTGGGGCATCAACCTGTGCCGCATCCTGTTCCGCAAGAACGAGGAATCGTATTGGGTGCCGTTCCCGCGTGAATGGGGCGCGTCGGGTTTTGCGCGCGTGTCGAATGCCGGCGTGCTGACCGGGCTCAAGGACCTGAAGTCGCGCCGGCGCATCGAGTTCGTGCCGTACATGCTGCCGACCGCCGCGCGCGACTACGTGAGGCAGGCCGAGGCCGAGGCCGACGCGAAATACGGCGGCGACTTCAAGGTGGGCCTGACCAACGACCTGATTGCCGACCTCACCTATCACACCGACTTCGCGCAGGTCGAAGCCGACCAGGAGGTCGTGAACCTCACCCGCTTCAGCCTGTTCTTTCCCGAGAAGCGCCAGTTCTTCACCGAGAGCGCCGGCATCTTCGACTTCGGCAAGGCCGTGGCCGGGCTGGGCGGCGAGGCGGCGGCCCACGATCCGGGGCTGCTCGCGTTGTTCTACAGCCGCCGCATTGGCCTGGTCGACGGGCAGCAGGTGCCGATCATCGGCGGCGGCCGCGTCACCGGGCGCATTGGCGACTACGCGCTGGGCGTGTTGAACATCACCACCGGGGAAGAAACGCTGGCGACGCGGCAGCTCGACAACGCCAACTTCACGGCGATTCGCGTCAAGCGCAACGTGCTGGCGAAGTCGAGCGTCGGCATGCTGCTGTTGAACAGCGCGAACGGCATCTCCGACTTCAATCGCTCGCTGGGTTTTGACGCCGGCCTCGTGCTCGGCCGCTACGTCACGTTCACGAGCCTGTTCGCCAAGACCTTCTCGCCTTCGACTCGGTCGACCTCGGACCAGGTCCAAGGTCAACCTCGCTCAGGACAAGCCCCTGGCTCTACCAATGCCGGGGTCGCCGACTTCCTGTGGAAGAACGACAAGTTCAATTTCGGGACGCAGTACCAGGACATCGGCGAGCACTTCAACGCCGAGATAGGCTACATCCCGCGCCTCGACATCCGCGCCGGTTCGGTCAAGGGTGGCTGGACGCCGCGGCCCAAGTGGCAGGGCGTGCGCCAGGTGGTGCTGGGCGCCAACGCCGACTACTACGAGAACCACGCTGGCCGCGTCGAGTCGCGCACCCAGGAGCTGACGGCCCACCTGCAGATGCAGAACACGTCGGGCGCCACGGCCAAGGTCACGCACGAGTACGACAACTTGAGCCACCCGTTCACGACCGCCGGCACCGTGCTGCCGGTCGGCGAGTACTCGTGGACCACGGCCTCGGCCAGCTATTCGTTCGACCGCACCAAGCGCGTGTACGCCACCATCGGCGCGGATGCCGGCGGCTATTACAGCGGCGACCGCCAGGCGCTGCGCGCCAGCATCACCATCCAGGCCGGCAAGACGCTGCTGTTCGAACCCAATTACACGCACAACCGCGTCCAGTTGCCCGGCCGCCCCAACTACTCGAGCAACGTGCTCAACTTCCGCGTCAGCCACTCGTACTCGCCCGACTTCTACCTGAAGGGCTTCATCCAGTACAACGACGACCGCAAGACCGCGAGCTTCAATTTCCTGTGGTGGTACCACTACAAGCCGGGCAGCGACTTGTACGTGGTCTATAACCAGGGTTGGGACATCGATCTGCCGTTGAGCTCGCGCGTCGTCACGGCCGATTCGGCTCGCGTTCACTCGCGTTCGCTCGCCGTGAAGATGACTTACTGGCTCGCGCGGTAGAACCTGACGGGGCGACACACCTTGACGGGGTGGCACGTCTTGACGGGAGAGCACTGCCAGTCGGGATCCAGTGCGCCGGGTTCAACAGCGCCATCTGTACGGTGTAGCCCTCGTAGCTCGCGCCGAGCATGCCGACGCGCCCGTTCGACTCGGGCACGTTCTTCACCAGCCAGTCGATGGTGTCGTAGCCGTCGGTGGTGTCATCTGCGCCAGTGGCATTGAATGGTCCCACGGGCGGCGGCGTCATCAGGTACGGCCCTTCACTGTTGTACTTGCCGCGGACGTCCTGATAGATGCGAATCCATCCGGCGCTGACGAAGACTTCGTCAGGCAAGCCGAGCTGGTTGATCAGGCGAGGCGAATCAACCGGCTCCCGGCCCGGGGCTGATCCCTGCCCGCCGGCTGGGGTCGTGGCGTTGCCGGTGGCATTGGGCACGCGGCGCGCGGCGCACGAGCTTCCGCGTTGTAGCACGTGCGCGTCAGGATCATCGGTAGGTTCTTCGCGCCCTTGAGAATCAGGATGACCGTGTAGAGCCTGGTCCCGTCGCGCATCGGCACCATCTCGACGCCGCGCACATAGAGCAAGGTGTTTGCGGCCTCCTAAATGTCTCCAAGAATTTTGTCGATCCGAGCCAGCCGAAGACTGAAGAAGGAAGCGCTCGTCGCAGGCCTGGTTCTTGTTGCCTGTTGCGTTGTCCTTAGAACGACTTGGTTGACGTCCGTCGACAATCATCGCGACGACTACGACATCGCGCAGTCACCGCGAGAGCGGGAGTGATTGATTCGTGCGGTCATAGAACTCATCAGCGATCGTCACCTTATCCATGTGCACGTAGCATTGAAAAACGTGTAACAGCTAATTGCGAATCTGACATACTCACCGCCGAGTTCGACGCTGTCCAAGGAGAGTGCTCCCATGCCTACAGAGTCTCGCGATGTGCTGCGCGTTCGTACCACGGCGACCGCGGGTGCGTTGTGCGTCGTCCTGTCCGCCCTGGCGGCCGCGCAGGCTGGCGATGTCGGCGTCGAGAGCATTCGCGCCGACGCGCTCAAGGGTCATGTCTACTTCCTCGCCGCGCCGGAGATGGGTGGCCGCGATTCGCTCAGCCTCGAGGGCCGCATCGCCGCCAATTACCTCGCGGGGTTCTTCTATCGGCTGGGCCTGAAAACGGTCGGTGACGGCGGCTCGTACTTCCAGACGTTCCCGATGTCGGAGTCCACCATCGACCGCGCGCAGACACGACTCCGCGCGACGGTCACGGCCAAGGCCGGTGGCACGACGACGGCGCGCAATTACGTGCTCGGATCGGACTTCACCCTCGCGCGGCAGGGCGGCACCGACGTCGACGTCACCGCACCGCTTGTGTTCGCCGGCTACGGCATCGACGCGCCGGAATACGGCTACAACGACTACGCCGGTCTCGACGTGGCCGGCAAGGTCGTGCTCGTGCTCTCGCGCGAGCCGCAGGCGGCCGACACGCAAAGCCGCTTCCTGGGTACGTGGGACACCTTCCACGCGTACCCCTCGTGGAAGCCCGAAGTGGCGCGACACCGAGGCGCGGCCGGGGTGCTCATCGTGCAGGGGCCGCCGCGGCGTCCCCAGCGGCTGGCGAGCGGTCCGACCAACGGCCAGGTTCGGACCGACCGGCCCAACCACTCGCTGACGAGCCCGTTCTGGGATCTGCCGGTCTTCACCATCGACGCGCGCGTCGCCGACGACCTGCTGGCCGGGTCGGGCAAGACGATTGCCGATCTGCAGTCGTCGGTGGACAAGGCCGGCCGCCCGCAATCGTTCGAGGTGCCGGGGGTCACGATCCAGATGCGCCGCGCCGTGTCGGAGCGCCGGACGGTGCAGACGCGCAACGTCGTCGGCGTCATCGAAGGGACCGATCCCAAGCTGAAAGACGAGTACGTGCTCGTGACCGGGCACTACGACCACGTGGGGCAGAAGCCGCCGATCGTCTTCCACGGCGCCGACGACAACGCAAGCGCCACAGCCGCCGTCATCGCGATCGCCGAAGCCTTCAAGGCGCGCCCGCCGAAGCGCAGCGTGATGTTCCTGGTCTTCGAGGCCGAGGAAGACTTCCTCCAGGGCGCGTTCTACTACGCCGATCACCCGATCGTGCCGCTCGACCGCACCGTCGCGGTGCTGAACATGGACATGATCGGCCGCGACGAAGAGTCGCCCACCTGGAACACCAAGGCCGCCGAGAACCGCAACAGCGTCAACGTGGTCGGCACGCTCTACAGCCGGGATCTCCGCGAGGCGATCGAGCGCCAGAACAAGTCGATTGGCCTGCGTCTCGACTACAAGACCGACAACGACGATCGCGAAGGGTGGTTCCAGCGCAGCGATCACTTTCCGTTTGCGATCAAGGGCATACCCATGGTGCTGTTCAACACCGGTGAGAACCCCGACTATCACACCGCCAACGACACCTGGGACCGGCTCAATTACCCCAAGATGGAGAAGATCACGCGCCTGGTCTACCTGACCGCGCGTGAACTGTCCGAGGCCCCTGCCAGGCCCCGGTTCGTGACCCAACGGACGACCGCGGACGCGGCGCCGCGCCGGTAGTCGCCACGCGGGAGCGGAGCCCTGCGGCACCGGCCGGGCGTCACGCAAGAGCGCGCGCGATGATGCAAGCGGTGGGTGATGCGTCGACCTTAACTGAAAAGGCGGGATATTTATGAGAACACGAAGAGCGGTAATCATGTTGACGGCGCTGTGCCTGTCATTCCCTCTGATTGCCGGCGCACAGACGAGCGGCGGGCGAATCCTGGGCGTGGTCCAGGACCCCGACGCCGGCGTTCTGCCCGGCGTCACCGTCGTGGTCCGGAATCTGGCCACGTCCATCACGCGCGAGACGGTGACCAACGACCGCGGCCAATACGAAGTGACCGCACTTCAGCCGGGCCAGTACCAGGTCGAGGCCGAGCTGGTCGGCTTCCGGCGCTACTCCCAGGGTCCGATCACCGTGCAGGTGAACCAGTCCACGCGCGTCGACGCCGTCCTGCAGCTCGGCAACCTGAACGAAACCATCACGGTCGTGGCCGCGGGCATCGCCGTGCAGACCACCACGTCGTCCATCGGCAAGGTCATCACAGAGAAAGAGATTCTCGAGCTGCCGCTGAGCGGCCGCAATTTCGCCAGCCTGGGGCTGCTGACCCCCGGCGTGACGACGCGGGGACAGTCGACGACGGATGTGAACTACGTCGTGCATGGGCAGCGGCAGGACGCGAACAACTTCCAGCTCGACGGCGTGGCCAACGTCTCGCTCGGCGGTAACTCGGTGCAGGCGCGGCCGAACGTCGACGCCGTCCAGGAATTTAAGATCCAGACGAGCAACTTCTCCGCCGAATTCGGCCGCAACTCCGGGTCGGTCGTGCAGGTGGTCACCAAGTCGGGCAGCAACACGGTGAACGGCAGCGCGTGGGAGTTCAATCGAAACGACAGCTTCCAGGCGAAGAATTATTTTGCCACCACCGATCCGCCGCCCCTGTCGCAGAACCAGTACGGCGGAACGCTCGGCGGACCCCTCGCGAAGAACCGCACCTTCCTCTTCGGGGCCTTCGAAGGGTTCCGGCTGAGCCGGGGCTTGACCCGCCAGACCGTCGTGGCCACGGCCCAGGAACGAGCCGGCGACTTCAGCGGCCTCTCGCGGGTAATTCGCGATCCGCTCAACGGCCTGCCGTTTCCCGGCAACCAGATTCCCGCCAATCGCATCAGCCCCGCGGCCCTGAAGCTCCTCGAACTCATGCCGTTGCCCAACATCGCCGGCGCCGCGTCCCGGCAGAACAACTTCGCCTCGTCGCCCGAACAGAATCAGACGTTCGACCAGTACATGCTGCGACTCGACCACAAGTTCAGCGATAAGTGGAACCTGTTCTATCGCCACTTCCTGCAGGATGGCACGACGTTTAACCCCTTCCAGGGATCCGGGCCTGCGGGCTATCTGGGCTTCGCCACGCAGGGCACAACGCGCACGCAGCACGCCACGCTCGGGCTCACCTCCACGCTGTCGTCGACGATGATCAACGAGGTCCGGGTGGGGTGGTCGGGTAACTCGAGCCTCAGCTCAAACCTCCCGCTGCTCAACCCGGTCGACTACGGCATCAACTACGTGCGGCCGCAGGACGCCGCGGGCGGCCTCGGACTGCCGGACATCACGATCAACGGCATGTCAGGCATCGGCAACACCATCCAGGGGCCGAGCAACAACCCGTCGGCCGAGTGGCAGGTCTCAAACGTGCTCACCAAGAACCTCGGGCGACACTCGCTGAAGATGGGCGCCGAGTTGCGCCGCGGGACGGATGACTTCGACCTCGGCTTCTTCTTCGTCGGCCGATTCGTGTTCAACGGCGACTACACCGGCGATCCGTTCGCCGACTTCCTGCTCGGGCGCGCCATCGAGTTCAACCACGCCAAGGGGCGAACGAAGCTCGAAATGCGCAACAAGAACTTCGGCGCCTTCTTCCAGGACGACTTCCAGGTCGCCGACCGCCTGACGTTGAACCTCGGCGTCCGGTACGACTTCTACAGCCCCATCACCGACGCGCTCGGCCAGACCTCGACGTTCGTGGTCCGCACGAAGGACACCGGCGCGCCGCAGAGCGGCGTGGCGGAGGTCATCATCGCAGGCACCAACGGCCTGCCGGAGAACTCGACGTATTTCCCGGACTGGAACAACCTGCAGCCCCGTGTAGGGTTGGCGTGGGACGTCTTCGGCGACGGCCGCCTCGCGGTGCGCGGCGGCGTGGGCGTGTTCCACAACCAGCTCCGCAACAACCTGGCCTTGCAGCACATCCTGTCGTATCCGTTCCAGGAGCAGCCGGTCTACCGCGACACGACGCTCGAAAATCCCATCAAGCCCGTGACGGGCACGCCCATCATCGGGCAGCTCTACTCGACCAATCCCGACATCGTCGTGCCGTATACCGTGGCCTATAGCATCGGGACGCAGTATCAGTTCCTGGACAACATGGTGGCCGAAGTGGCGTTTGTGAAGAACGATGGCTACGACCTCCTTCAGTTCGAGGAGATGAACCAGCCGATCTACGTGGCGGGGCAGACCACGGCGGCCAACAAGGATCTCTATCGGCCCTACACGGGCTTCAGCTCGGTGCTGCGATCCACCAACTGGGGGCACTCCGACTACAAGGGCGTCGAGATGAGCCTGCAGCGCCGGTTCACGAAGGGGCTGGGATTCGGCCTCGCCTACACCCTCTCGAGCTCGCACGACCTCATGTCCGGATTCCACTCTGGGGCGACCAGCACCACGTATCTGCTCAAGCCGCAAGACGCGAGGAACCCGGAGGCCGAGTATGCGGCGTCGGACTTCGACGCGCGGCATCGATTCACGGCATCGCAGGTCTGGGATCTGCCCTTCGGCCCCAACGGCCGCTGGCTCAAGGCAGGCGCGATGTCCCAGGTGGTGGGCGGCTGGACGTTCACGAGCATCTGGACGTTCCAGAGCGGGTTCCCCTACAACGTCTTTGACGGGTCCGACCCGTGCCTGCTGGCAGGCGGCTACACCGCGACGTGCCGGCCCAACCTGGTGGGCGATCCGAACGCCGGCCCCAAGACCGCCACCGAGTGGCTGAACAAGGCGGCCTACCAGCGCACCACGATCGGTCAGTTGGGCAGCGCGCCGCGCAACTCGTTCCGCGGCCCTGGCCTGGTGAACACCGACTTCTCGCTCATCAAGCGCATCGTGCTCGATAGCGTCCACAAGGGCCTGGGCCTCGAACTCCGCCTCGAGTCGTTCAACGCCTTCAACCACGTGAACTTCGGCGTGCCGAACCTGAACATCGCCTCCGGCGCATTTGGCCGCATCGGCGGCACCGCCACGGATGCACGGGAGTACCAGGTTGGCCTCAAGGTGCGCTTCTAGTCCCTGCACCGCGTTCAGGGGAGCCGGCGACGAACGTCGCCGGCTCTTCCTCTCATACGAACCCTAAACCGGCCCGTTTCCGGGTCACAGCAGACTCGTGGTGCGCCCACCAGGCGCGTACGCGCAGGAAGGATCAACATGACAGGACACAGTTTTCACCGACCGCTGCGATTGGCCGCGGCCCTCGGCATCGCGGCTGCGCTGGCGGCGGCCTCACCCCACGCGCAGGCCGGAACCCAGGCGCAGCCGGACGGCGTGGTGCGGCTACTGGAGGAGTTGACCAACGCGCATGGCGCGCCAGGCTTCGAGGGACCCGTGCGCAACATCCTGCGCCGCGAGTGGCAGGGCCTCGTCGCCGATCTCCGCACCGACGGAGTCGGCAACCTGCTCGGCACCGTGCGCGGGCCGGCCAACGGGCCGCGCGTGTTGATCATGGCCCACCTGGACGAGGTGGGCTTTCTGGTCCGCTACGTGGACGACAACGGCTTCGTCTACTTCCACGGGGTCGGCGGCTACTTCGATCAGAGCGTGCTGACCCAGCGCATGGCGATCCTGACGCCCAAGGGCTCGGTCATCGGTTACACCGGCATGAAGTCCGGGCACATCCTGCGGCCGTCGGAACGGAATCAAATGGTGCCCGTCGACGACATGTTCATCGACATCGGCGCGCGAAGCCGCCAGGAGGCGGTGGAGACATTCGGTGTGCGGCCGGGCCTGCCGATCGTGTATCACACCACGTTTGAAGTGCTGAACGGCACGAGCCGGTACCTCGCGAAAGCGTGGGACGACCGGGTTGGCCTTGCCGTCATCACCGAGGCCCTCAAGCAGTTCAAGGCCACACCGCCGCCCAACACTGTGCACGTCGCCGCCACCGCACAGGAGGAAATCGGCCTGCGCGGGGCCTCGGTCGTTCAGGCCAGCACGATCCCCGACATCGTGATCAACCTGGAGATCGGCATCGCGGGCGACTTCCCGCTGATGACATCGCCCAAGCTGTCCCAGGGCGTGCTCGGCAAGGGCCCGCAGCTGTTCGTGTTCGACGGCAGCATGATTCCCAGCAACAATTTCGTCGACTGGATCATCAAGACCGCGTGGGACAGCAACATCCCGCTGCAGTTCGAATCGGTGACGGGCTACGGCGAAGACGCCGCGATGCTGCAGAAGTCGGCCACCGGCATCCCCGCGGTGAACATCGGCATCCCGACGCGGTACGGACACAGCCAGTCGGGCGTGATCGACCGCGCGGATTTCGACAACACCGTCAAGCTGATTGTCCAGATGGTGCAGCGCCTGACCGCGGCCGAGGTGAAGGCGATCCGCGACTTCGACGCCTCCGACCGCGCGATCGTTCCGACTGTTGTGGGGCGCCGGCCGTGAGGCACCTCCAGACGGCCCGCGGCCTTCTCCTGGCGCTCGTGCTGGCCAGCCAGCCGCTCGTGGCGCAGGACCGTGCGCCGCAGAACGACTCGATTCAGCAGGCCGACCTCAAGGCCGACGTGTACTTTCTCGCGAACGATCTGACCGAGGGCCGCCTCGTTGGGACGCGGGGCTATGCCCTGGCGGCCGAGTTCGTCAAATCGAGATTCGAGCGCCTCGGGCTCACGCCCGCCGGCGAGCAGGGCTCGTATTTCCTGCCGTTCAACCTGACGGTGGCGACGCTCGGCGCGGAGAATACGTGCGAGGTCGTCCAGGGCGGCGTCGCGCAGAGGCTGCAGCGGGGACACGACTACTACCCGCACCGCTTCGGCGCCAGCGGGCGCGTGACCGGCGGCCTGGTGTTTGCGGGTTTCGGCATCACCTCTCCTGGCCTGTCGTACGACGACTACGGCCGCGATGCGGTGAAAGGCAAGATCGCGCTGGTGCTCGACCATGAGCCTGGCGAACGTGACCCCGCGAGCCCGTTCGACGGCGTGGTCACCGCCGAAGCCGCGGTGCCGTTCCGAAAGGTCTTGGCGGCGCAGGAGGCCGGCGCCATCGGCGTCCTGTTCGTGTCCGATGTCCACAATCACCCGGGGCCCCAGGATTTCGCGGCCGACGCGCAGGCCTACTGGCCCGCGACGCCCCCCCGCGTCGACCGCTTTTTCCTGGCGGACTACCTGAACCAAATCCGGATTCCGGCCGCGCAGATCTCGGTCGCCGCGGCGTCGATGCTGATCCGCGACACGCACCGCTCACTCGACGATCTCGCGCGATCGGCCGAGACGGCCCGCGGCATCACGCCCGTGCCGATTCCCGGGCCAGAGGTGACGCTGGCGCAGACTGTGCTGCGGCACAGCGTGCCGGACCGCAGCATCGCCGCCCTCATGGAGGGCAGCGACCCGCAGCTCAAGGACGAAGTGATCATTGTGTCCGCGCACCACGACCACGAAGGCGCCGACGGCAGCCAGATCTTTAACGGTGCCGACGACAACGTGTCGGGCACCGTGGCCGTGATCGACATCGCGGAGGCGTACGCGCTCGCGGCCAGGGCCGGGCAGCGGCCGCGACGGTCGGTTCTGTTCATCGTCTTCGGTTCCGAAGAGCGCGGGCCTCTCCTCGGATCGTGGGCGTACACCGAGCGGCCGGTGCGGCCGCTCAGCAAGACCGTCGCCGTCCTCAACATGGATATGATTGGCCGCAACATGGAAGTGCCGGTGGGCGGCGGCCGGCGATTCCTTGGGCTCGACGTGCAGAGCGCTGAATCGAACAGCCAGAGCGTCAACCTGATCGGCCACTCACGCAGCGCCGCCTTGAAGGCCGCCGTCGAGCAGTCGAGTCGTCGGTTCGGGCTGGAGCTGAAGATGAACCTCGACAACAACGTCTCGAATCTGTTGCGCCGCAGCGACCAGTGGCCGTTCCTGCAGCGCGGGGTGCCCGCGGTGTGGTTCCACACTGGGCTGCATCCCGACTACCACACCACAAACGATCGGCCCGAGAAGATCAACTACGAGAAGATGGAGCGCGTTGCCCGGCTCGTGCACCAGGTGAGCTGGGATCTGGCGCAACAGATCACCAAACCCGCGTCAGCGGCCGGACGCCGATGACCTGGGCCGCCGTGAGACGAATCGACCGCATCTCTACAGGAGTTGCAATGATGAGAGGCTTGGTAACCAGACTCACGGCGTTCGTCGTGACGGTGCTGATGGTGAGCGTGGTGGGCCACGCCCAGCGTCCTGACTCACGGGCCTCGACGACCGACCCGCGTCGGACTCAAGGCGGGTTTTCGTGATGCGGGCAGTGCGGCCAGGAACATGGTGCTCGTGGCGACCATGCCCAAGCCCGCCGGTTTCTTCGATCCAAGCGAGCCCGCCGGCCCTGCGACGCCGCCCGAAGCAGCGAGCGATGCGACGCCGCCTCCGGCCGCACCGGCTCCGTCGGCGCCCGCGGGCGGTGACAGCGGCGGGCTGAACTTCGCGAACTCCGACCTCGCCTTCAGCGGGACCCGCATGATCATGGGCAGCTTCCACGGGTTTCAGGCGTACGACATCGAGCGGACCAGCAAGCCGCAGTTGCTGGCGTCGGTGGTGTGCCCGGGCGGCCAAGGCGACGTGTCGGTGTGGGGCAACCTCCTCTTCATGTCGGTCGAGCAGACGCGCGGGCGCGTGGACTGCGGACCTGGCGGCGTCGACCTGCCGGTGAGCACCGAGCGCTTCCGCGGCGTCCGCATCTTCGACCTCACCGACCTTCGCAAGCCGAGGCAGGTGGCCGCAGTGCAGACCTGCCGCGGGTCACACACCCATACCCTGGTCCCGTCGCCGAAGGACAAGTCCACGCTCTACGTCTACGGCTCGGGCACCGGCCAGGTACGCCCGGGCGAGGAACTCGAGGGCTGCTCTGGTCTCGACCCGAAAGAGGATGCTCGCACGGCGCTCTTCAGCATCGACGTGATCGAGGTGCCCCTCGCCACACCCGAGAAGGCACGCATCGTCAACCGGCCGCGCATTTTCGCCGACGAGAAGACCGGCGCCATCGCCGGCCTCTGGGCGGGGGGTGATCACGGCCCAGGCACACAACGGTCGCGGGTCACGAGCCAGTGCCACGACATCACGGTCTTCCCCGAAGCCGGCTTGGCCGCGGGCGCCTGCTCGGGCAACGGCATCCTGATGGACATCTCCGACCCCCGCACCCGGTGCGGCTCGACTATGTGGTCGACAAGAACTTCGCGGCCTGGCACTCGGCCACGTTCAACAACGACGGTACCAAGATCGTCTTCACCGACGAATGGGGCGGCGGCACGCGCCCGCGGTGCCGCGCCGGCGATCCGCTCGAGTGGGGCGCGGACGCGGTGTTCGACATCGTTGACCGCAAGCTCCGCTTCAGGAGTTTCTACAAGATGCCCGCGGCGCAGACCGAGCAAGAGAACTGCGTCGCCCACAATGGGTCGATCATCCCGGTGCCGGGCCGCGACATCATGGTGCAAGGCTGGTATCAGGGCGGGGTGTCGGTGTTCGACTTCACCGACTCGGCCCACCCCACGGAAATCGCGTACTTCGACCGCGGGCCGATCGATGCCGCGCGGCTCATCACCGGCGGGTACTGGTCGACGTATTGGTTCAACGGCAGCATCTTTGGGTCGGAGATAGCGCGCGGCATGGACGTCTTCAAGCTGTTGCCGAGCGAGTATCTCTCACAGAACGAAATCGACGCGGCAATCCTGTCGCAGGCCACCGAATTCAACGCCCAGAACCAGACGAAGGTCACCTGGCCGGCCGTGACCGTCGTGGCGCGCGCGTACCTCGATCAGCTGAACCGCACCAGGAGCCTCGCGCCGGCGAGGGCTGCGGCCGTGAAGCGCGCGCTCGACAATGCCGATGGCGCGAAGAACGGCGCGGCGGCCGATCAACTCGTGTCAGTGGCCGGCCAGCTCGAGGCCGACGCCGCAGCCGCAGTGGGCCCAGACGGGACGCGCATGCGCGCGCTCGCCGCCACGATGAAGGGACGCGCGGCGGGACTGCGCTGAACACGACGCCACCTGCCCTTGGCCTTCCTGCGGCTCAATCGACGCGGCGACCGTGGACAGTGTCCGAAAGGCGGAACGATGTCCACGATCCTCCAGAGTTTCCTCGCGGATGAACGCCAATCTTGCCGTACTACATGTTTCTCGAATGTTGGAGGCGGCTGGAATCTTCCCGCGCTCCGCGCGGCGGGAACGCCTCTTGGCGGTTCCTTCCTCCAAATTGGTGGCGGGAGTTGTCCCGATCTCGGCGGCGGGCACTGTGTCCCGCCGCCTCCAAAAGGCCTCCAAGAAGTGGGTCGATTTCTGAGGATTCCTGAGGACGTGTGTGTAGTCGACGAGCAGCGGCAAACACCGCCGTATCAACGCGTTAGCATCAGAAGCCGTGCGCCATCAGCAGTTTAGAAAATCCGCTGATTTCAGTTTCAACTCCCGCCGCCTCCAGACTTCGCTCGGGTGTCAGGCGAAGTCTGCCCACCGTAGCCTTTGGCGAAGGTGGGCCGGTTCGCTCACCTGCGTGCCACGCGTTCTGCGCGGGACACGATCAGCGTCGCGAAGTTCGTCAATGCGTCGGTATTGAGCCCGGCCAGAGAAGGGCTTTCGATGGTCACGTGAGCCGTGGCAATCACCGCCTCGGCAAGTTCCATCACCCTCTTTCGAACGAACGGCGCGCCCAGGCCGACATCTGCCGCGAACTCCGGCCACGTCGTCGGGCCTATCTCCTCGAGCGTCGCGCGCTTCGCGATCTTCATGGCGAGCTTCGCCGACAGATCCGGGTAGGCGACCGTCGCCAGCAGGTCGTAGAACGGCGCCAGCGTGACGCCGCCAGCCTGGTAGAGCAGGCTGAAGTTCTTACCGTGGGCATCGGCATTGCCGGCGATCAGATTGAAGATCGCGGCGTCGAGCAACGCCAGTACCGCACGCGCCGGAACGGTGGTCGCGCGCCGCACCAGATCGAAACAGGCCTTGAACCCCGGACCGTCTTCGGCGGCGTACTTCCGCTCGGGCGGAATGCCCAATGCCTGACAGAAGTCCTCTTGGTGCAGCCGGCGGGCGCGCCCGCTCTCATCGAACGACCGGTCGTAGCGCGCGATCAGCAGGTAGGGGCGCCCGGCCACACTTCGCGCAGCCACTGGTGCGGCCGGCAAGCCGATGGCCGCGGCGAGCGTCATGACGAGCGCTTCGTTCTCGGTGGTGTGTGGAAACCGCGCGATCGGCGGTTTCAGGATGTGCGTGGTGGGCTGGCCCGGCGCCGGCAAGGCCACGCGGCCATCGACCAGCACGACCGGCAACTTGGACTGTGCGCCCGCCAGCGAGAGCCGCAGCCCCTCGCGCCCGGCAAGCAGGGGCCGCGTCGGCAACGTGTCGAGTATGTCGACGAGTTCAGCGTCACTGAGCGCATGCGCCTCCCCATCGGGATCCACTACGGGCGGCGCCTCGCCCTCGGGCCAGAGCGACAACGCGCCGGCGACGTCGCCGCCAAGCGCCTCCAGGAAGGCGAAGTCGTTGCGCTTTGAAATCCCGAGCGCGCGGGCGATCGCGTCGCGCTGCGACTCCTCCGGAAGCAGGCCCGCGAAAAACGGCCGGCACTGGCGCTGCCTGAAGGGCTCCGCTCGCTTTGGCAGCGAGAACGAGATCGCCGAACGAGTCGCGTCCGCTACCCACTCGGGCGAATAGGTGAATCGCATCTCGCCGTGTTCGTTCACCTGGAGCGTGCCGGTGATCGACCCGTCCCACCAGACCGACAGCGTCCGCGTCACGAGTCACTTCCAGGGAGCACGGACAAAGATGTGGTGTGCAGGCGCAGGCCGAGCGCGTTGAGGACCGCCAGCACCTTGTCGAGCCGAACGGTGGGCTTGCCGCCCTCCAACTCGACGAGAAAGCGCACGCCCACACCTGCGGCGGCAGCCAGTTGGTCCTGGCGAAGGCCCTGCGCAAGACGAGCCTGGCGAACGATGGCGCCGATTTCCTCCGTGGCCACGGTATTCCCGATCGGGAAATTATGGCATACCTGACAGGAGAAATCTGATGTGTATTCCCGAACGGGAATATCTGAGCAAGAACCGGCGGAAATCTTACAAATATTCCCGATCGGGAATATTTCAGGTGTTCTGCGGGATGCTACGGCGTTGCGGTCATCAGCCTGGCGATGCGGCCGCCGGCGTCTGTCGCCCAACCGACCGTGGTGCTTGGCGCGAAGCTGAACGCGTCACCGCGCTCATGCCTAGCAGCCGCACCGTTGCGCGTTGCGCTTCCACCTTCGCCGTGAGCTACGGCGGACAAGACGGCGCGGCAAGCGATGAGCCCTCCCGTCAAGCAGTGCCCCCCCGTCTCTGTCGGTACATCTCGATCGCAATCGGCAGCACTGACACGCCGATGATGCCGATCGCCACGAGCGAGAAGTTGTCTTTGACCACCGGCACGTTGCCAAAAACGTAGCCCGCGCCCATGCACACGCCGACCCAGATGAACGCGCCGAGGATGTTCCACATCACGAACTTCGACGCCGTCATCGACGCCGCGCCGGCGACAAACGGCACGAAGGTGCGGACGATGGGGACGAAGCGGCCGGAGGCGACGGCCATGCCGCCGTGCTTCTCGAAGAAGGCGTGCGCCTTGTCAAGGTGATCGCGGTTGAGCAGCTTGTGCAGGAAGCCTTGATAGTCGTGGGCGGAAAAGACCTTGGGCCCGATGAACCGCCCGACCGAGTAGTTGACGGCATCACCGGCGATCGCCGCCGCGACGAGCAGCGTGGCGGTCAGCCACGGGTCGAGCGCGCCGGTGGCCGCCATCGCCCCCGCCGCAAACAGCAGCGAGTCGCCCGGCAGGAAGGGCCAGATGACCAGGCCCGTCTCGATGAAGATGATGGCAAACAGCATGGCGTAGACCCAGACGCCGTACTGCGCGACGAATTCCGCGAGGTGCACATCCAGGTGGAGAAACAGGTCGATGACGTATTCCATGAAGGTGTATATAGAGTAGTGCCAAGGTGCCTAGGGTGCCTAGGGTGCGGCTATGAGGCAACGCATGAAACTATTGATTGCTCTGTGTCTCTGTGCCTCTGCGGCTTATGGCTCCGTGGGCCAGGATGGCCCGCCGAAAGACCCCAAGGCGACGCGCGCTGCTGACTTGGTGGAGCTGGTCAAGCTCGATCCCTCCATCAAGCTCGACATTCGCTACGCCGGCACCGACAACTTTCTCGGCAAGCCGGTCTACAAGGAAGCGCGCGCGTTCCTGCAGCGCCCGGCCGCCGAAGCGTTACTGGCCGCACACAAGGAGCTGGCCCGCGACGGCTACGGCCTGATGATTCACGACGGCTATCGGCCGTGGGCCATCACCAAGCTGTTCTGGGACATGACCAGCGGCTTCCAGCGCGAGTTCGTCGCCGATCCGAAGACCGGGTCAAAACACAATCGCAGGTGCGCGGTGGATCTGACGATGTACGACCTGGCGACGGGGAGGGTGGTGGAGATGCCGGGCGGCTACGACGAGATGTCGCCGCGCTCGTACCCCGACTATCCCGGCGGCCCGCCGGAGGCGCGCGGCCGGCGCGACCTCCTGCGCAAGGTAATGGAACGCCACGGCTTCACCGTGGAATCGAACGAGTGGTGGCACTTCAACTTCCGCGACTGGCAGCGCTACCCGATCCTGGACATTGCGTTCGGGGAGATCAAATAGGCTTGGGGACTTGGGGACTTGCGGCACCCCAAGCCTCCAAGCCCCCAAGCCCCTAAGTCCCCCACACGTATTTAGTGAACCAGTCGAGGTTCTGCTGCATGGCGCCGCGGTTGGCCTTTGGCTTGGTGAGCCCATGGCCGAAGCCCTTGAAGATCGAGAGCTGCACCGGCACGTTCTGATCGCGCAGGCCCTGGTACAACTGGAACGCATTCGGGATCGGCACCCGCGCATCGTTTTCGCCGTGCTGGATCAGCGTCGGCGTGCGCGCCTGCTTGATGTAGGTCATGGGTGAGGTGTCGGCGTAGATCTTCGGGTCGTCCCACGGCGTGGCCTTGAGATACTGGCGCGTGAACGGGTGGATGTCGGTGTTCACGTAATACGTCATCCAGTCGGAGATCCCGGCGCCGACCGAGAGCGCCTTGAAGCGATCGGCGTGCTTGGTCGTGAGGAACGCCGAGATGTAGCCGCCCTGGCTCCAGCCCATGCTGCCGACACGGTCCTCGTCCACGAGCCCCTGCTGCACGAGCGCGTCGATGCCAGACAGCACGTCCCAGGCATCGCCGATGCCGAGGTTCCGGACGTTCAGCGAGCGGAACTTCTCGCCGTAGCCGGCACTGCCCCGGTAGTTTGGTTCGAGCACCAGGGCGCCCTTGGCCAGGAACGCATCAACGGGGTAGTAGCCCACCTGGCCGTAGGGTACCGGCCGCGACACGCCGGTTGGTCCGCCGTGAATCACGATCATCAGCGGATAGCGCTTGCCGGCCTGGAAATCGGCCGGCTTGTGCAGCACGCCCTCGATCTCGGCGCCGTCCTGGCTCTTCCACTTCACGACCTCTCGCGCGTGCTTCGGCCACTGTGCGATCTGCGCGCCGGTGTCGCTGACTTTTTTTGCCGCCATCGTGGCTACCGGAGCGACGTAGACATCCGGGAAGTCAGCCGGCCCCGAGCCGATGAAGGCAGCCGTGCCGCCGTCGGGCGTGAGCGAGAACGAGCTGCCAATCCAGTGCTCGCGAACCGTGCGCTTCGCGATCTGCTTCGTCGCCGGATTCAGGGCGAACAGGTACGACCAGGTGCGCTGCGACGCCGAGAAGAAGATGCCGGTCTTGGTCCACGCGACGAGGTTGGGCTCTTCGTCGAACGCGTCGGTCAGGCTCTGGATGTCGCCCTTGCCGGGCGTGACGGTGGCGAGCACGTTGTTCTGGTAGAAGTAAAACGGCTTGGCCATTGCCGAGACGAACGCGATTTGCGAGCCGTCGGGCGACCAGCGCGGGTTGCTGTCGGGACCGGGTTGCGAGACGAGCGCTTCGCGCGCGGCCGTGGCGACCGTCACCAGCGAGATGTCGGCCGAGCCGCCGTCGGCCGGATCGCTGGTCGTCCGGTGGTCGAAGGCCAGCCGGGTGGCGTCAGGCGCCCAGTCAAAACTGCCGACCACGAAGGCGCCGGAGGTCAGGGGCGTGATGGCCTTGGTGGCGAGGTCGAGCACGTAAAGGTGCGTGTAGCGCTGGTCTTCGTCCTCGATCCGGATCTCGCCCCACTGCTTGTCGCGTTCCTTCATCGCGCCGGTGACCGCATCGGTCATGGTGAAGGCAATCTGGTTGCCCTTGGGCGACCACGAGAAGTTGGCCACGCCCTCGTCGCCCGAGGTCAGCTTTTCGGCCTCACCGCCCGCCACCGCAATGCGATAGATCTGGCGCTTGCCGTCGCGGTCCGACACAAACGCCAGCCACGCGCCATCGGGCGACCACGCCGGCTGCATGCTCGACTTGCTGGCATTGGTCAACTGGCGCGCCGGCCCCGAGGCATCGCCCAGCCAGAGTTCGGTTTCGTAGGCGTTCTCGTCCCAGTTGGTCTCGCGGAGGGTGAACGCCACCTGGCGGCCATCCGGCGAGATCACGGGCGACGCCACACGCCTGAGGTTGAGCAGGTCGTCAATCGCGGGCGCCACCGGCGACTGGGCCGCCAGCAGCCCGGCTGAATGGATGAGATAGAGACCGACGACGCCGAAACCCGCCAGCAATTTGCGCATATTTGCTCCCCGCTGCCAGATCCCCGTCCGGCACCGCGGGCAGTATACTTTCGGAGGTGAACCCCGGTTGAACCCTCGTGGTTGAACCAACGTGATTGAACCAACGTGATTGAGGAGTTCCAGATGCGTAACATGATTTCAATGCTGTCGGGCGCTGCGCTCGTCGCCGCGCTGGTGATGCCGGCCTTCGCCGCCGACATGACCGTGAAGGGTGAAGTCGTGGACATTGCCTGCGCGACCAGCAAGAAGGACGCCGGCAAGGGCGAGGCCCACGCCGCCTGCGCCATGTCGTGCGCCAAGGCCGGCCAGCCGGTCGGCGTGCTGACCGCCGACGCCATCTACACCATGACCGGCGACTACACCGCCAACAAGAACGCCAAGCTGCTCGACTTCGTCGCCAAGAAGGTGATCGTCACCGGCGAAGTGACCGAGAAGGACGGCGTCAAGTCGATCAACGTCAAGTCGATCAAGCTGGCGAACTGACGCCCAGCCACGACTCTCCTGCCAGCGGGCCCGCCGAAGGCGGGCCCGCTTGTTGTCGTACCGGGCAAGGTATACTCCGCGCGCTGGAGGACATGATGGTCAAGCGCGTGGCGATCGGCGTGGTGTTGGTAATCGCGGTGCTCGTGGGCCAGGCGCCCACGGCGGGGCAGTCGCGCGGCACGGTGACGCTCGCGCTGACCGGCGACAGCATCATCATGCAGCGGCTGTCGCCCTTCCAGGAGCCGGCGTTCACGCGGCTGTTTGACCTGATCCGCGGCGCCGACGCGGCCTTCACCAATCTCGAAACCCTGTTCCACGACTACGAGGCGCCGCCGTCCCACGAAAGCGGCGGCACCTGGATGCGTACCGATCCGCCCATCCTCAAGGAACTGGTGTGGGCCGGCTTCGACCTGGTGTCGCGCGCCAACAACCACGCCGGCGACTTCGGCCCGCTCGCCTCGCAGATCACCAGCCGCTACGTGCGCGAGGCGGGACTGGTCGAGGCCGGCGTCGGCAACAGCCTGGCCGAAGCGCGCGAGGCGAAGTTCCTGGAGACGCCCCGCGCGCGCATCGCCCTGATCTCGGCGGCGTCCACCTTTCCGCCGTCCTCGCGCGCGGGCAACACGCGAGGCGACATGCCGGCGCGGCCAGGCCTGAACCCGCTGCGATTCACGACCACGTATGTGGTGACGCCGGATCGACTGGCGGACCTCAGGCAGGTCGCGGCCGAGCTGTCAGGGCAGCCGCCGCCGGCCGGCGACAGCGTTAACTTCGGTGGTCGCCGCTATGTCGCCGGCCCGGTGCCGGGCCAACGCACCGAACCAGACAAGGCCGACGTCGAGGACATTGCCCGCGTGGTGCGCAGCGCCGCCGCCCTCGCCGACATCGTCATCGTCTCGCTCCATTGCCACGAGGGCGGCGCGAACCGGTCCGTGCCCGCAGACTTCATCCCCATCTTCGCCCGCGCCGTCGTCGATGCCGGCGCCGACATCTTCGTCGGCCACGGCCCGCACGTCCTGCGTGGTGTCGAGATCTACAAGGGCAAGCCGATTCTCTACAGCCTGTCGAATTTCATCTTCCAGAACGAGACGCTGTTGCGGATGCCCGCCGACAGTTACGAACAATACGACTTGGATGCCAACGCGCAACCGGCCGATTACCTCGACGCGCGCTACGACAAGGACCGGCGGAGTTTTCCCTCCGACCCTGAGTACTGGGATTCGGTGGTTGCGACGACCAAGTGGGAGGGAAGCCAGTTCGTCGAACTGCAGCTGCACCCGATCACGCTCGGCTACAAGACCTCGCGCGCCGAGCGCGGGCGGCCCAAGCTCGCGTCGGGCGCCGACGCGGCCCGCATTCTGGAAACGATGACGACGCGCTCGAGGCCGTTTGGCGCGACCGTGGTCGTGAAGGCCGGCGTTGGGATCGTGACCCCGACGCCGCCATGACCTGCGGCCGGGTCACGCGCGGAGCGTTTCGACGCGAAGGTCGTTGACCATTCTGAAGTGCTTCTCGTCGGACGGCCCGACGAGAACGCCAAACTGCAGCCGCCTGGCAGTTGCCGCCACCGCCAGGTCGTTCGATGGAATCAGCCGGCCCTTGCGGCTGAGCATCGCAAACAGGCGCGCCCACTCCTCGGCAATCTCCGCATCGAAGTCCACGACCGGCACATGAGCCACCAGCGCGTCGACGCGGGCGCGCCGGGCCGCCGTACGGATGGCCGTGTCGGCCATCGCCACGCCGACCAGAACCTCGGCAAGAACAATCGCCGGCAGCACGACGGGTTCAGAGGCGAACTGCGGGAACTGCGTGGTCCAGGCCGCCTCGCCTTTGAGACTCGCCGAGTACCGCTCCACGGCAATGAGGGCGCTCGTATCGATTACGAGGCCCATGGATTCTTCGGCGGCTTGTCGGCCGTATTCACCCGTTCAAGATCGTCGGCAAAGCTGGCGTCCTCGAGGCCGGAACCGCTCCAGACCGCCAGGGCCTCGGCCAGCCGCGGTGGGCTGGCGACATTCGCCGGCTCCAGGCGGGCCACGGCCACGCCGTTGCGCTCGACCAGGAACGACTCGCCTCGATAGCGGACCCTGCCCAGGAAGTCGCCCAGCTTCCTGGCAAGTTCGGTCGCTGTTATTGGCGTCGCCATAATCGGATTATACAGAATTACGTATTTTACGTAATAGCCAGCGTACAAAAGAAATGGCCCCAATTACCGGGGCCATTTGCGAGGCGGACGAAACTACAGCGCCTTGAGCAGGGCCGCCACCTTGTTGGTGGCTTCCCACGTCAGGTCCTTGTCGTTCTTGCCGAAGTGACCGTAGTTGGTGGTCTTCGAGAAGATCGGGCGACGCAGGCTGAGCTGCTCGATGATCTCGGCCGGCTGGAAGTTGAACACGTGGTTGATGGCCTTGATGATCTTCCCGTCCGGCACGGTGTTCGTGCCGAAGGTTTCCACGTGCACGCTGACCGGATCGGGGTGGCCGATGGCGTAGGCGAACTGCACCTCGCAGCGCGCCGCGAGCTTGGCCGCGACGACGTTCTTGGCCACCCAGCGTGCCATGTAGGCCGCGCTGCGATCGACCTTGGTGGCATCCTTGCCCGAGAACGCGCCGCCGCCGTGCCGGCCCATGCCGCCATAGCTGTCGACGATGATCTTGCGGCCGGTGAGGCCGGTGTCGCCTTGGGGCCCGCCGACGACGAAGCGGCCGGTCGGGTTGATCAGGAATTCGGTCCTGCTGGTGAGCAGCCGCGCCGGCAGGCACTTCCGGATCACTTCCTCGATGCAGAACTTTTCGATCTGGGCGTGCGAGGCATCGGCGGCGTGCTGGGTCGAGATCACGACGTTCGAGATGGCGACCGGCTTGTCGTTCTCGTACACCACCGAGACCTGCGACTTGGCGTCGGGACGCAGCCACGCCGCGCCGCCGGCCTTGCGGATCTTGGTGAGCGTGCGGCCGAGGCGGTGCGCGAACATGATCGGCGCCGGCATCAGCTCGGGCGTCTCGTTGCTGGCGTAGCCGAACATCAGGCCCTGGTCGCCGGCGCCCTGCTTGTTGGTCTTCTTGCCCTTCGCCTTGCGGGCGTCGACGCCCTGCGCGATGTCGGGCGACTGCTGCGTGACCAGCACGTTCACGAACACGCGGTCGGCATGGAACACGTCGTCGTCGTTGACGTAGCCGATCTCGCGGATGCTGTCGCGCGCAATCTGGACGAAGTCGAGCTTGGCCTTGGTGGTGATTTCGCCGCCGACGATCACCATGTTCGACTTCACATAGGTTTCGCAGGCGACGCGGCTGAACTTGTCCTGCGCGAGGCACGCATCAAGCACCGCGTCGGAAATAGTGTCGGCGACCTTGTCGGGATGGCCTTCACCGACCGACTCCGACGAGAAGATGTATCGATTACCCATTTACGCTCCCAATAAAAAAAGCCCGCGATCGGCTGCGGGCCTGCTCGCGACTTAGATAGCGCCGCGCCTGACGCGGCAAAGCTACGGTGCGGCCCACCAAGTCGGAGAAATCGCCACACCAACGACCCTTCAGTATCGCTTTCAGGGCGCCGGCATGTCAAACGCCGGCGTCCCGTCCACGCAAGGGCTATTTGAGGGCTATTTCCTGTGGCTTTCGATGTACGACAGCGCGAACTTCTCGAGCGGCTCGCTGCGCAGGCCGATCAGCTTGGCCTCTTCCGTCGCTTTGTCGATGGCCCAGCCGTCCTGCAGCACGCGCTTGACCATCCACACCGCGCCGACCCGGCTCGCCGAGCCGCAGTGCACGTAGACCGGCTGGTTGGCCTTGTTGGCGATGGCCGCCAGGAACTGATCGACCACCTTCGGGTCGGGCTGCTGGCCGTTGAACGGGATGTGGATGTAGTTCATGCCCAGCGACTTGGCGTGCGCCGCGTTCGCCTCGATGTTGACGTTGGGTTCGGTGGCCAGCCGCAGGTTGATCACGGCCTTGAAGCCGTCCTTGGCCAGGCCGTCGAGCGCCGAGGTTTCGGTGGCGCCGCCGCAGGCGACCACCGCGTCGACCTTGGTGAAGTTCACGATGCCGGCGCGCTCCTGCTTGGTTTGCGCGGCGAGGGTGGCAACGCCCACGGCGACGATGAGGGCGGTGGTGAGTGAACGCATGTGTAAAGCCTCCGGGGCCGATCATAGCGAAATGCAACCACGAAGAACACGACGGACACGAGAATTCTTGCGTTCGGCCCAACGGCACTGGTGAGCCTCGTGGTGGCAGCTATTCCTTCTGCACCGTCACGGTGACCGGCGCCTGCATGCGCACCGTCACGGTCGTACCGGCCGTCAGCGTCGCCGGGTTGCGATCGTTGCTCATCGCCGCGGCCGTGCCGGCGCCCGCGCCGACCGCGCCGCCGATGGCCGCGCCACGGCCGCCGCCGAGAATCGCGCCCAGAATGGCCCCGCCAATGGCCGCGCCGCCGACCTTGGCCGCGCTCTCGCCGCCGGGCGACTGGCCTTCACGCACCACCGGATCGCTCTTGAGCGCGAGTTGCGAACCGTCGGCGAGCACGATGGTGTGGAAGCGGATGGCGAGGCGCGCCTTGCCCTTCATGCGCCCGCCCTTGTCGACTTCGATGACCGAGCCGCGCACGGTCGACCCGGCGGGGATGGCCACGCGATTCTCCACGCGCACATCGCGCGTCACGCGCGCGTCCACCTTGTCTTCGACGCGGGCAAGCTCGCTCGACACCGTGCGCTCGATCTGCAGCCCCAGCACCGCGTCGGACGGCACCGTCAGGTCGATGAATTCCGGCGCGGGCGGCGGCGGTGGGTCAGGTTCCGGATATTCCGGCACCGAGGGCTGCACCGTCGGCCGCGACTCCCACATCGTGCCGCCTGACGCAATGGGAGCCACAGGAGGCGCCGGCGACTCAGGCGTCTGTCCTGAGCGAGCGGTGAGGCCCGCATCGCGGGTCTCACCGGGAGTCGAAGGGCGTCGATTGGGCGCGCTGGTCGAGGGCCGGGATGACGACGCCCGCGTCGGCACCACCGGAGCCTGGGCAATGGTCTGCATGCGGCGCGCGGGGGTGCTTGGCGCCGGGGCCGCCGGTTCGGGCGCGATCACGCCTTCCGACTCGGTGACCGGGGCGTCCGGCTTGGTCGCGGCAGTCGCATCGTTCACCGCACCTGTGGCACCCATGGCACCCGTGGCACTCATGGCACCCGAAGTCTGGTTTTGCCGGACGGCGATGTACGACCCGCCGGCGACCGCCGCCAGGCACCCAATCGACAATCCCGCAAAGACCAGCTTGTTGAACTCCATCGGTGACTCCCGCAACCCCGTCCTTTTCACCTTTAACTTTCGACTTCTGACTTTCTCTGAGCAAGGGCCGTGCCGTGTGGGACCCGGTGAAAACCTGCATTCTACGCCTGTTTTCGCGACTTTACGTTCGCCACGCTGTCCTCATCCGGGGAACTGTCCCCTTTGGGAAGTTGAACGTTTCCGCGCGCACGCAGGACGAAGGCTGGGTCCGCAACCGCCTCAGGGGTGACAGCGATGATTCGCCTGGCTTGCTTGGGAAACAATTTTTCTATAAACTTGCCATAGCAAACCATGCTGGCTGCCAGTGCCCTTCCCAGGACGGCGGACGAGGCCACGGTCGTGACCAAGGCCGTGCTACGCGCGGCCGAGCGGCTCGGGGTGACCAACCGGGTGCTCGCCGGCATCCTCGGCCTGTCCGAGGCCAGCGTCTCGCGCATGGGGTCGGGCACGTACCTCCTCACCCCTGGCGACAAGCCGTTCGAGCTGGCCGTGCTGTTCCTCCGCCTGTTCCGGTCGCTCGACGCGATCGTCGGTGGCGACCAGGCGGCGGCGCGCGCGTGGCTGCAGAGCGAGAACACGGTGCTCGGGGCCGCGCCGATTGGCTTGATTCCGACCCTGGCGGGCCTGGTGAACGTCGTTGGCTACCTGGACGCCCGCCGCGCTCTCGTCTGAAGCGCGGCGCCGCGCCGGCCGCTGCTGGCGCGTCGTCGAGGCCCAGCACATCGTCTCGTCGATGGCGCTCGTGGACACCCTCGCCGAACAGCATCTGCTCGAAGACCTGCTCGAACGCAGCAAGCCGCCCGTGCCGCCGGAGTGCCGGGATCTCCATTACCTGCTGGCCACCCCGTTTCGCTATGGCGCGCCCTATCCCGCCGGATCGCGCTTCAGGCGCGCCGGCCTGACCGCGGGCGTGTTCTATGCCTCGCAGGCGCCCGAGACCGCGGTCGCCGAGATGGCGTTTCACCGGCTGCTGTTCTTCGCCGAGTCGCCGGGCACGCCGTGGCCGGTGAACGCCAGCGAGTACACCGCGTTCTCGGTGACGTTCAAGACAACACGGGGGCTGAACCTGACCGTGGCGCCTTTTGATCGGGAGGCCGCCCGCTGGTCGCACCCGACCGACTACGCGCCGTGCCAGGACCTGGCCGACGCCGCTCGCTCGGCGGCCGTGCAGATGATTGGCTACGCGTCGGCGCGCGCGCCCGGCCGCAACATCGCGCTGCTGACGGGCGCGGCGTTTTCATCGCGCGAGCCGATCGAGCGCCAGGTGTGGCGCGTCCACGTGGGGTCGCCCGGGGTTCGCGCCATCTGTGTCGCTCCCGACCGGCGGCTGGGCTTCGACCGGGCGGCCTTCGCCGCCGATCCGCGCATCGCGTCGATGCGGTGGGAGCGATAACGGCCGTTCAACGGTGCCGGCGCTGATCGGCAATCGCGCGCATGATGCCGGACGCGATGTATCCTCGACGTTGCCAGACGCCCGTGTCCAAGCCTGCTATTTCCATCGTTTCTCCGTCGAGTTCGGTCCGCCTGGATGCGATCAAGTCGCGGCTGGCCGCCTTCCAGCCGCCGATTTTGATCGTGGCCGCCAGCCGCGGGGCGGCCGATGAGTTTGCGCTGGGCGTCGCCGCGGAGCGGGGCGCCACCTTTGGCGTCACCCGCGTCAGCCTGACGGAACTGGTGGCCAAGCTGGCCGTGCCGGCCCTGGCCAGGCGGGGCCTCACGCCCAGCGCGCCGCTCAGTGACGAGGCCGTCGCGGCCCGCGTCGCCGACGACCTGCTGGCCCGCGACCAGTTGGAGTACTTCACGCCGGTCGGGCTGATGCCTGGTTTTCCGCGAGCGTTGAGCCGGACGCTCGGCGAACTGCGCATGGCCGGGGTCGATCCGGATCGGCTCACCGGCCACCCGGGTAACAACGACCTTGCCGAGTTGCTGGAGCGCGCGATCGAGGAGCGCGAGAAAGCCGGCGCCGTCGATTACGCCACCATGCTCGAGACGGCCACCGCCGAACTGACGGCCGCCCCGGCGCTGCTCGCCGGCACGACCGTGGTGCTGCTGGACGTGGCGATCACCTCGAAGGCCGACGCCGTGTTCGTCAGGGCGGTGATCGCCGCCGCCATGACGGCCATCGTGGCGGTGCCCGCGGGTGACCGGCGCACGCTCGAGGAACTTGGCCTCGATGCGGCTGGCCAGGTGACCGGCGGCGACGATGCCCTGCACCGGCTGCAGCGGCACTTGTTCACCGATGAACCGCCGGTCGCCGGCCAAAGCGACGAGTCGGTGGTCCTGTTCTCGGCGCCCGGCGAGGGTCGCGAAGCCATCGAGATTGCCCGCCGGTTGATGCAGGAGGCGGCCCGTGGCACGGCCTTCGACCAGATGGCGGTCCTGCTGCGCGCGCCGCAAACCTACTTGAGCGTGCTCGAACACGCGCTCGATCGCGCCGGCATTCCCGCCTGGTTCCATCGCGGCACCAGGCGGCCCGACCCGGCGGGCCGCGCGCTGCTGGCGCTGCTGGCCTGCGCCGACGAAGGGTTGTCGGCGCGCCGCTTCGCCGAGTACGTGTCGCTCGGCCAGGTGCCGCTCACCGACGCCGGCAACGCCGACCTCTGGTCGCCGCCCGCGGACGAAATTGTCGAGGCCCTGCTGCCGCTTACTGACCGCGCCGAAGACACCCAGCCCGAGGACGAGGCGCGGGCGCAGGTGCGCCGCGGCGAATCGGCCAACGACCTGGCCGGCACCCTCCGCGCGCCGTGGCGCTGGGAGGACTTGATCGTCGAGGCCGCGGTGATCGGCAAGCTCGAACGCTGGCAGCGGCGGTTGATGGGCCTGCAGCACGAATACGACCGCCGCGTCCGCGAAGCGAGTTCCGAGGATCCGGAGGCCTCGCGTGTCCGTGGGCTGATCCGCGATCGCGACCAGCTGCGCGCCCTGCGGGCGTTTGCCGAGCCGGTGCTCGCCGAGATGGCCGAGTGGCCGGAGCTGCAGTCGTGGGGCGACTGGCTGGCCGCGCTCGAGCGGCTGGCGCCGCGGGTGATCGCCAAACCCGAACGCATCGTCCGCATGCTGCGCGAGTTGGCGCCGCTCTCGGCCATCGGCCCGGTCAGCCTGCGGGAAGTTCGCGACGTGCTGACGCCCCGGCTGTCGACGCTGACCCATGAGCCGCCGCGCCGCCGCCACGGCCGCGTCTTCGTCGGCACGCCAAGCGCCGCCCGCGGCCGTTCATTCAAGGTCGTGTTCGTGCCCGGCCTCGCCGAACGCATGTTTCCCCAGCGCATCCGCGAAGACTCGCTGTTGCCCGATCGCCGCCGCGAGGCCACCGACGCGGCGCTGGCGACGCAGCCCCGGCGGGCGTCCGACGAGCGGCTGCAACTGACCCTGGCGGTGGGCGCCGCCGCCGAGCGGCTGTACGTGTCGTTTCCGCGCATCGAGTTGAACGAGTCGCGGCCCCGCGTGCCGTCGTTCTACGTGCTCGACATTGCGCGGGCGATCGAAGGCCACATCCCCCCGGCGCAGACCATTGCCGGGCGCGCGCTGCTGGCCGGCGGCTCCGCCCTGGCGCGGCCGGCGCCGCTCGAACCCGCGACGGCGATCGACGACTTCGAGCACGACCTGTCGACGCTGGCGGCGTTGATGGCGACCCGGTCCGACAGCGCGAGGGGCCGCGCCCGTTATCTCTACGAGCTCAGCCCCGAGTTGCAGCGGTCGCTCACGTCGCGATGGCTGCGGCATCACCGCAAGCAGTGGGAACCCGCGGATGGCATTGTCCGCCCGGCCGAACACACGCGCGCCGCGCTCGCGTCGCAGCGGCTGGGCGCGCGGCCTTACTCGCTGACCGCCTTGCAGCGGTATTCCGCCTGTCCGTATCAGTTCCTGATGGCGGCGATCTACCGGCTGGCGCCGCTTGATGCGCCGGCGCCGCTGCAGAAGATGGACCCGCTGACGCGAGGCGACCTGTTCCACCAGATGCAGGCGGCGGCACTCCGTCGATTGCAGGCCGACGGGTTGTTGCCGCTTTCAGCCGCCACCCTGCCGGCGGCCCGACAGCGTTTGGCGGCGGCCATTCGCGAAGTGCACGACCGCGAGTACGACCGCCTGAACCCGGCCATCGATCGCGTGTGGCGCGACGAGATCGGCCTGATGACGGCCGACCTGCAGACCTGGCTGGAGAAGCTGGCGGACGAGGGCGCCGAGTGGACGCCGGAGCGGTTCGAGTTCAGCTTCGGCCTGCCCGACATGCAGGGCCGCGACGAACATAGCGTGGCCACCCCCGCCACCATCGACGGACGGTTCCAGCTGCGCGGCTCCATGGACATGATCGAGCGGCATCGCCAGACCGGCTTCCTGCGCGTGACCGACCACAAGACCGGGAAGAACCGCACCCGCTCGGGCCAGACCGTCGTCGATGGCGGCCGCGTGCTGCAGCCGGTGATCTACGGGCTGGCGCTGCAGGCTCTCTTCCCCGACGAAACCGTCTACTCCGGCCGGCTGTTCTTCTGCACCACGGCCGGCGGCTTCCAGCCCTACGAGATTCCCCTGATGGGTGACGCGCCCAAGAGGGGCATTGAAGTGCTCGAGATCGTCGATCGCGCCATCGAGAACGGCGCGCTGGCGGCGCGTCCCGCCCACGAGGCCTGCAAGTGGTGCGACTTCCAGGCGGTGTGTGGCCGCGGCGAGGAACAGCGTACCCGGCGGAAGGATCCCACGCTGTTCAGCGACCTCGACGCCCTGAGGAAGCTGCCATGAGCGACCGCCGATTACCCCGAGCGGAGTCGAGGGGCGAAAACCGCCAGGCGATCTCGAGCGAGCTCGACCAGACCCTGATCGTCGAGGCGGCGGCCGGCACCGGCAAGACCACCGAGCTGGTGGGCCGCATCGTCGCGCTCATCGAGCACCAACGCGCCACCATCGACCAGATCGTCGCCGTCACGTTCAGCGAAAAGGCGGCCGGCGAGCTCAAGCTGAGATTGCGCGAAGAGCTCGAGCGCGCCCGGGTGCGGACGGCGCCGGGCTCCGCCGCGAGTCAGCGCCTTGACGCCGCGGTGCACGACTTCGAAGAAGCGCACGTCACGACCATTCACGGCTTCTGCGCCGAGCTGTTGCGGGAACGGCCGGTCGAGGCGCGCGTCGACCCGGCCTTCACCGTGCTGGCCGATTCGCAGTCCGAACGTCTCTTCGAAGAAGCGTTCTCCTCCTGGTTGCACGAACAGCTGGGGAATGCGCAGGAAGGCGTGCGCCGCTCGTTGCGGCGGCCCGTCAAGTGGCGGTTCGATGATGATTCCGACGATGGGCCGATCGAGCGGCTGCGGGCCGCGGCGCGCAGCCTGCGCCAGTGGCGCGATTATTCGGCGCCGTGGCGGCGGCCCTCGTACGACCGCCAGGGATCCGTCAGGCTGCTGATTGGCAAGCTGAAGGCCTTTGCCGAACTGATCGGCAAGCCCATCAAGCGCGACGACCGCTTGTCGACGTCGCTGGCCGTGGCCGTCACGACCAGCCAGGAGATCGAGCGCCAGAAGCGGCAGGTGGGCGACATGGTGCCGGAGGGCACCTGGGACGGGTGGGAAGCCGCGCTCGTGGCCCTGGCCGATCACCGCGACTTCACGCAGCCGAAGAAGGGCACCGGCGCGGCCTTTGCCATTGGCGTGACCCGCGAGCAGGCGCTGGCCGCCCACGCCGAGCTGCTGCGCGACCTGCGCGTGTTTCGCGACGCCGCCGACGCCGACCTGGCGGCCCTGCTGCACGACGAGATGGGCGACTGCCTGCGCCGCTACGAGGCGCGCAAGCAGGAGACCGGGTCGCTCGACTTTCTCGACCTGTTGATCAAGGCGCGCGATCTCGTGTGCGATAACCCCGAAGTGTGCCGCGAATTTCGCGAGCGCTTCCGCGTGATCCTGGTCGACGAGTTCCAGGACACCGATTCGCTGCAGGCCGAGTTGCTGCTCCGCCTCGCCGGCGACGACGGCGGAACCCTGCGGCCCGGCGCCCTGTTCATCGTCGGCGATCCCAAGCAGTCGATCTATCGCTTCCGCCGCGCCGACGTCGGCGCCTATCGCCGCATCGCCGACAGCCTCACCAGCAGCGGCGCGACGGCGGTGACCCTGCAGACGTCGTTCCGCAGCGTGCCCGCAATCCAGCATTTCGTGAACGCCGCGTTCGACGTCGAGATGGATGGCGACGAGGCCTCGTTGCAGGCCGACTACGTCCCGTTGCTGCGTCATCGCGACGACACGTCCGAGCAGCCGTCAATCGTCGCCCTGCCGATTCCACGCCCATACGGCCGGCAGATGTACGGCCCGCCGCAAGTAACCCAAACGGCGCTCAATCAGCAGCAGCCGCCGGCGATTGCGGCGTTCCTGGGCTGGCTGCTGTCGCCCGAGTGCACGTGGACGGTTGGGGCTGGTGGGGCGGG